>JAQGON010000126.1 GCA_028293565.1 Verrucomicrobiota bacterium | reverse complement strand
TCACCGAGTCGGTGAGATCCTTCCAGGTGCCGGCCACGCCGGGCACGACGGCCTGCACGCCCAGCCGGCCCTCGGTGCCGACCTCGCGCGCCACGCGCGACACCTCGAAGGCGAAGGCATTGAGCTGGTCCACCATCGTGTTGATCGTGTTCTTCAGCTCCAGGATTTAGCCTTTCACGTCGACCGTGATCTTGCGCGACAAGTCGCCGCGCGCCACCGCCGTCGTGACCTCCGCGATGTTGCGCACCTGACCCGTCAGGTTGTTCGCCATCGAATTCACGTTGTCGGTCAGATCCTTCCACGTGCCGCCGACGCCGGGCACCTTCGCCTGGCCGCCGAGCTTGCCGTCGGTGCCGACCTCGCGCGCCACGCGCGAGACTTCCGAGGCGAACGCGTTGAGGCGGTCGACCATCGTGTTGATCGTTTCCTTCAGCTGCAGGATTTCGCCCTGCACATCGACCGTGATCTTGCGTGACAAGTCACCGCGCGCGACGGCGGTCGTCACGTCGGCGATGTTGCGCACCTGCGTCGTGAGATTGTTCGCCATCGAATTCACGTTGTCGGTGAGATCCTTCCACGTGCCGCCGACGCCAGGCACCTGGGCCTGGCCGCCGAGCTTGCCCTCGGTGCAGACCTCGCGCGCCACGCGGGTCACTTCGGACGCGAAGCCGTTGAGCTGGTCGACCATCGTGTTGATCGTGTTCTTCAGCTCGAGAATCTCCCCGCGCACGTCGACGGAGATCTTGCGCGACAAGTCGCCCTTCGCGACCGCCGTGGTCACGTCGGCGATGTTGCGCACCTGCGTCGTGAGATTGTTCGCCATCGAATTCACCGAGTCGGTGAGATCCTTCCACGTGCCGCCGACACCGGGCACCTGGGCCTGGCCGCCGAGCTTGCCCTCGGTGCCGACCTCGCGCGCCACGCGCGTCACCTCCGACGCGAAGCCGTTGAGCTGGTCGACCATCGTGTTGATCGTGTTCTTCAGCTCGAGAATCTCCCCGCGCACGTCGACCGTGATCTTGCGCGACAAGTCGCCGCGCGCGACGGCCGTCGTCACCTCGGCGATGTTGCGGACCTGGCCGGTCAGGTTGTTCGCCATCGAATTCACGTTGTCGGTGAGATCCTTCCAGGTGCCGGCGACGCCCGGCACGAGAGCCTGGCCGCCGAGCTTGCCGTCAGTGCCGACCTCGCGCGCCACGCGCGAGACTTCCGACGCGAAACCGTTCAGCTGGTCGACCATCGTGTTCATGGTTTCCTTCAGCTCGAGGATCTCGCCCTTCACGTCGACCGTGATCTTGCGCGACAAGTCGCCGCGCGCCACCGCGGTCGTCACGCCGGCGATGTTGCGCACCTGCGCCGTGAGATTGGACGCCATGGCGTTCACCGAATCGGTCAAGTCCTTCCAGGTGCCGGCCACGCCGGGCACGACGGCCTGGCCGCCCAGCTTGCCCTCGGTGCCGACCTCGCGCGCGACGCGGGTCACTTCGGCCGCGAACGAACGCAGCTGGTCGACCATGACGTTGATCGCCTCCTTCAGCTGCAGGATCTCGCCGCGCACGTCGACGGTGATCTTCTTCGAAAGGTCGCCGTTCGCGACGGCGATCGTCACCTCGGCGATGTTGCGCACCTGCGCCGTGAGGTTGCCGGCCATCTGGTTAACGGACTCGGTGAGTTCCTTCCACACGCCGGACACGGCCTTGACCTGCGCCTGGCCGCCGAGCTTGCCCTCGGTGCCGACCTCGCGGGCGACGCGGATCACCTCGACGGAGAACGCGCCGAGCTGGCCGACCATGCCGTTCACGAGCTTGGCGGTGCGGAGATATTCGCCCTTCAGGGGACGGCCGCCGAGCTCGAGCGGCATCGACTGCATGAGGTCGCCTTTCGCCACGGCGCCGATGACGCGGCCCATCTCCACCGTCGGCTGCGAGAGCTCGTCCACCAGCGCGTTGATCGCCTCCGTGCGCTCGGCCCAGGCGCCGACGGAATCGCCGAGCGTCAGGCGCTCGCGGATCCGGCCCTCCTCGCCCACCTGCCGGCGGAGCCGGAGCAGGCTCGAGTTGGAGCGTTCCAGCCGTCCGGCGATCGCGTTGAGCGCGTCCGCCACCCGTCCCTCGAGCCCGCCGCTCTTCGCCGTGATGCGCGACGAGAAATCGCCGTCGCGGATGTTGACGAGGGCCTCGAGGAGCTCGGCCATGAATTCCGGGTCCTCATGGCCGCCGCGCCGCGCGGCCCCGTTGCCGTTGGTGGAGGTTTCAGCCGGCACGGGCGCGGCTTCCTGAATCCGAGATTTCATTTTGCGGAGAACGTTGGTTTTCACGTGGGTTGAATCGGAGTTGGACGAGCAGTTGAAAAAATCCGGGGGAGGGCCGCGAACGCCGAGGAATTTTTCCGGTCGCTAGGGTGAGGGCGACCTCGGCACTGAGGAAAGTTTCCGAAAATCCCCGTGACCGGCAATTCAGGAATTTCGTAAAGATTTGGAACCGCGTTCCCCTTCGTCGGTCCGTCACTTGTTGCGGACGCCATTGAGGTAGCTTGGACAGCGGCGGGTTCCATCATGCAGAACGCGGGGCGGGATTTCCGCCGGCCGCGCTTCGGATTTGCCCGATGACCCTTGCCCACGATTCGTTACGCTGACTCGGCCAGGACCTCGCTGATTGTGTCGAGGAGTTGCTGGCCCGTGAAGGGTTTGGCCATGGTGCGGTTGGCGCCGATGCCGCCGGCCATGTCGAGACGCACGTGGCTGCCGGACATCGCGACGATGGGCAGCTTGGGAAACTCGGCGCGCAGCACGCGGATCGTCGGCAGTCCGCCGTGCGGCATCACGATGTCGGTCAGGATCAGGTCGGCCGGTTCGGCGCGAAACAGCGCCATCCCGTCGAATCCGTTGCCCGCGGCGCGGACAGCGTGGCCCGCCCTGGTCAGGACCTGGATCAGGGTCTCGCGAAAGACCTCGTCGTCTTCGAGGAGTATGATGCGCGCCATATTCAGTTCGACCCGAGCGAGCCGAGGAACGCGAACGATGCCCTCAAAACTGGGTTACGCAAGAACCGCCCTTGAATAAGTTTCAATGGGAACGCGCGAACTTTGAAATCCAGACCGGCGCCATGTCTGCGGCGACCGGTTGGGCCGTGTTTTTAGCGCCCGAAAATTTCATCGGTTGTCAGTTTGCCTGCGGATGGAGCGCATGGTCGCAGACCCTGAGCTTGGCGAACGGGCCTCAATGCGCCAGGGTGCGAGCCGGCCTTTTGGCGTCGACGGAGCGTCCAACGCGTTGAGGGCAACGCATTCCACCGCGGAGATTCAAACCCGTTGATCTCAACGCCCTAGCTCGCGTAGAGCTCGTCGGGACGGAAAAAGCGGGCCAGCTCGGCCTTGGCGTTCTCGTCGCTGTCCGAGGCGTGCACGACATTCTTCATCATCTCGGTGCCGAAATCGCCGCGGATGGTGCCCTTCGCCGCCTTGCGGGAATCGGTGGGTCCGAGCAGGTCGCGCACTTTCTGGACGATATTGTCGCCCTGCAGCGCCATGATGATCACCGGCCGCGAACTCATGAACTGCTCGATCTCGGGATAAAACGGCTTGTCGGCGACGTGGGCGTAATGTTCGCGGAGCTTTTCCTTCGAAAGCCGGACCATCTTGCAGCCGATGATGGCGAATCCGGCTTTTTCGAAGCGTCCGAGCACGTTGCCCACATGGCGCTGTTCCATGCAGTCGGGTTTAAAGATCACGAAGGTTTTCTGCATAAACCGCCACGAAAACATCCAGCCCGCGGGATGGGAAGCCTAGATTTGCCGGAGCCCCGTGACCTCGGCAGCTGCTCTTTCCATCTAGCAGCCGACGTCAGTCGGCTGTGCCGGCAGCGAACCTACAGCGACTCCTGATAAAGACGTTCGTAGCCTTCGGCCGCGGCGCGCCAGCTGAAGTCCCGCGACATCCCGCGGCGCTGGACCGCGGCGAGGCGAGGCTTGTCGGCGTAGAGTTTCAGCGCGCGGTGGAGGCCTTCGCCGATTCCCTCGGTCGTCGGCGCGCACATGATCCCGGTGCCGGTCTCGGGCGACTCGTCGATGTCGACGACAGTGTCGATCAGTCCGCCGACCCGGCTCACGATCGGCACCGTTCCATAAATCTGGGAGTACATCTGGTTCAGCCCGCAGGGCTCGAACAGCGAGGGCATCACGAAAAAATCGCTGCCGGCCTCGATCAGGTGGCTCATCTTCTCGTCGAGTTTCACGCTGAGAAAAACTTTCGAGGGCGCCTGCGCCGAAAGCTCGCGCAAGGCGTCGACATAGCGCTTCTCGCCCGAGCCCAGCACGACGAGGCGGCATTCCTGCGTGATAAAAAAACCGCGGTTCGCCAGCAGCAGCTCGAGCCCCTTCTGCTCGGCGAAGCGGCAGACCACGCCGAAGACCGGCCCCTTGAACTGGCTGCCGAAGCCGCATTGCCGCGCCAGCTCGCCGCGGCAGGCCTGCTTCCCCGCCAGATTCGCCATCGAGTACCGCGCCGGAAGCAGCTCGTCCGTCGCCGGGTTCCACACCGCCATGTCCACGCCATTCACGAAGCCCACGATGTCGTCCTCCCGCGTCTGCACCACGCCGTCGAGGCCGTTCCCGAACTCCGGCGTCTGGATTTCCTTGGCGTACCGCGGGCTCACCGTGGTGACGCGATCGGCGAACAGAATCCCGCCCTTCAGCAGGTTGGTCTGCTCGTAGTATTCGAGCCCGTCGATGTTGTTGAGGTCCTCCGGAAGATTGGTCCGCGCGAACACGCTGCGCGGAAAAAGCCCCTGGTACGCGATGTTGTGGATCGTGAAGACCGTCTTCACCGCCAGCGTCACCCCGTGCTTCCGCTCGGCGTCCCGCACGAGCAGCGGCAGCAGCGCGGTCTGCCAGTCGTGGCAGTGCACGACGTCCGCCTGGAGATCCGCGAGACGCAGCGTCTCCACCACGCCCTTGCAGAAAAAAATGAAACGGTCCGCATTGTCCTCATAGTCGCGCTCGCCGGTGCCGTACGGATTGCGGCGGTCGAAGAACTCCTCGCGGCACACCAGGTAGACCTGGAGGTTTTTCCGCGGCGAAAAAACGCGGACATCGCCCGTCAGGAACTGGTCGCCCATCTCGATTTTCAGCCGGAGCTTGCGTGCGGCGCCCGCGACCTCCGGATGCTCCAGCGCGGCGCGGTATCCCGGCAGAAACACCGAGACCTCGTGGCCGTGATCCGCCAGCGTGCCCGCCAGCGAGGCCACGGCGTCCGCGAGGCCTCCCGTCTTCACGTACGGGAACAATTCACTCGCCGCGTGGACGATTTTCATCGCGCCACGGTAGACATGCGACTTTCGTAAGGCCAACCACGAAAGCGCGAAACGCGCCGTGGCGTTTTTTCCTATGACTCTTCGCGATCGTCTCCTGGCCCATCTGCAGGACGCCAATTACGCGCCCGCCAACGAATTCGAACTCTCCAACCGGCTCGGGCTTCCCAAAAAACAGCGCGCCAACCTCGCGCACGAAGTCCGCCTGCTCCTGAAGGAGGGGCGTTTCGTGCGCAGCAAGAACGGACGGCTCAGTCCGCGCGGTGCGAAGGCGGAGGCGGCCCGCGGCCCGGCGGCCCGGCCCCTCTTCACGCCGACCAAGCGCGGCGCCGCCGTGCCCCCGCCCGCGTCGCCCGCGGCGCCGCGCGCTTCCGCGAAATCGTCCGCGCCTTCGAAAACCGCCGCGCCCAAACCCGGCCGCGACGAGTTCACCGGCCGGATCCAGTTTCGCGCCGGCGGCTCGGCGTTCGTGGTGCGCGACGATTCGCCCGGCGCCAAGAGCGAGCCCGCCGTCCAGATTTTTCCCGAGGAAACCGGCGTCGCCTTGCCTGGCGACCGCGTGCTCGGCCGGATTTTCCCGGGAAGGAAGGGGCGCCGGCCCGGCGAGAAGATCGGCTCGGTCGTCCGCGTGCTCGAGCGCGATCGCGAGACCATCGTCGGCAACCTGCGCCGCGGGCGCCGCGAATTTGTCGTCCAGCCCGACGATCCGCGTTTCAGCTACGAAATCGCCGTCGGCGACCCGGCCCGCAGCGGACTGACGCCGGTCCCGAAGGAGGGCGACAAGGTCGTCGTCAAGCTGGGCGAATGGAACCAGCGCCGCGATCCCCTCACCGGCACGATCACGGCGCGTCTCGGGAAGACGCACGAGCCGCGCGCGGAGCTCCTCGGCATTTTCGCGAAGTACGAGCTCAGCACCGAATTCCCGGCCGAGGTGGAACGCGAGGCAGCCGTCCTGCCGGACCGCGTGCCCGCGCGCGACACGGCGCATCGCCTCGATTACCGCGACAAGGCTGTCTTCACGATCGATCCCGACGACGCGAAGGACTTCGACGACGCGCTCTCCTACGAGCTGACCCCGCAGGGCGAGGTGCGCGTGGGCGTGCACATTGCGGATGTCTCCCATTACGTTTTCGCCGGCACCGCGCTCGACCGCGAGGCCCAGCGGCGCGGCAACTCCACCTATCTCGTCGGCGTGGTCATCCCGATGCTGCCGGAAAAGCTCTCGAACGGACTGTGCTCGCTCGTCGAGGCGCAGGACCGCCTTTGCAAGGCGGTGTTTCTGACCTTCGCGAAAAACGGACGCCTCAAGGAGACGACTTTCGCGAACACGGTCATCCGCAGCCGGAAGCGCCTCACGTACAAGCAGGCCTACGCGTTCATGTTCGAGGACGACCTCGACACCATCCGCGCCCTGCCGCTGCCGCCGAAACACCAGACGGGATCGACCGGACGGGCGCTGCGCGAGCTCAGCGACGGCGAGCTCATGGACCTGCAGGCCTGGATCCGCGCGCTCTGGCGCATCGGGAGCCGCCTGCGCAAGGAGCGCATGACGGCCGGCAGCCTCGATCTCGACATGCCGGAGACCAAGATCTACGTCGACGAAAAGGGCTATGCGGATCGCCTCGAAAAAATCGAGCACGACGAAAGCCACCAGCTGATCGAGGAGTTCATGCTCGCCGCCAACGAGTCCGTGGCGCGCCTGACCCGCACGCATTCGCTGCCGTCGCTGTACCGGGTGCACGACGAACCCGACGTGGAAAAGCTCGAGGAGTTCCGCGCGCTGCTCGACACCTTCGGCATCCAGGTCGGCGACCTGACGGTGCGGGCCGAGCTGGTCCGGCTCCTCGCCATCCTGCACACGCATCCGCAGGGGTACACGCTGCGCACGCAGCTGCTGCGGAGTCTGAAGAAGGCGGCGTATCGCGCCACCCCTGACGGACATTTCGGACTGAACAAGAAGGACTACACGCATTTCACGTCGCCGATCCGGCGGTACTCCGACCTCGTGGTCCACCGCGTCTTCGAGTCCTACCTTGTCAAGCACGGCGGCCAGCCGCACTCTCCGCGCGGCGCCGGCTACGACCTCGCCCGCATCGAGCGCCTCGGCGAGCATCTCAGCCTCACCGAAATCAGCAGCGCCGAGGCCGAGCGCGAGAGCGTCAAGATCAAGCTGCTCGAATTCTTCGAACGCGAGCTGGACCGCCAGCCGCGCCGCCGCTTCGCCGCCGTCGTGACGGACGTCCGTGCCAACGGGTTCTTCATCGAGCTGACGGAGTCGATGACGTTCGGCTTTGTTTCATCCGACGCGCTGCCCAGCGACTCCTATACGCTCACGGACGATGGCACGAAGCTCGTCGGCCGCCGCACGAAACTACCCTTCATGCTGAACGGCCGCCTCGAGGTCGTCGTCGACAAAGTCGACCGCTTCAAGCGCCTGATCGATTTTCGTCCCGCAGGCTAAGACGGAGTTTCGCCGGAAAGAGCGCAAGGAACGCGACGCTGACCGGACTGCGCGTCCCTCGCGTTCTCAGCGGTGAAAATTCCCGGGTTGCGCGGCAAGGTTGCGCCGAAAAGCCAACCGGCATAGTCTTCGGACCCATGAAGCACTATGAATTCGCCGCCCAGTTTCGCGCTGTCTATGACCATGCCGTAAAGCTCTACGGGAAGGGTCAGCGCGACGCCTCCGCCTATTTCGACGCCGGGCAGAGGGCCTTCCTCGCCGCGAACGGCCTGACGGCGCAGTACCTCTACGACTATGCGGAGGACCAGCTGAACGGCGGCGAGCCGGGATACGACAACGCGCTGGCGATCGAACTCGTGCGCCGGGATTATTTTCTCAACGCGCAGGGCGGCGTCGCGTCGAAGAAGCTGCTCGACGAGGCGTCGCTGCCGTCGAAGACCGACGCGGTTCGCGGCATCGAGTGGCTCCCGCGGATCATCCCGAAGGCGAAGGCCAAGCTTCGCGGG
>JAQGON010000090.1 GCA_028293565.1 Verrucomicrobiota bacterium | reverse complement strand
GCGAATCGGGAACTCGAGGCGTTTTCCTATTCCGTCTCGCATGACCTGCGCACGCCGTTGCGTGCGATCGATGGATTTTCGCAGGTCGTGCTCGATAGCTATGCGGCCCTTTTGCCCGAGGATGGCCGCCGGTACCTGCAAACGATCCGGCAGGGCGCCCAGAAAATGGGCGAATTGATCGACGACCTGCTGGCCTTTGCCCGGCTGAATCGCCAAGGGTTGACCCGGCGCACCTTTAACACGGGGTTGCTTGTGCAAGGCGCACTCCAGGAATTGGGTTATCCTTGGGCCGACCGAAAGGTCGAGGTGCGCGTCGGCGAATTGCCGCCGAGCTACGGCGACCCGACCCTGCTGAAGCAGGTTTGGCTGAATCTCCTATCGAATGCTTGCAAGTACACGCGCAAGCGTGAGGCGGCCCTCGTGGAAATCGGCTGCGCGAATTCTGGAGGCGTCGACGTCTTCCACGTCAAAGACAACGGCACGGGTTTTGACATGCGCTATGCCGACAAGCTCTTCGGCGTTTTTCAGCGCTTCCACCGGGCGGAGGATTTCGAAGGCACCGGCGTCGGACTCGCAATCGTCCAGCGCATTGTGCACCGGCATGGCGGACGGGTCTGGGCCGAGGCCGCTCTCGGGGTCGGAGCCACGTTTTATTTTACACTCGAAACCCCCGCCGTTTCATGAACGACCTCCATGCTCCCGACCTGCTCCTGATCGAAGACAATCCCCAGGATTTGGAACTGGCCTTGATTGCACTTCGGCAAGCCAATCCGGCCGTGCGGATTCAAGTCGCCCGAGATGGAGCCGAAGCCGTCGACTTCATCTTTTGCGAGGGACAGCACGCTGGGCGGCGGATTACCGACATGCCGAGGGTCATCTTGCTCGACCTGAAGTTGCCGAAAATTGACGGCCTGGATGTGTTGAAACGAATCAAGGGTGACGCACGCACCCGTCTCATTCCCGTCGTGGTGCTCACGTCCTCAAAGGAACAGAAGGACGTAGTCGAGAGCTACAAGCTCGGCGTGAACAGTTACATCGTGAAGCCGGTGAACTTTGAGCGGTTCTCTGAAGCCGTGCGCAACCTGGGATTCTATTGGCATCAGTTGAACCAGCCGCCCGAACTCGATGCGACGGCTGTGTGATGAGCCAATCGTTGAAAATACCGCTTGGCTGAAGCCAAGCCGGACGACGCGGAGCTGGTACGGGTCGAACGACGGCGCGCGGGGTTTGATCCCATTGGCAGCGAGGAGAAACGTGGCGGAGAGGGAGGGATTCGAACCCCCGGTAACCTTTCGGCTACACCTGATTTCGAGTCAGGCGCGTTAGACCACTCTGCCACCTCTCCGGAACGGAAGGGCGAGAACGTAGGCGTCGGCGCGCAAAACGAAAGAAGAAATTGCGTCCGGTGTGGTCGCCGGCTGATAAAAAGGCGTTCATGGAATCGTCCCCTCCCTATCCCATCGAACCGGGAGACCGCGTCCTTGCCGCCATCCTTTTCACCGACGTCGTGAATTTCAGCGCGCGGATGCAGGCGCAGGAGGTTTCGACCCTCGGCCTGCTCGAGCAGGATTTCGCGGTGATGACCAATTACTGCGAGAAATACTCCGGATGGGTGCTCAAGTCCACCGGTGACGGCCTCCTCCTTTACTTCTCCAGCGCCGTCCATGCGGTGAACTGCGCGCTGCAGATCCAGCACTTTTTCAGCAAGCGCGCCAAGAACACCCCGGCGGACCACACGCTGACGCACCGGATCGGCCTGCATCTCGGCGACGTGTTCGTGAAGGATCACGACGTGATGGGCGACGGCGTGAACCTGGCGTCGCGCCTCCAATCCGTGGCGGATCCCGGCGGGATCTGCATCTCCCAGACGGTCTACGATGTCGTAAAGAACAAGCTGGACCTCAGCGTCGAGCGCCTGTCGCCGCGCGACCTGAAGAACATCGCGGATGCCGGCGCAATCTACCGCGTGCTGCTGGAGCCGAGAAAAGCGCTGCCCGCGCCGATGGCCTTCCAACCCGTCGAGCCGAGGATCCGACCGGCCTTCTCCGCCACCGAAAAGTGGTTCGGCCTTGTCCTGCTCGCCGCCGCTCTCGCGGTCCTGGCGCGGCTGGTGATGCAGTCGCACTCGTCGCAGCAGGCCGCGCTGGAAGACAGCCAGGCGACGCAGCTCGCGATCGACGCGCTGCTCGCCAGGAAAAACGCCGCGGGGCCGGCGGCACTGGTCGCAGGCACGCTGCCCGGACCAGCTGCGGCGCCGTCGCGCGAAAACGAGATCAACTTTGCGGAGCTCGCGCTGAATCCCGGCGTGCGCAACAACGCGGCCCGCCCGCCGCCCGAATCGATCCGCCTTCGGGCGCTCGAGGCGGAGAGGGCGGCGGTGGCTTGGGTGAAGTCCACGATGGAGCGTTACACGAAGGACGCGCCGCTGCTGGTGCCGCGCTTGACCCCCTCGATGCCGCCGGAACTCCGGGTTTTCACGGATGCCAGCCACCGGTTCGTGTTTGCGACGGGAGGAGCGGCCCGCGCGCGGGCGTGGGAGGAATTGAAACTGGCAGACCAGGAGGGCCTGATCGTCGGCACGCTGCTGGACTCGACGTCACCGCCGCCGGACGAGGTCGTTCGCGGAGCCGAAGCGTTTGCCTATCTCCACGGCTTGCCGGAGATGGCGGCCGCGCTGCGCGCACGGAAAAAATAGCGTTGGCGAGGAGTCGCGGGTGGAGCGCGTTGGGGCGGACCTGAGCTGGTCGAACGGGCGCCAAATGCGCTGGAGGCGCGAGCGGGACTCAGTGGTGCGAGCGGGCTCTAGTCGCGGACGGAGCGTCTAACGCGTTTTACTTCGAAGCATCGTCCGGTAGCAACCGACGTCAGGAGGTTGTCGCCTGCGTTCGATCGATTGAGCGCAATGGTTTAGCCGCCTGACGGCGGCTGCTACCGGAAGGTGGAGCGACACGCTCGACCTTCAAAACGGGACGACCTGCTCGGCCTCGTTCAGGCGGAGAGTGACGGCGCCGGGGGTGATGCGGAGGACGCGGAGATAGACTTTCGCGGCGCCGAGCGTGACAAAGACGACGTCCCCTTCCTTGCGCGGGACATTGTTGATCACGACCTGCACGCGATCGTTGAGCTGGATCATGCCGCCGAATTTCAGGGAGGCGGCGCAGCGGGCGAGGATCTCCGCGCTCGTGAGCGCGGGAAATTCCCCGGCTTGCACGCCGGTGGTTTCCGCGAGCGGCCTGGCGCTGGCTTCGACGGAAGCGTCCGGAATCGAATCGTCCGTGTGCTGGGCCGAAACCGTGCCGCTGACCACGACGAAGGGGTTCGGGATGACCCGCGGGAGGCTGTCGGGCTTCAGGCGCTGCTTGAGGAGGACGTCGATATGCTGGGCGATTTCCTCCGACTGTTTCGTGGCGCGCAGCGCCGCCGCCTTGGTTTTTGAAACCGGCGAAGCGCCCGAAAGGCTGGCTGCCGCCAGCAGGCTGACGAGGCAGCCGATCCATTGATGAAAGCGCGAAGTCATCGGCGGGCGAGCAGCGCGACCGTGAGATCGAGCGAGAGCAGGTTGTTTCGCGTGTCGCCGCGGCTGAAGTTGAAGGCGGTGACCGTGAGGAGCCGAGGGCCGGTCTCGAGCTGGTGGAGGAAATTCATCAGCTGGAAATACGTGCCGGTGGCCCGCACCGACACGGGGATGACCTTGAAGGGGCTGTTTTCCGGCGGGGGCGGCGCGCTGAGCTGGTTGAGCTGGCTGAGCCGGACGCCGCAGAGTTTTTCCAGTTTATAGAAGTAGCCGAGGTTCACCTCCATGTCCGACTCGACGACCAGGTTGCGGTCGACGACGTCGAGGGCCTCCTTCAGTTTGGCGAGATCGGCGGTGACGTGCTGGCGGGCGATGAGGGCGTTGAGGATCGTCTCGCCGCGCTCGCGGACCTCGTTGTTGCGCGCGGTGATGACGGCGCGCTGCTCCCAGAGGAAATAGTTCGCGACCGCCAGGATCACGACGAGCGCGAGGGCCGCCGCGATCACCGGACGCTGGCGGAAGCCCGTGAAGATCTGCGCCGGGGTCGAGCTCACGGCTGGGCCGCCTTCAATTTGAACGTGATTTCGAAGGCCAGCGCATCGGAGTCCGGCTCGCGCTGGAGGGCGGTGAGGCCGATGCTGGAAAACAGCGGGCCGATGACGGGGGAGTTGCGCAGCTCCTCGAGGTAGCGGTTGAGCGTTCCGCTCGCCGCCTCGGAGGGCTCGCGCAGGGCGCCGCTCAGGGCGATTTTCCCCTGGCTCTGCTCGATCCGGTCGATGCGCATGTTGCGGGGCAGCGTGCGTCCGAGGTTCATCACGAAATCGGAAACCTGGTAGGGCGACGCCATCAGGCCGTAGGCGAACTCGAGCCGGGTGGAACGCTGCTGGAGCTCCGATGCGGTCCGCGTGAGTTCGTCGAAGAGCTTCCGGTTCTTCGCCATTTCGGTTTCCCAATAGGCCGTGTCGGCACGGAGCGAGTTCGCGGCGAAAACCTGCCAGACGGTGATCGTGATCGCGAAGGCGGCGAGGGCCGCCGCGATCGCGCCGGCGATGAACCGGCGGCCGACCAGCTGTCTGCCGGGAAGGTCGGCGGAAAGCTGGCAATCGACGTGCCACGGCCCGCGGTAGGGCTCGTCCTGGCGCGTGGTTTTCTGCGGCGCGGTTCCCGGAAATTCGGCGATCAGGCTCAGCGCGCTGAGCCAGTGCGGCCCGAATGGCGGGAGTCCGCTGCCGGCCTGCAGCCGGACGGTGGGAATCCATTTGGCGCAATCGATCGCGAGGGTGGGACGTTCCGCGGCGTCGGCAAGCGGCTCCGCCAGCCAGGCGAGATCCGCGGGAAGGAAGGCGCAATAAATTCCCGCGGCCGGCTGCCCGGTCGTCATTTCGTAGGAATCGATCAGGGGCTTCAGGTCCCGCCCGATGGCACGCACGATTTTTGGAGCCAGGTAACGGACGGGATGGTCAGGCTGGCGGAGGAGGGCAAGGATGTCGTCCCCGTCGGTCAGCCCCAGTTCCTTGCGCGCGGACTGGAGGATGGACTGAAAACCGAGCCGCACCGGCGCCGGGGTATGCACGCCTTCCTTGCCGAGCACGTAGGCGATCGTCTGCTCCTCCTCGATGCGAACGACGACCGCCGCGCCTTTGTCCTCGCCCCGCGCCATGTGATCAAAAACCGCTCCCAACAGTGGCAGCACGCTCGGTTCGAGCCGGGAAGGACGGAGGCCGTGATCGAACAGGCGCTGTTCGACCTGCCGCACATCGCGATGGGAAACCCCGCAGATCAGCGCCGGCTGCGCGCCGGCGTCAGCGAGGAGCGGCGTGCCCTCGAGCGGGCTGAGGATGCGAAATCTCCAGTCCTCGGAATCGGCGATCTTGTATTTTTCACGGACGAGATTGGGAAGATACGCCGGCTCCGCCAGGCGCCGGACCTGCAGGGTCTCGCGCTGGAGAAATCCCTCCACCGGCACCAGCCCGCAGATCGCGGGAATCCACGAGCGCTGATGGCGAAAATTCGCCTCGAGCCATGCGCGCAGCCCGGCGTCGTCGTCCCGGTGGAATTCAGCGGCGCAGTCGATGACGGTCATTCCGTGGTCCCCGCGACTGACGCCGGCGGCGAGGATCTGGAACGGGTTGATCTCGATCAGGACGCTGCGGCGCGGCTTGCGGTGGAAGAGATCGGAAAACATCGGGCGTGAGTTTCGAGCAGACGCTACGATTCAAGCCATCGGGCCGACGTCAACGATCCTCCGCCATCCTTACAGCTCGGTCAGCTGGTTGATGACGTAAGGCGTTGTGACGTAGCTGAAGCGCGCGTTCCGGAGCGAGGTATCATAGTGGAACTGCGGCGCCGTCGCGGAGGTGCTGAACCTGACATACTGCCCGCTGAGAAGCGCACCGTAGAAGTCCGCATTCTGCCGGATGTCGATCGGCTTGTTTTCCGAGTAAATCACCCCGTAGAAATCGGCCGAGGAGGTGTATTGGACGGAGTCCACCGTGGAGCCGCCGGTGCAGAAGATCGCGCATTTTTTCGGGTCGTGGGTCTGGTTGTCGATCCCGTTGCCGCCGATCGCGACGTCGCCCGCGACGAAGATTTCGAGCGACGCGTTCGGGTTGATGGTGATCTTGCCGGCCCCGCTGATGGTGAGGTTGCCGTCGACGATCAGCTTCATCGCCCGGTTGTCGACCGTGAGGTTGGGCGAGAGCAGCAGGATGCCGAGGATGGTGAGGTCGCCGTTGACGCGGTAGACTTCCGCCGTCGACGGCGCGCCGAGCAGGCTGCCCACCAGCGCAAGCACGCTGCCGAGAAGACCGCCATAATTCGGGCCCGACGTGGGCAGCGCGGCGAACGCGAAAACCGAGGAGGCGGGGATGAAGGCGCTCTGTCCGATGCGCGCGGGGTCGACTTTGACGGCCGCCGGCGTGAGGGGTCCCTTGACCATCCCGTTGGGGCTGCCGGAGGTCGAGTAGGAGATCGGCTTTCCGAAGGTCGTCACGTACCCGTTCACCTGCGCCTGGTTGAGGACGACGCCGTACGTTCCGTCGTCATTGCCGGCAACGACGGCGGCGTAGCAATGCGGGTCGGCGGCGTTGAACGCGTACGCCACCGCGGCGGTGGCGGGATTATTGTCGGGATCGGAATTCCAGCTGTCGACCAAACCTCCGGTGACGAACGAAACGTAGGAATTGGCCGATGCGATCGCGTTTCCGAAAAGCGGGGCGGGCCCCAGCGCGCCCTGTAGCGTCTTGATGAAGGTCCGGCCGTCATCGAGCGTGATGGTCGCGGCGGAAGTGATCGTCGGCCACGTCGGTCCCGCGCCGGCATAATTTGCCACGGTCAGTGTGACCTGGCCGGTCGCGCCTTGTCCGAGGCCCGGGTAGTTCAGCGAGATCGTGCGGTTCGCGCCGCTGGTCGTCCACGACTGGCTGGAGGCGGAGCCGCTGCTCGTCCAGATGTCCTGATTCAGGGCCCAGAGCGCTTCCTCCAGGCCGGCCTGCGCGAGTTCGCGGACCTTCGTCTCGTGCAGCTGGCGGGTGCTGTAGCTGTAGGAGCTGCGGCACAAGGCAAGGAAACTGCCCAGCGCGAGCGCGAGCACTGCGGCGAAGCAGAGCGTGACCAGGGTGATCGAACCCTTCTCGGCGCGTGAGTCACCGAGCATGGGTCACGTGCCGTCAGGCAGCTGCTTGTTCCGGACGAGGTACCGGGCGGAGACGGCTTCGTAGGTCGCGCGAGTGACCGATGAGGGTATGCCGGGCGTCTCGATCGTGAAACGAACCTGGATCTGCTTGATGCTGTAGGGGACGTTCACCGTGCCCGTCACCTGGCTCGTCGGCGCGCCGCCGGTCATCGTGTAATAATCGAAGGTGAACGCGGTGCAGGATGACGAATCGTTCTTGAGCAGGGAAATGTCCGTGTTCGCTCCGAACGTCGCATGGCGGAGGAGCTTCGAGGTCGCGCCGTCGTAGGTGTAGGTCACGTCGCCGGCCGGCAACGCGAGGGTGACGGTGGTGCCGGTGGGCGTGGTTCCGCCTTTCACCGATTGCGCGATGGCGAGGTCGCGCGAGAGGTAGGTGAGGGCCTCGCGGCTCTTGGCCTCGAGCGAATGATAGTTGGCGAGGCGCTCCAGGCTGCGTCCCAGAAAAACGAAACTGGAAAGGACGGCGGCCATCACCATCGATGCGAGGGTCGATCCGATGAGAAGCTCGCCGAGGGAAAACCCGGCGCAGGAGTTGGGACGGCCCTTCATGACTTCTGATAGGAAAGGTGAAGGCCGTTTTTCCCGAGGTAAGTCTCGGCGTTGCGGCTGTAGGCGCGGCCGGTGTTGCTGGTCCACGAAACGGTGTAGACCACCTTGACGAAGGTCGCGGTGCTGGCCGTCGCTGCGGCGGGACGCAGACGGGTGCGGACCAGGGAGCAGGTGAAATTTTTCGCGAGCTTGCTGAGGTCGGTGTTGTCGTCGCTGGCCGTGGCCGTGTAGTTGCTCAGCGCGAAGCAGGTCGGGTCCCCGGAGATGGCGCCGGTCCCGCTGATCGCGATCGTTCCCGTCGCGGGGAGATTCGCGATCGTGCTCCAAGGACTGGCGCGGAGCCGTTCGACTTCGCCGGAAAGGATCTGGGTCGCAATCTGCTGTTTTCGCGAGGTGTCGAGTTCCTCCGAACCGATCGTCATTCCCTGCACGAGTCCGATGAAACCGACGCCCAGGATCGCCGTCGCCATGAGCACTTCCACCAGCGTGTAAGCCCGGGTGACCACCCTATGGCAGGGAAGGGCTCTTCCCGCTCCGGAAACTGGGTTCTGGCGACTCATGTAAATAAATCATTATTTTCGGCCGCAAAATGTGGCTCCCAAAAATTACGTAGTGACGACCTTCTTGCTGACGAATCCCCCCAAGCAATCGAGCGTTTTGCACGGTTTTTACTCTGAAGAACGCCAAGTCGGGAGGGATCCGCCTTCGCGTGCTTCGCGGTGAAATTCGACCGCGTCCGCTATCCTAGATGTTCGGATCGTCGTTTCCCTGCACCGTCCCTGCCTGGTTGGCGGGGAGGTGGTGCGGCAGGAAAACGTAATAGTTCATCAGCCACCAGCTGCGCGAGGAACGGTAAAACAAGGCGGGAAATCCGATCGACCCGATGCCCGCGACGACGATGGCTGCGGTGGTGCCGATCACCTTATGATAGGCGAGCAGCATCAGGGGTGTGAGAAAGCAGACGAGCGTGACGCCGTAATTCAGCGACATCGCCCCGAGAAAACTGCCTTCATCGCGCTCGATTTTCAGTCCGCAGTTCGCGCATGCTTCGTTGATCTCGAAAAAGGACCCCTTTTTGAACAGGCCGTGTGCGCCGCAGTTCGGGCAGCGATTGGTCAGGCCCCGGCCGATGATCTGGAGGCGGGTCACTTTCATGCGTGGAAAAGGTGAATTTAACCGCGAAGAATGCCAAGGCCGCGAAGGGCTCGAGCTTCGCGGCCTTGGCGTTCTTCGCGGTCAAACGGATCGCCGAAACGTCCGAACTGCGAATCCCGTTACGCTCCGAGCTGAAAACGCGTGAAACGGCGGATCTGGATGTTCTCGCCGATCTTCGTGACGAGCTCGGTGAGCTTCTCCTTCACAGTCTTCTCCGGAAGCTTTACGAAGGGCTGGTCCAGCAGGCAGACCGTGGAGAAATACTTGTCGATCTTTCCCTCGACGATCTTCTGCACGGCGGCCGGCGGCTTGCCCTGCACCTGCGCCGCAGCGATGTCGCGCTCCTTGGCGAGCTCGGCTTCCGGAACCTGGTCGCGCGAAACGTAGACCGGGTTGGCGGCGGCGATCTGGAGGCAGATGTCGCGGCAGAACGACTTGAAGTCGTCGTTGCGCGCCACGAAATCGGTCTCGCAGTTGACCTCGAGGAGCACGCCGACTTTTCCGCCGACGTGGATGTAGCTTTCGATCAAGCCCTCCTTGGTGACGCGGTCGGCTTTCTTGGCCGCGGAGGCGGCGCCTTTCTTGCGCAGGATCGTGGTGGCTTCGTCGACGTTGCCGTTGGCTTCGGTGAGTGCCTTCTTGCAGTCAAGCAATCCCGCGCCGGTGGCGCCGCGGAGCTCGTTGACCATTTGGGCCGTGATGGTGGTGCTCATTAATTCGGTTGGATCGAAACGCTCGAAACGGGGAATTACTCGGCCTTGACCGGGGCCTTCTTGGCGCGAACCGGCTTTTTCTTGGCGGCGATGGCTTCCGCGTCGCCTTCGACGGCGGCGACGACGTCGGCTGGCAGGTCGATCTTGGAAAGATCCACCTCGCCGGGGGCGAGCGGCGTTTCCGCGGCGGCGTTGGCGGCCTTGATGTCGGCGGCGCCGCGCTGCGCCCGGCGGGAGTCGCGCTGGGCGAGCCCGTTTTGCACGGCGGCCACGATGGTTTCGACGATGATGCGGATCGACTTCACCGCGTCATCGTTACCGGGGATCGGGTGGCTGAGGGTCGTCGGGTCGGAATTGGTGTCGACGAGGCCGACGCACGGGATGCCGCAGCGCTGGGCTTCGGCCACGGCGATCTTCTCGTGGTTGACGTCGACGACGAACATGGCCGAGGGCAGGCCGACCATGTCGACGATGCCGCTGAAATTGCGTTGCATCCGGACCATCTCGCGCTTGATCGCGGCTTCCTCCTTGGAGGAGAGCTTGGCGAGTTCGCCGCTGGTTTCCATCGCCTGGTATTTTTTGAACTTGGCGATGGATTTCTTGACGGTCTCGTGGTTCGTCAGCGTGCCGCCGAGCCAGCGGTCGACGCACACGGGCATCCCGGTGGCGCTGGCGGCTTCACGGATGATTTCCTTGGCCTGGCGCTTGGTGCCGACGAAGAGGATGTTGCCGCCGTTGCCGACGGTGTCCTCGACGAACTTGGTCGCCTTCTCCAGCGCGACGTGGGTCTTGCCGAGGTCGATGATGGAGATGCCCTGGCGGTGGTCGAAGACGAAGGGCTTCGAGCGCGGATTCCAGCGTTTGGTCTGATGCCCGAAATGCACACCGGCATCGAGCAGGTCTTTGGGAGTGACGTTCATGTGATCTATGTTGTCGAAACACAGGTCGGCCAATGGGCCGCCTTGCGATCGTGACTGAGGTTATGGTTGATGACTACTGACTGGCAGAGCGTTCGAAAACAGGGATCGCAGGCGGCTCTGGCAAGCGTGAACTGCGAAAAGTCTCCCGGGCTTTGATCATTGGTTTGAACGCGAAGATCGCAAAGAGCGCAAAGGGATGGGAGCCAACGGGTCCTCCTTCGCGTTCGCCACGATCTTCGGGTCGAAGGGCGCGGCCCTGACAGTCAGGGGGTTGCCGGCCGAGGAGCGGCGCGTCTCAAGTTTCGGCGAAGAAAAGCCGCCACGCCGGTGTAGGCGAGCACCGGCACCCCAAGGGACGCGAGGAGCAGCGCGAGTTTCACGGGCAGCCCCCCGGTCGCGCCGGTGTGCACGGAGAGCAGCCACGAGTAGAGGCGAAAGCCGGCGCTGGTCCGGGCGTTTGGCGTGTACCGGACGATCTCCGCGGTGCCGGAATCCAGCCAGACGTACGACCGGGCGTTCGGATGCGGCGCGTCGGCGGCCAGGACGCCGGCCATCACGAGCCCCTCCTTCGGCGGCAGAATATAGATCTCGTGCGCTCCGGGCAGCAGGGTGCCGATGCGCCGGACCATGGCTTCGTAGCCGGCAAATTCCGGCGGAACGGGATTGGGCGAAGGGGGCGGAATATCCTTGGTCGAACCCGTGAGATAATAAAAACCGTTGCGGAACGTCTCGAAGGCAATCGTCACCCCCGTGACGGCGTTGAACAAAATGACGAGCGCGACCCAGATGCCGACGGTCCGGTGCAGATTGAGATTCCATGCGCGCCCGGTGAGCCTCCGGTCGAGGGTGAACCCCGCTTTCAAGGCCCGGCGGGTGGTCGGCCACCAGAGGGCGAGGCCGCCGAGGGCAAGGACGATGTATCCGAACGCGAACGATCCGGCCACGATCCGCCCGGGCTGCGGATCGAGTGCGAGATGGCGATGCAGGCCGTCGATCCAGCCATAACCCTGGCCGTAGCGCGCGCGCAGGCCGAGCACCGCCCCGGTGTAGGGATTGATGTGGGCGTAGCGGTTGTCCGAGAAGAGCACGAGCACGGGCATCGTCGCGTCGTCGGTGAGCGTGACCCGCTCGACGTTGATTCTCGGATGAGCCGCGCGGCCGCGTTCGACGAGTTCGTCGAGCGGGAGCCGGGAGACGCGGGGTTCGACGACAAACCGCTGCCGATCCAGCCGTTGTTCGAGCGGAGTGCGGAAAATCAGCGCCGCTCCGGAGAGCGCGACGAGGGTCAGCGCGAGCCCGGCCGCAAGACCGGTCCAGGCGTGAAACGTGCGCAACGCGGCGCGGGTCGCGGGTCTCATGCGCGGCCCGTCAGGTTCTCAGGTAGGATGCTCCGTTGAGGTCGATGATGGATCCCGTCATCGCGGCCGGGGCGTCGAGCGCGCAAAAGACCGCGGCCCGGGCGATCTCTTCCGGCTGCGTCACCCGGCCCAACGGATGCTGCGCGATGATTTCCGCGCCGCGCGGACCGGCGAGGTGGGACGCGGCCATCTCCGTTTCGACCCATCCGGGAGCGAGGCAATAACAGCAGATGCCCTGGGCGGCGAAAGCCCGCGCGAGCGACTGGCTCAGGGCGTTCAACCCCGCTTTGCTGGCCCCGTAGGCCGGAGCCTCCGGTTCGCCCCGGAACGCCCCGCGCGAGGAGATGTTGACGATGCGGCCGCCCCGCGGCATCGCGGCGGCCGCCAGAAACGAAAGATGGGCGGGAGCGAAAAGATTGACCGCGAGCGTTTCGGTCCATGCCTTGCGCCAGTCGGCATAACTGGTCGTTTGCGGCGGGTGGTGGTGATAGATGCCGGCGTTGTTGACCAGGATGTCGATCTGCCCGAGTTGCGCGAGGACCGCATGGATCAGCGTCTCCGGCGCATCGGAATCCCCGAGATCGGCGGCAAACAGCGCGTGCCCTTCGCCCGGCAATTCTGCCAGGAGGGACTCGGCCGCGGTCCGATTTTTCTGGTAGTGCAGCGCGAGGCGCACGCCGCGCGCGGCCAGCTGGCGGGCGATTTCCCGGCCGATGCCTCGCGAAGCTCCGGTGACGATGGCGTTGGTCATTGTTTTGAAAGCCGGTTCAGGTGCGGGCGGACCGAACGGCCGCACTGATGGCCTGCAGGCCGGCCACCAGATGCTCCCGCTTGGGCCAGCCGAATCCGATGCGCATGAAGCGTCGATCCATTTCGAACCAGTGTCCCGGCCCGACGAACGTGCCGTGCTGCTCCTGCAGCACCCGATAAAAACGGTCCACGTCGACCCGCAGGCCGGGCTTGATCCGCGGGAAAGCCACGACGCCGCCCTGCGGCTCGATCCATTCCAGTTCGTCCTGCGCGCCATACCACTGGCGCACGAGCGCAAAGCGCTCGGCGATTTCCCGGCGGATGCCCGGCAGCAGCACAGCCTTGCGGCGCAGGAACTGCCAGGAGATCTCCTCGTCGACGACGGAGTTGCAGATGACGATCTGCTCCTTGGCCGCGAGGAATTTTTCCTGGAGCGCGGGATCCTTCGTCGCGATCCAGCCCATGCGCAGGCCGGGCAGGCCGTAGGTCTTCGAGAGCGACGAAACGCTGATCGCGGCCGGCGACAGCGACGCGGCGACCGGCAGCGGACCGGCGAAGGTCATCTCGCGGTAGGTTTCGTCGACGAGCAATTTGATCCCGCGGTCTTCGGCCAGCGCGATCAGCTGCCTCAGCCGCGCTTCGCTCCACACCACGCCCGTCGGATTGGAGGGAATCGTGACGCTGAGGTATTTTGTCCGCGGGTGCAGCATCGCGGTCAGGCGCGCGAGATCGATGTCAAAGCCCTCCTCGAACTTGAGGTCGTAGATGTCAACGTGGCAGCCGATGGCGCGGGGCGTCTCGAGATTCGTCGCGTAGTTCGGGCGCACGACGAGGAGGTGGTCGTCGGGGCCGAGCAGGGTGGTGGCGATGATGAACAGCGCGCCGGCGGCCCCGGGGGTCATGAGGACCTCGTCGCGGGATGCCAGCCCGCTGTCGCGCGCGATCAGGTCGCGCAGCTCGACCTTCCCGCGATGATCGCAGTAGGCGACGAGGAGTCCCTGCAGATCCAGGTCCAGTTCGCTCATCGCCAGGTCGGCGCAGGAACTCTCGGTGAGATTATATTTGATCGTGTCGTAGCCCATCTGCTCGGGCGACTCGATCTCGATGGGCATGCGGCGGTATTTCATCGGAGGGCGGCCGCCCGGTTCCGCGGGTTCCCGGATTCGTGCCGAAGGGTGTGCATTGGCGTTCGCTATCGCTTCAGGTATTTGTCGAGCCAGTCGAACGTGCGCTTGAAGCAGTCGCGCTGTTCGTCGCTCTCGGCGAAGAGAAAATTATGCCCGCCGGGCGCGTTGTCGTAGATTTTCCCGTCGAAAACCTTGTCGTGCGCCTTGAGCAGTTCGAGCAGCCGCTTGGTGTTCAGGATCGTGGGGAGGATCTTGTCGCCGGTGCTGGCGAGGGCAAGGAGCGGAGTCTGGATCGCCTCGACATAATTCAGCGGCGTGATCTCGAGGTAGGGCAGCAGGTTTTGCGAGGGCAGCTTGCCGCCGAATTCGGCCTCCTTCGCGATCGTGGCGCGGCGCTCGTCGGGCTTGTAGGTCATGTAGGCCAGGAAATCCAGGAGGGCGCTGACCTCCACCGCGGCCTGGAAACGCTTCGGGGCCTGCTCGATCGCGAGCACGGTGATGAAGCCGCCGCGGCTGTGGCCGAAGATTCCCATCCGGGTGGGGTCGACGTAATCCTGCTTCGCCAGGAAGTCCGCCGCCGCCAACGTGTCCGCGACGTCGGTGTGGCCGTAGCTGTTCACGGCGATCATTTCGCCGTAGCCGATGCTCCCGTGGTACTCGGGAAAAATCACCGCGTAACCATGGGCGACCGCCGCGTCGATCAGCCGGAAGAAGCGCCAGTCGAGGCTTTCATGCAGGGCGCCGTGGACGATCACGAGGCCGGGGCGCTTTTCCCCCTTCGGCATGTTCGCCGGCGTGAAAATGTAGCCGGGGACGATCTCGTGGTCGCTGGTGTTCGCCGGAAAATAAATCCGCTCGAGGTGCACGCGGCTGCCGTACTGGAGCATGAACATCACCATCGTGGTGTCGATCTGGAGCTTGTTCACGTTGACCTGAAGGAGCGCGAGCTGGCCGTTGGCGTCGCCGGGCTCCTTGCTCATGTAGGTCGGCAGCGCGCCGTCCTTCAGGGCGGCTGGCTCTTCGGCCGCGAGTCTCGTTGAGCCGAGGAGCGCGAGTGCGACGAGAGAGCGCAGTGCCCAGGTTTTGATCGTGGTTTTCATCATGGGGAAATTTTCCGCCCACGAAAGGGGGTCCGCCTGCCCGCGCAATCGCGGCGAATAGACCTATGGGACCACGCCGGTTTCGCCCGCGACAGCATGAGCGGCGGGAAATTCATCGCAGCGGGGAGAAGCGCAGCGTGTCGCCCGGCGCGAGCTGGAGCGCCTTCGCCTGCGGGCGCGAGAGCGCCACGGTGCCGTCGGGGTGCTCGGAGACCGCGCCGACGCACGCGCGGAACTCCAGCGACGTGTTCGCGAGCAGATGAGGCAGGCCGGCGATTTCGGCGGACGTCGAAAGAACCTCGCGGACTGGGGCGGCGCGGGACTGGACCAGCGTGCGGAGACGCGAAACCTCCGCCTGCATCAGCGGACCGCCGTCGAAGATGTCGATTTCGCCCATCGGCGTGAACCCCTCCGCGCGAAGCAGGGCGAGCGCCGGCTCGGTGTCGTGATGGACGCGGCCGAGCACGGCCTGCACGTCGGCGGACAGCAGCGGCACGTAGAGCGGATGCCGGGGCATGAGGTCGGCGATGAACTCTTTTTCACCGAGGCCGCTGAGCACATCGGCGGCGTAGAAGTCGTGCTCGAAGAAGTGCCGGCCCACCGCCTCCCAGAACGGCGACTTGCCGGACGGATCGATGTAGCCGCGCATCTCGGCGATCACCGTGTCGGTGAAACGCCGGCGAAACCCGCCGATGAACAGCAGCCGCGCCAGCGACAGCAGCCGGCCGTTTCCCTCGCGCCGGCTGTCCGCGCGCAGGAAAAGCGAGCAGACTTCGGACGGCCCGCGGTACTCCTCCTTCAGGTGCAGGACCGCGATCTCTTTCTCGATCTTGAGCGGCGGGTGCGCGAAACGCTCGCGGCGGATCTGGTAGCTGTACCACGGGTCGAACCCGCCGACACGGGCACAGATTCCGCTGGTGCCGACAATTTCGCCGCTGACGGTGTCCTCGAGGACAAAGAGGTAATATTCGGCCCCGGGCTTGCCGACGCGGGGATTGAAGGAGCGGACCGAGTCGTAAATCCGGCCGGCGAGAAACTCCTCGTTGGCGGGCAGCGTCGTCAGCCCGCCGCCGGTGGATCGGGACAGACTCACCAGGCCGGGCAGATCGCCTTCGCGGATGGGTCGAAAGACATTCATGGAAAACGTGGACGGCCCTCGGGGCGCACCGCCGCGGACAGAAGACTCCCGGCGGGGCGTCTCAACCGCCCCGAATAGACCTAATGGTCTATTTGGGGCGGTTGAGTTGACCGTGTTTCCGAAGTCGCGTGGAGGCGTAGACCGACCGCGTCCGACAAACCCGACACCAAATATGAACATGTTCGCCGTAAGAATGACCCCTGCAGCGACGGCTTCGCTCGCGCTGCTGCTTGTCGTCCTGAATGCCCCCGCTTCCGCCCAGACGACTCCCGCGCGTCCCGACGACAAGGACGAGAAGATCGTGATGAGCGAGTTCACCGTGACCTCCGCCACGCGCACCGAAAAGGCGATCGACCATATTCCCGGCTCGGTGATGTCCATTTCCCGGACGGAAATCGCCAACGTCCAGGCGGCCTCGCTCGATCCGAACCAGATCCTCGCGCAGACGATCCCCGGTTACTCGGCGTCCTACGACGATCTCACCACCTCGGGCGAACTCCTCCGCGGCCGCCGGCCGCAGTTTTTCGTCGACGGCGTGCTGATGTCCACCCCGCTGCGCGACGTCGGGCGCATGTCCTCCGGCATGGTCGACCCGATGCTGATCGACCGCATCGAAGTGGTGAACGGCTCCTCGGCCATCGAGGGCCTCGGCGGGTCGGGCGGCATCATCAATTACATCACCAAGGTGCCCACGCAGGAGGGCGTCGTGAGCACGGTGCAGGCGGCGCTGGAGACGCAGTTCAAGTCGAAGAAGATCGGCTGGAAGGTCACGGGCCTCACGATGGTCAAGCGTGACAACGTGGATTTCCTCGTCTCGCTCGGGCGGCAGGACCGGCCGATGTATTACGACGCGCGGGACAATCTCGAATACATCAACAGCAACGGCTCCTATGAGGACTCGACCGCCAACTCCGTCGCGGCGAAGGCGGGCATTAATTTCGGCGCCGACAAACGGCAGCGCCTCCAGCTGACGTTCAACGACTACGAGCTGGTGGGAAACAACAACTACAACAGCGTGACGCCGGGCAACCGCGCGCTGGGGATCGTCCAGGCGGCGAAACGCGGGCCAAACCCCGGCCCGGGGTTCAAGAACTTCATGCGGATGGAGACGCTGAACTACACGAACACCGGAGTCTTCGACGGAACGCTGAAGGCGATCGCGTACCACTCGCACGAGATCCTGGCGAACAACGGCGTCAATGATCCCTCGAAGCAGGACCCGGCCTTCGGGCCGATCGGGACGCTCATCGACGCGTCCCAGATCATCAGCAAGAAGCAGGGGCTGAAGGCCTATTGGGTGAAGTCGGATTTCATCGTTCCCGGATTCGAGTTCAATGTCGGCTACGACCACAACGAGGACACCACGTATCAGAATCTCCTGATGACGCAGCGCACCTGGCTGCCGGAAATGAAGTTCAAGGCCGACTCGGGTTACACCCAGATGAGCTACGATCTCGGTCCGCTGACCCTGAGCGGCGGCGCTCGCTACCAGACGGGCACCGTTTCGGTGCCGACGTTCCGGACGCTGTACAACACCGCCCCGGCGACCAACGGCGTGGTCTTCATCGGCGGATCGAAGAAGTACAGCACCAGCGTCTTCAATCTCGGCGCGGTCTACCGCCTCTCGACGCACTGGTCCACGTTCGTCGGCTTCACGCAGGGCTACGACCTGCCCGACATCGGCACGGTCATCCGCAACACCAACAAGCCCAACCAGTCGATGGCGACGACGGGTGCGGTGAATCCGGTCCTGACGAAAAACTACGAGGCCGGCGTGAACTGGCACGGCCGGACTTTCAGCGCCGGCGCGGACATCTATTACAACACGTCGCCCTCGAGCACGGCGATCATCACCGATCCCACCACCGGGATCCAGTCGGTCCTGCGGAACCCGGCGCAGCGCGAGGGGTTCGAGTTCAACGGCGAATGGAAATTCGCGCCGGGCTGGAAGGTCAGCGGCACGTATTCGAAGATGCTCGCCTACACCTCCCTCGCGCCGGGCCAGCCGGTGAACCTCACGATCATCCCGGCTTCGACGACGGGACAGGAGCCGGACAAGATCGTGGCCCGCCTCGACTGGACGCCGACGAAGCAGCTCTCCTTCGACCTCGTGGGCTCGCACTTCTGCGGCCAGGAGCTGAACGTGGGCCGGGGCGCGGCGAATTACTGGAAAACCACCCAATATAACCGGCTCGACGGGAGCGTCAGCTACAAGACAGATTCCTGGGGCACCCTGGCGATCGGGTGCTCGAACATGACGAACACCTTCCAGATCGTGAACGAGAACGGCACGGCCAACAACACCTACTACGCGATCCAGGGCCGCAAGTTCGAGATCTCCGACACCGTCTCGTTTTAATCCGGATGAAACCTTCCCTCTCGTGGCTGCGGAATGCGGCCGGCTCGTTCCTCCTCGCGGCCGCGGTGGCCGCATCGGCGGCGGAAGCGACGCCGCTGCCGAAGGGCCCGGGCCAGTTCATCCTGCCGAATCTCGGCGAGCCGGTGACGGTCTTCACCTACAAGCCGCCCACGTATGCCGACGGCCCGCTGATCGTCGTCATCCATGGCAGCGAGCGGAACGCGGAGGAATATCGGAACAGCGCCATCACGGTGGCCGAGCGCTGCAACGCGATCATCGTCGCCCCGCTGTTCGACCGCGAGCGGTTCAGCGACGAACGCTACAAGCGCGGGGGCGGCGTGACCAAGGATGGCAGGCTCCAGCCGCGCGACCAGTGGACCTTCAATGTGATCGTCCGGCTGGTGGCGGCGGTGCGCGAGCGGGAGGGGAAACCCGGCATGCCGTATTACCTGCTCGGCCACTCGGGCGGCGCCCAGGTGGTCTCGAAGATGGCGATGTTCATGCCGGGCGACGCGCAGCGTTTCGTCGCCGCGAATCCGGGCTCCAATGTTTTTCCCGACCGGAAAATCCCGTTTCCCTACGGCTTGGGCGGGTTGCCGGACGAGCTGGGCAACGACGAGGTCCTGCGGCAGTATTGCGCGGCGCCGCTCACGCTCTACCTCGGCACGGGCGACGTCTATCAAAACGCGTCCGACGGTTTCGACTTCAGCGAGAACGCCATGCGCCAGGGCCCGGTGCGCCTCGCGCGAAACCATAATTTCTTTTCGGTCATGCAGAAGCTGGCGGCCGAACGCGGATGGAAGTTCAACTGGCGGATCGTGGAAACGCCCGGGATCGGTCACTCGGGCTCGAAGATGTTTCACGCCTCTGAGGTTGAGGACGCTCTCTTCGGCCCCGGTCGCCGGACGGATTGCAGGCATTAGCGCGGCGCCGGTTTCCCTCATCCCGTGAACCCGCCAAAGGCTTCCCTCCTTTTCACGCAGCGGGCGCCCGGGTTTGCCGTTTGCCTGAAGTCATCGCTGCGATTCCAGCGGGCCCTTCGCGCCTGGTTTGTGCCGCTGGCGGTGGCCGCTGGCGTTTTCGCGTCGGGCCTTCGTGGAGCCGAAGCGACGACGACACCTGAGCCAAACGCCGCCGCGACGATTTCGCCGGCCCTGCTCGACGAGACCTCGCGCGAGTACAGGACGCGGCCTCCGACCACGATGCCGTTGTCGAATGACGAGGCCTTCGCGCGCCCGATGGTGAGCGGCCGGCATGGGATGGTCACTTCGCTGAGCCCGCTCGCGTCGATGGCGGGTCTGCGAATCCTGCTGAAAGGAGGCAACGCCTTCGACGCCGCCGTCGCCACCGCGCTCGCCGTCACGGTCGTCGACCCCAAGAATTCGACCATCGGCGGGCAGGGGTTCGCGGCGATCTACGTGGCCAGGGACCGGCGGGTCCGGACGCTGAACTATTATGGCAAGGCCCCGGCCGGGGCGACGCTGGAGGCCTTGAAGGACCGGTTCTACAAGACCGGCTATCTCGCCGCCCCCGTGCCCGGCACGCTGAAGGGTCTCGAGGCGCTCCATCGGGCCTACGGCAAAATGCCGTGGCGCGACGTGGTCGGGCCGGCGATCGAGCTGGCGGAAAATGGCTTCGTGCTCAGCGAGGATTTCACCGTGGTCCTGGCGAGGCTCGTCGACCGGCTCGATTTTCCCAGCAGCCGCCGGGTTTTTTTCCCGGACGGCCGTCTCCCGCGGGTGGGGGAGATCTTCCGCCAGCCGGATCTGGCGCGCACGCTTCGCCAGATTGCCGACCACGGCGCGGACGCATTCTACAAGGGGGCGATGGCGCGAAAAATCGCCGACTTCTACCAAGCCAACGGCGGCATCCTCTCCTATGACGATCTCGCCGGCTACGAGGCGAAATGGGTCGAGCCGATTTCCACGAACTATCGCGGCTACACCGTCTACACGCCGCCGCCGAACAGCAGCGGGATCGCGCTGCTGCTGCAGCTGAACCTGCTCGAGGGTTACGACCTGGGGAAATTCCAGCACAACAGTCCGGACTACCTTCACCTCATCGGCGAGGTGCAGCGCGTCGCCATCGCCGACCGCAACCGTTACGTCGCGGACCCGGAGTTCGTCCCGGTGCCGGTCGCGCGCCTGCTGGGCAAGGACTACGCGGACGAGCGGCGAAAGCTGATCTCGCTCGACCACACGATGCCCTCCGCGGTCCCGGCGTCCACGAGCCTGGACGCGCCCGAAAAAAGCAACACGACTCACCTGACCGTCGTGGACGAGGAAGGAAACATGGCCTCGCTCACGCAGACGCTCGGGTCGTGGTTCGGGAATGGCGTGGTGGCCGCCGACACGGGCGTGCTCTTCAGCAACCAGCTCCGCCATCTCCACACCGACCCCGCGAGCCCTTCGCGGATCGGGCCCGGCCGGCAGCCGCGCTCGAACCAGTCGCCGCTGATCGTGCTCAAGGACGGCCGGCCTTTCCTCGCGATCGGCACGCCGGGCAACGACGGGATCTGGCAGCGCATGGTGCAGGTGCTCGTGAACATCGTCGACTTCCACATGGACCTGCAGCACGCCGTCGCGGCGCCGCGGATGATCTACGGCGGCTTCCAGGAAACGGGCACGGATCTGCCGCCGGTTTTCGCGGCCGAGGACAAGCTGCCCGCGGAGACGCTCGCTGGGTTGCGGGCCCGCGGCTACACGCTGCACCTCATTCCCTCCGACGAGGGCAGCGTCAACGGCGTGATGCGCGATCCAGCCACCGGCTTCATGGTCGCCGGAGCCGACCCCCGCCGCTGGGGGATTGACGGCGGCATCATGGGCGATTGGGCCGGGAACGCGGTTTCCGTCTACGCTGTCGGCTGGTGACGCCGTCAGGCCGATGAGAACGCTCCACGCCGTCGCGGTCTGCTCGATGCTTGGACTGGTTTCGGCGCTGGCAGCGCCGGCTCCCGCCGCCGGCGTCGCCGAGGACGGTCACATCGACGCCTCGGCGCCGTTCCCCGGAAAAGACGACGGATCCTTTCTGGCGCGCCACGCGAAATTCCTGGAACGCGCTCGGGCCGGCCCGATCGGCCTGCTTTTTCTCGGCGACTCGATCACGGCGCACTGGGCCAATGTCCCGCACATCTGGAATGCCTACTTCGGCCAATATGCGCCGGCCAATTTCGGGAGCGCCAGCGACGCGACGCAGAATATCCTCTGGCGGATCGAGCACGGCGAACTGGACGGCATCCATCCCCGGGTCGTCGTGCTCATGGCGGGCACCAACAACACGGCGGGCAACAGCGCGACCGAGATTTTCTCCGCCGAAAAGAAGATCGTGGATCTCGTCCTGAAAAAGATTTCCGGCGCCAAGGTCCTGCTGCTCGGAATTCTCCCGCGGGGCGTCCGCCGGAACAAGGACGGGTCGATCGACACGGGCGAGGAACGGATGAGAATCATCCGCGAGGTGAACGCAGGGCTCGCGACGCTCGATGACGGGGCCGCCGTCCGCTTCCTCGACTTCGGCGACCGGTTTCTCGGGCAGGATGGCAGGATCCCGTTCTCCCTCATGCCCGACCAGCTGCATCCCAGCGCGGCGGGCTACCAGCTTTGGGCCGACGCGATGAATCCGCTGCTGGAGTCAATGATGCGCGACCGCGCCAATCCACTCGCCACTTTTCCGCCCCGCCGCTAGCGTTGCCGAGCCATGAATCTGCGCCACCTCGCTTCGCGCCTGGCCGGCGGATTTTTTTCGCTGGCCCTGGGCGCCGGGGCGGCAAGCGGCGCCGAAGCGAACCGGCTGTCCGAGGCCGGGATGGCGATCCTCGACCCGCCGGACGCCTGGCGGGCGTTTGTCAGCGGACCGGTGACGTCCTTTGCGTACGGCGCCGACGGCGTGCTGTTCGTCGGATCGAACCGACTGGCGGAGTTCGACGGATTCGCCTGGCACAGCATCGAGGTGCCCGGGGCCTTCGGCATCCGCGCGCTGGTGCCCTCCAAGGACGGACGCCGCATCTGGCTCGGCGCGGTCGGGATGGTCGGATACGTCGAGCGGAATGCGCAGGGGGCGTGGAGTTTTTTTCCCCTCAACGCCGAGTTCGCGCGGGCGGGCGTCAAGGACATCGGGGAGGTGAGGTACATTCACCTGCTCGGCGAAAAGATCATCTTTGTGGAACGGGAGAATGTCTATCGCTGGACACCGCCGCGGCGGGCAACGGACGAAAAGACCGGGGGCGGCGAGGGCGGGCGGGTTGAAGTCTGGAATCATCCGAGCAATCCCGGCAGGCTCAGGCTCTATCCGTTTTCCGACGGCGGCTCGCTGATGTTTCACCAGACCGGCGTCGGGCTCTGGCGGATGGAAGAATCGGGACCTGTCCTTTGGCTCGCGGAAAACTCGCTGCCGTCGGCGCCGCCGATGGTCGGTTACGTCACCATGCCGAACGGGAACAAATTCGCCGTCTTCAGCGACGAGATCTTTCTCCACCAGGGCGAAAAATGGACGCGGATGAACGAGGCCTCCGACATCCTGCGCGGCAAGCGGGCGATCCGCGCCGTCGCGATGGCCGACGGCCTGATGGCGGTCGGCACATTCTACGGCGGCGTCGTGCTGGTCCGGTCGGATGGGACGGTGCAGGACGCGCTGACGCTCGCGAACGGTTTGGCCGACCTCAACATCGACAAGCTCTGGGCTGACGACTCCGGCCAGCTGTGGATCGGGATGTGGACCGGTTTCGCGCGGCTGTCGGACGTTGGCACCGCGACTCTCTTCGACCAGCGCCTGGGTTTCGGCACGGGCGTCGTCCTCAAGGTGATGCGGATCGCGGGAAAGCTGACGGTGGTGACCTCCCAGGGCGTCTATGAGCTGGTGCCCTCGAGGAATTTCGAGCCCGCGACCTTCACGCACAGCGAGGTCTATTTCCAGACGCTGCGCGACGGCGTGGAGCTCGACGGACAAATCTGGCTCGCCAGCTACGCCGGCTTCTGGACGGTCTCGGGCGGGAAGGCCGTCCACGAGGCCGCGGTGTCGGCGGATATCTATTTCGTGGAAAAATTGCGGGCGCTGCCGCACGGGCTGTTGTTCTTCGAGAACCGGGTCGGCAAAGCCTGGCTGCGCGGCGAGCACGGCTGGTTCGAGCATGACCTGAACCTCAGCCTGGACAGCTCGCCCGTGTCGACGCTGGAGGACCATGACGGCCGGTTCTGGGTCTCGACGTTGAGTGGGCAGGTCGAGTGCTTTGCCTGGGACAACGCCGCGCGTCTCCTGCGCCCGGTCGCGCACTTCCAGCCGGGAGAAAGCCTGCCCTCGGCCGCGACGCGACTCGTGCTGTCCGAGGTGGGCGGCCGCGTGTTCGCGTTCACCGAGAACGAGGTCCTGCGCCTGGATCGGGCCGGGCGGCGCTTCGAGGTCGTGAAGGAGCTCAATGATTTCGTCGTGTCGGCGGCGGACCACGCCGGCGGGCCCTCGGCGTACTGGGTCGTGCGGCGCAAGGAACTCGGGGCGATCGGGCTCCAGGCCTTGATGCGCGTCGAGCCTGCAGCGGGGAACGACGACTCCATCCGGCTGATCCCGCTGGTGGCGCCGGGGCTCGACCAGATCGGCGAGGTGCTGAACGTGGACGTGATCCCGCACGGCGCCGGGGAGGAGCTCTGGATCGGCGGCGCGCGGGCGCTGCTGCGGCTCGAGCCGTCGAAGCTGCGCGCCGCCGCGGTGGTGCCGGCGGTGAAGCTGCGCAGCGTGCGCGTCGATGCGGCGGAGCTGGCGGATATCACCGGGACCGGCCGCACGCTCTTCCCGCCGACGGTGAGCCGGCTGGAATTCAATTTCGCGGTCGGGGTGTCCGCGACAAATCACGGCGGCTATTTCTACCAGACAAGGGTGCGCGGGATCGAAGCCGGCTGGTCGGCGCCCCAGACGCTGCCGCGGCGGGAGTTCACGGGACTGGCACCGGGAAATTACGCCTTCGAAGCCCGGGCCGTGGACCGGATTGGCCGGACGGGCGAGCCGCTGCGCTACGCGTTCGTCGTGGAGGCGCCCTGGTATCGTCGCGGGCCGGCCCTGGTCGCCGGGCTCGTCCTCGCCGGCCTGCTGGTGGCCGGCGGCGTGAAATGGCGGCTGCGGCAGCTCCGGCGCCACGCCGCGAAGCTGAACGAGCTCGTCAACGTCCGGACGCGGGAACTCTCGCTGTCGAATTCCGCCAAGTCGGAATTCCTCGAAAACATCAGCCACGAGATCCGCAATCCGCTCAACGGCATCACCGGCCTGATCGACCTGCTCGACGAGAGCGGCCTGTCGGAGCGGCAGCGCGAGCACGCGCGGGCGCTCAAGGAGTGCAGCCAGGACCTCGGCCGCGTGTTCCACGAGGTGCTGAATTTTTCCAAGCTGGAATACGGTTACGTCGTGCTCGAGGAGCGCCCCTTTTCGCTGAAGGCGCTGCTCGAGTCGGTGCGGGCGCTCTTCCACGCCGCCGCCATCGGGAAGGGCTGCACGCTGGCGATGCGTTTTCCGGCGGACTTTGCGGACGGTTTCTGGGGCGACGAGGCGAAGCTCAAGTCCATCGTCGGCAACTTCGTGGGCAACGCGCTGAAATATGCGCCCGGCGCGCCGGTCGAGATCGCCGTGACCTCGCTCAATCCCGTCGAAGGCAGGACCGACGTGCTGATCGAAGTGACCGACCACGGGCGCGGCGTGCCGCCGGAGGAGCAGGAGCTGATTTTCAGGAAGTTCGTCCGCGGGAGCAACGCGCGCCGGTCGGAGGTGCCCGGCGCGGGCATCGGGCTGGCCACCTGCCGCGCGCTCGCCCGGCTGATGGGCGGCAGCGTGGGGATCGAAAGCGTGGCCGGGAAGGGGGCGACCTTTTTTGTGAAGGTGCCGCTGCGGCGCGAATCGCCGGCGGCGTCCGCCGAGAGGTCCGCGGCCGGGCCGGCGGCCATGCTCATCGTCGAGGATCAGCATTACAACCAGATCGTCCTGGCCGGGTTGACGGCCAAGCTCGGCTTTGCCGCCACCTGCGTCCGCGATGGGGACGAGGCGGTCGCATCCGTCGGACGCGGGGCCTTTGACGTCATTCTCCTCGATGTGGAGCTGCCGCGGATGAAAGGCCCCGACGTCGCCCGCCGCCTGCGGTCGCTCCCGGGCGGCGCGCGGCCCCTCCTCATTGGCGTGAGCGCGAACGACAGCCGCGAGGCGGCGGCGCGATGCTTGGCGGCGGGGATGGACGCCTTCCTGGTCAAACCGCTCACCCTCGAGTCGCTCACCGACGGGCTCGCGGAGGCGCGCGCGCGGCGCCAGTCCGACGGCGGCGCGGGTCCGGCGGTCCCGGACTTCACCGCGCTGGAACTCTACGCGCAGAACGCGCCGGGCGGCCTGGCCGGCGCGGTGGAAACCTATGCGTCGATCCTGCGAGACGAGATCGCGGCGTTGCAGGAGGCGATCGAGTCGCGGCGGCCGCCCGCCGAGGTGGCGCGCGCGGCCCACCGCGTCCGCTCGCACGCGCAGATTGTCGGGGCGTCCGGCGTGATCGCCGCCGCGGCCCGGCTCGAGAGCGACGCGCGGGCAGGCACCGTGACGAACGCCGCCGCGCTGCTCGCGCAGGTGCGGCGCGCCGCGGAGGAAATCGAGCGCGCGCTCAGCGAAAGGGCCTGACGGGTCCCTCGCTGACGCGCGTGAAACCCTTTTCGATCGCGTAGTGGATGAGCTGCGGCGTGCTGTGAATGTCGAGCTTCGCCATGATGTTCAGCCGGTGATGCTTCGCGGTGCTCGCGCTGATCTTCAGCCGCCGGGCGACCTGCTCGTTGGTCAGGCCCTCGCCGATCAGCTTCAGGACCTCCTGCTCGCGGTCGGAAAGGATCTTGTCGAATGCCGCCGGGTCCTCCCGCGCGGAGGCCTTCAGGCGCTGCACGAGCGAGGAGACGTAACGCTGCCCGGCCAGCACCGTCTCGATCGCCTCGCGCAGGATGCGCACCGGCTGCTCGTTCTTGTCGAGGATGCCGTGCACGCGCGAGCTCAGCGCGCGGTGCAGCGTGAATTCATCGATGTGCGACGAGAGCGCGATGATCTTCACGTCCGGCGCCATGGAAAAAATCTCGGGCACGAGATCGAGGCCGTCGCCGTCGGGCAGCACCAGGTCGAGGATCACGAGGTTGGGCGGCTCGCGGCGGCAGGACGACCGCGCGCCCTCGCAGGTGCCGACGGAATTGATCGTCGCGGTCGGCAGCGCCTCCGAGCACGCGAGCACCAGCAGCTCGCGCACCATGGTCTGGTCTTCAATGACGAGCGTGGTCACGGCGGATCATCCTTAATCAAATGCGCGCATTTTCCAACCCCAGGATGGCCGCCGGCATCCGGCGGGAAAATCACGGAGTCGGCTGAAACAGCGCCTCGAGGTTGGGAACCTTCGCCCCGAGATCCTCGAGGATCCTTGCGGCCTTGATATGGGCGGAGAGGGCGGTGACGCCCTCGCCGGGCTTGAAGGACAGGACGGCCAGTCCGATTTTCCGGCCGCCGCCGTCGTGCCAGGCAATCATCACTTTCATCCGCGGCTTTCCGCCGAGCGTGGACGGATAGATCTTCACCTGATCCTGATGGGTCACGTCCAGATCCCCTGCGGAATCCTTCTTCCCGATAATATCGTCGGTCTGCGCGATCACGACCTGGTCCTTGCCGCCGGGCGGAATGGCGTGGAGGCCGATCGCCATCAACTCCGGGTTGGCGGCCATGATGTCGTTGACCAGCTTCTGCGCGAAAATCCGGTTGTCCGCGGCCTTGATCATCGGCGGCTCCTCCTCTGCGCGCATGGAGGTGATGACGGGGCCGGAGGCAAGGGCGGCGATCCAGCAAACGGCGCCGAGTGAGAAACGTTTCGGGGCTTTCATGGTGAACCCAGACGGACGGCAAAATCTCCGAGCCGCAACGACCGGGGCTAGACCATTTGGTCTACCGTCATTTCACGCCAGTTTCTGCGCGGAGACCAGAATCCCGTCGTCGTCGCTGTAGAGCCACTGGCCGGGCTTGAAGGTGACTCCGCCGATCACGATGTCGGCGTCGACCGAGCCAACGGCGGTCTTGGTGCTCTTTTTCGGATTCGAGCCGAGGGCCTTCACTCCGAAGTCGAGCGTCCCGAGGACGACGGCATCGCGGATGGCGCCGAAGATGACCACGCCGCTCCATCCGTTTTTGCGGCCGAGCTCGGCCATTAGGTCGCCGAGCAGCGCGCACGCGAGCGAGCCGCCGCCGTCGACGACGAGGACTTCGCCCTCCGAGGGTTTTTCGAGGCAGCGGCGAACGAGGGCATTGTCGTCGCGGCACTGGACGGTGCGGATTTTCCCGGTGAAGGCGCGGCGTCCGCCATATTGGTGAAATTGCGTGGGGCAGGATTCGCAGGCGGCGCCGTGGGCGTCGTAGAGGTCGGCGGTGAGAAAGGCAGGTTTGCTCATTTAGGGGGTGGGTTTCGCGGTCACCGATGTCGTGGAGGTGGACTGGCCGGCTGGCAGGGTACGAAGCAGATATTTGAGCAGGCCGCCATGCCGGAGATAATCGATCTCGAGTTCCGTCTCGGCGCGCAGGAGCAGGGTGAGCCGGTTTTTTTCCGCGCCCTCGCGCCGGACGACGAGCGTGATTTCCTGGCGGGGGCGCAGCCGCCCCTCGAGTCCGGTGAGGTCGATGGACTCGGTGCCGTCGAGGCGCAACGACCGGCGGCTTTCTCCCGCGGCGAACTGGAGCGGAAAGACCCCCATGCCGATCAGGTTGCTGCGGTGAATGCGCTCGAAACTTTCGGCGATGACGGCGCGCACGCCGAGGAGCGCCGGGCCCTTCGCGGCCCAGTCGCGGCTCGAGCCCGCGCCGTAATCCTGGCCCGCGACGATGACCATGGGGACGCCGGCCGCGCGGTGGCGATTGGCCGCCTCATAAACCGAGAGCAGTTCCCCGGACGGCAGCTTGGTCACGCCGCCCAGCGCAACGGGTCCGGCGAGTTCGTTGTGCAGCCGGGGATTCGTGAAGATTCCGCGGAGCATGACTTCATGGTTTCCACGCCGCGTCGAATACTGGTTGAACTCGGAAACAGGCACGTGACGTTCGCTGAGATAGCTGCCCGCGAGGCTTTCGCGCGGGATGGTGCCCGCCGGCGAAATATGATCCGTGGTGATGGAATCCCCGAGCACCAGCAGTGCGCGGGCGTCGAGGATGTCCCGCGCGCCGTCGGGCTCGTCGGCGAAATTGTCGAAATAGGGGAGAGGACGCAGGTAGGTCGATCCGTCGTCCCACGCGAACGTCACGCCGTCGGCGCCGCTCAGTTTCCGCCATTGCGCGGAGCCCGAGAAGATGCCGTCGGCCCGCGCCCGGAAGGCCGCGGGGGTGACGACGATTTCCATCAGCTCGCGAATCTCCCCGTCCGTCGGCCAGACCTGCTCGAGGTAAACGCCATCGCCCGCGGCCGTGTGGCCGAGCGGCTGGCGGCGCAGGTCGGTCAGCACGGAGCCCGC
>JAQGON010000077.1 GCA_028293565.1 Verrucomicrobiota bacterium | reverse complement strand
GCGAAGCCCTGGTAGGTATTCGGATTAACGTCGGCATTATCCAGCGTCGTATAAAGCATCCCGCTGTACCGGCCGCCGAGGGATAAATTCCATCGCTCGTTCAGACGGCAGGAGATCAGGAATGTCGCGCGCCACTCAGGAACGTTCGGCACGCGCTTGCCGATAGCGGAACCGGGAGGGCCGCCGGCACTGGCCTGACCGGAAATCGCGAGGGTGCGGGCGTCGAGATAGGTGACGCTTCCGGCAAGATCGAGGCCATGGAGCAGGACATTGCGACGCTCGAAGAAAACCTCGGCCCCGCGCGCGCGCACGTGATCGACGTTCGCCAGATAGGAGTACAGGGTTGGCGAGCCCGGAACCAGCGGAAGAAACTGGGAGATGATCGCGTCGTGAATTTCGTCCTGGAACAGCGAGACGCGCACTCGTCCCTCATCCGAAAGGTGCTCGGCGCTGAGTTCGGCGGCGAGGACGTTGTCGGGTTTCAGGTTGGGGTTCGGGGAGGCAAACGTGGTGCCCGTCGAAACCAGCTGGTAGAGTTCCGCCGCCGTCGCGTAACGATACGCCTTTCCCGCGGAAGCGGTGACGGTCCAGTTCGGCGCTGCCTTCCAGGCGAGGCGAACCTTCAGAGACCAGTTGGACGCGCCCGCGCTGCGCTGGCGCACGATCGTCGAAGCGCTGGCGTTGAAACCATCCCACGCCTTCCATTCCTCGTACCGCAGGCCGGCGGTGAGTTTCAACGATCGGCTCAGCTGCCATGCGTCCTGCAGCCAGGCGGCCTGCGTGCGGGTCTTTCCGTCGCCTTCGGTGGCGACCGACCCATCAGGCCTTCCGCCTGGCCAGTCCGATGTGTTGTACGTCGGATTGAAAAGCCGGTACTGGTCGTCATGGATGCCGAAGGTGAGGACATGCGAGTGCTCGCTGTCGTTCGGCCGCCAGGCGCCGCTGGCGTCCAGGGTCGTCCACCCCGTGCCCTCGAGCACGGCGACGCGGCCAGGCGAACCGAAGGACGTGGCCGTTGCATCGGTGCCGGAGGAGATCGTCGGACTGTTCTGCCGGTCGCGGTCAAAATGATACCGGCTCGCCGTGAGCTGGAAATCCCAGGGACCTTTCGTGTCGGTTTGAACCGAGAGGCCGTGCAAACTGTGTTGTTGCGCCAAGCCATTTGTTCCCGCGGCGAATCCCGCCAGGCCGGCAAACGTCGGCTGCTGCGCGGCGTTGAGCAGGTAACTTTCGGCGCGCGAACCGGCATCGTTGCGCCAGATTCCAAACGTGTAGGTCGCGCGCACCCATTCCGCGAGAGCGTACGCAACCTTGAACTTGGCGTTGCTCATGCGCGTGTGCAGCAGCCCGGACGAGCCGACGATGTTCGCCGGCACGCCGAGCTTGTTGAAGGCGCGGAATCCCCCGCTCGTTCCCGCAGGAAAGACGGCGCTGGTGACATAGGCGAGGGGCTGGCTATGGCTGTCCTGATAGTTGCCGCTGACCCAAAAAGAGAGGGCGCCCTCCCGCGCGCCGACGATCAATGAAGACTGGTGGGTGAGGTAGTCGCCGCCGGTCCCGTACTGTCTGAAGTGCTGCCAGGCTTCCGTCTGGGTGAGGGAGGCCTCCTTTTTCCGCGGCTGCCTCGTGGAGATTTCCACCACGGCGCCCATGGAGTTGCCAGGGTAGGCCGCCGAAAAGGGACCGTGCATCACGTCGATCCGTTCGATCTCTTCGGGTGCGACGAGCCCCCAACGTGGCGCGCCAATGTTGTTGTTGTTGGCAATCAGCGCCGAAAGCGGGAGTCCGTCGACGTAGGCCAAACTGCGCGCGCTTGAACTCACGCCCCAGGCGCGCGTCGCCATGACTGCCTGGGTGTCGCCGTAATTCCGCTTTCGCAGGAAAATACTCGGAAGGTATTTCAACGCGTCCTCGGCATCGACAACGTTGATCGTCTCCTTCGCGCGGAGACCGGTGATGCTCGAGCTGACCGGAAAGTGGCCCTCGCGAGGAGCATGCTCATCCGGGTCGGCAGTAACGCTGATTGGGTCAAGGATGACGGTTGTATCGGCGCCGGGAGAGCGCGGAACGTGGGCCGCGAGAGCGGTGGCGATGAGAAGACACAAAACCAGGCGGAACGAAAAGTGCACGGCGAATGACGGTCATTGAAATCGATTACGAGAGCCGCGGATTGGCGGCGGTCCATTGAGCCCTGGCAAAGTCCACGCCCGGCGGAATGATTCCCGCGCGGCGGACTGGATGATGCGCACCTGAGGGTGCGCCGGGACGCCTCAAGCCACGAGCCGGGGCGGCGGCAACGGCGGGGCGATGCGGTCCGCGCTCACCGGGACAGCCGTGCTGGAGAGCAGGCCGGCGCTTTTCAGCGGAGGTGAAAGAAAGACCGGCGCCTGCGGCGCACTCACGAAGACAAATTTCTCGGGCGCCTTCGGAGCAGATGTCCTGGCGCCATCGGGCTCGCGCTCGTCGCGGGCGGCCTGCACGGCTTTGCACACCGCGCACATTTCATCGCCGGAGAGCGATTTTTGCACCGCCGCCATCAACGGCATCGACCGCGAGTACGTGGCGATCATGCGGCTCCAGGCAAATGTCTGCACGAAATCCAGCGGCGTCCCGGTCGCGAACAGCCACGCCATGAGCGCGAGGACGAGCGGCGTTTTGCGGTGCATCGACGGGTGAGCAAACGCGAGGGGCGGATGTTCTCAAGACTTTTGCCCGTGCTGTGAAGCGTCAGTACCGCCGCCCATGGAGGCTCCGAATCTGCTTATGCAACGGGCGCGAAAAATAACCCGCTGGTTTTCTCCTTCGCGCCCGTTGCGCTCTCCGCATTCAAACCCGCTTACTTCGCCTGGGTTGAAAGGGCCTTCTTCAGGCTGGCCGCCAGGTCCGCTGCCTTGCCGCGACCCCAATAGTGCAGGAAAATGATGCGCGGCGTCTCGCCGGTCATGTGGTGATGGATGGCGACGATGTTGATGCCGTCGCTGCGCAGCGATTTCAGCACGGCCTGCACTTCCGGTTCCGTCATCGCGAAATCGCCGTCGACCACGGCGTTGTCGTCGGCGCCGGCGAAGGCCGCCCAGGTGTTGACGCCCATCTCCGCCCCCGCGGGGCAGCCGCACTCCATCGCCACCTCCCGGCCGAAGACAAACTTGGCCATGCCGGAATTGCGCTGCGCTTTCGCGCCCAGGATCGCCTCCAGCGGTTCGGCGGCGATGCTGCTTTTTTCCGGCAGTCCCTGCGCGGTGAACTGCCGTCCCGGTTCCGGGTGCGCTGCGCGCGTTTGCGCCACGACGTCGAAGGCCGCTCTGATGCCGCCCGCCAGTCCCTCGAGCGTGCCTTCACCGCCGAGGTGCATGAAATAGACATGCGGCGAGTCGAAGAAGAAATGGTTGTGGAGGGCCGTCACCGCCACGCCGTGCGCCAGCAGCGCGCTCATGACCGGATTCACCTCGTCCTCGAGGAGCACAAGATCGCCCATCACCATCAGCGGCGCCTGCCCGCCCGCCTTGAACGCCGCCCAGCTCGTCAGCCCCATGAACGGCGGCATCGTCCATCCTTCGATCCGGACCGGGAGGTCCTTCCGCGGCGACGTGACTTTGAAGACGCCCTCGTGTTCGTTGCGCGAGCCCTTGAGGCCGGTGAGGCTCTCGATCTTGGCGGAGTCGAAACCAAGTTCCGCGGCGCCGAGCGAGGCGCCCGTGAGGACGCCCGCCAGAATAAAGACAGACAGGAATTGTTTTTTCGATGACATGGCAGTTCGTCCGATACACCTGCCGCCCGGGGAATCAATCTTCCAGCGCATGGGTCAGGAGACCCATGCTACGTAGAACGGGTCTCCGACCCGTTAACCCGGACTCGAGCCCCACCCACCGGTCCGCACTGTCTTCAGTTCGAGCCCTGCCATCACGTTTGCGGTGTCCCACCATATGGGTCAGGAGACCCATGCTACGTACGGGTCTCCGCCTGGCGCTGCCGAGGCTTGCCTCGTCCCTCGGTCCTGCGGCAAAAGGCGGCACCAATGTTATCGCTGGATCCACACCCGTGCGTGGCGCCTTCCGGTTTTTCCTCGAAAACGGCGCCGCTTTCGCGAACCAGGCTCGCGCTTTTCGTCTTGGTCACCGCGCGGGGTGCGGCCGCCGCGTTCGCGAACGACCCGCTCCCGCTGGTCCTCCAGCCCGTGATCGTCACGGCTGGCCGCACGCCGCAGGCCGCGGCCGCGAGTCCGCTTTCGGTGGACGTGTTCACCGGCGACCGGCTGCAGGCGTCGCCGTCGCTCGTGGTGGACGGCGCCTTGCTCGACTCGGCCGCGTTCAGCCTCTTCCGCCGCAGCGGTTCGCTCGGCGCAAATCCGACCGCGCAGGGCGTGTCGCTGCGCGGAATCGGTCCGAGCGGGGCCAGCCGCTCGCTGGTGCTGCTCGACGGGATTCCATTGAACGATCCTTTTGGCGGATGGGTCGCGTGGACCAAGCTGCCCGAGGAATCGCTGACCCGCGCCGAGGTCGTGCGCGGCGGCGGGTCGGGCGCGTGGGGCAACGCGGCCCTGGGCGGCGTCGTGCAGTTGTTGACCTCCCCCGAACCGGGAGTGGGAAAGGGCGGGCGCCGCGCCGGTTCGGTCGTGGTCCAGGCCGGGGAATTGGGCACGCAGAGCGCCGAAGTGCGCCTGAGCGAAAATGCCGCAAGCGGAACGCTCGGCGTCGACGCGCGCCATTTTGAAACGGAGGGGTTCTATCCGATCGAAGCCGCCCGGCGGGGGCCGGTGGACCGGCGGCTGTCGTCGGAACACCGCCTGCTGAATCTCTCATGGAACGGCCCCGTCTCGGAAACGATCGACGCCTCGGCGACCGTCCGCTGGTTCGAGGAAAATCGCGGCAACGGGACCGCCCTGCAGCGCAACGATTCGAAGGAGGGCTTCGTCTCGTTGGGGCTCAAGGGCGCGCCGGGGCCAGCGACGGCATGGTCCGCGACGGCGTATTTTCAGGACCAATCGTTCTCGTCTTTCTTTTCGAGCGTGAATGCAGCCCGCACCGCCGAGACGCCGGCGAACGACCAATACGACGTCCCGGCGAAGGCGGCAGGGGCGGCTTGGTCCGGATCGTGGCGGCGGAAGTCGAGCACGACGACCGTCGGGGCGGACGTCCGCTGGGTCGAAGGCGAGACGCGCGAATATTTCCTGTATGCGCTCGACCGCTTCACCCGCCGCCGGATCGCCGGGGGCGAGCAGGTTTTTTCCGGCGTGTTCGCGCATCACGATCACGCGCTGACGCCGACGCTGGATGCCACGGCCGAACTCCGGGCTGACCTCTGGCAAAACACCGGGGGGCATCGGCAGGAGACTGACCTCGCCTCCGGGGCGTCGGTGCGGGACGATCGCTTCGCCTCGCGTCGCGGGACGGAACTGAATCCGCAGCTGGGACTTTCCTGGCGGTTTTTCGAAGGCTGGCGGGCCCGCGCTGCCGTCTATCGCGCATTCCGCGTTCCGACGCTGAACGAATACTATCGCCCGTTTCGCGTTGGCATCATCAACACCGAAGCCAATCCCGGATTGAAGGAGGAGTCGTTGCTCGGAGGCGAGGTCGGCGTCGAGTTCAGGGCGCGGGCGATTCATCTGGGCGCCACGATTTTCCGGAACGACCTCCATGAGGCCGTCGGCAACGTGACGCTCTCGAGCACGCCGTCGTTGATTTCCCGCCAGCGGCAGAATCTCGACCTCGTGCGGGTGCAGGGAGCGGAGCTTTCCGGGGAATGGACTCCCGCCGGGGCGCTCACGTTTCGCATCGACTGCCTCGTCAGCAACGCGCGGGTCGAGCGCGCCACCGTGCAGCCTGCGCTCGAGCACCGGCGCCTGGCGGAAGTGCCGCGGCAGACCGTCGTCGCCGCGATCGAATGGAAGCCGGCGCCGACCTGGCGGTTGGGCGCGCGGTGGCGCCACACCGGCGATCAGTTCGAGGACGACGAAAACCAGCTGGTCCTCGCTCCGGCCACGACCGTGGACGTCCGCGTGTCGCATTTCCTCGGACGGCGCTGGGAAATCTTCGGCGCCGTCGAAAATCTCGCCGACGCGCGAATCGAAACCGGCCGCAGCAACGACAACCTCCCGAGCGTGGGCTCCCCGCGGCTAGCCCGCGCCGGAGTGCGCTGCGGCTGGTGACCGCGGTTGCAGCGACACGCACGCCGCGCGCCTCGATCAGGAGGAACGAAAATCGGCAGGATCAGCGGCTAACCGACGCCCTGCTGGCGCAGGAACGGCTTGAGTTCGTCCACGCCGAAATCCGCGAGCAGTTTTCCATCCCAGTCGAGCACCGGCGCTTTCGTCTGGCCGGACCGACGCTGCATGTCGCTGAAGGCGCTGCTGTCCTGGCTGACGTTCTTTTCCTGGTAGCGGATGCCGTGCTTCGTCAGGTATTCCTGGACTTCGAGGCACCACGGGCAGCCGGTTTTGACGTAAAGGACAGGTTCGGTTTTCATGGAGCTTCCGACCCGCTGCCGGAGCCGGGGTTCACGGCCCTCGCCCCGATCGCCCGCCCGATGGCTTCGATCAGCCGGCTGGTGGAACCGGCTTTCTCGAGGTAATCAACCGCTCCCGCCTTCCGCGCATGGGCCTCGATCTCGGGATCGATCTCCCCGGTGAAAAAAATGATGGGGAACGTGTGCTTCTGCTCCGCGAGAACCCGCTGGAGCTCAAGCCCGTCCATCGAGGGGAAATTGACGTCCAGGATCAGGCAGTCCGTCTCCGCGAGGTCGGGCGACTTCAGGAACGCCTCCGCGGAATCGAACCCGCGGCAGTTCAGCCCATGCGCCTCGAGGTTGTCCGAAACGGCGCGCCGAATCCACGGATCGTCGTCCACGAGGGCAATCTTCGGTGAATTGTTGAAGGTCGGTTCCATGCGCGTCGGAATTCTCTGCGTTCACCGACAGCGCCCCGACCCCGAGGTTGCGGACTATCGGTCGGCCGCGCGCAGGTGGAGCGCATTGTCGGAGACCCTGAGCTTGTCGAACGGGCCCAATGCGCTGGAGACGCGCAGGTCGAGCGCATTGTCCCAATGCGCTGGAGACGCGAGCAGACCTTGGTCGTCGACGGAGCGTCCAACGCGTTGAGGGCCCGTTCGACAAGCTCAGGGTCTGCGACAACGCGTTCCGCAGATTCCCCGTCAGCGGGCTCCATCCTGCGGCTCAAATCGCGATGTGTGGCGGGTCGGATTTCCGCCAGCTGGTCGGCGTGCAGCCGCTCTTCCGCTTGAAGATCTGGGAGAAATAATACGGATCGGCGAATCCGGTCTGCCCGGCGATCTGCTCCACGCTGGTCTCCGTGGTCTTCAGCAGCACCTTCGCGCGACTGAGCCGCAGCTGCAGCCGGTATTGGTGAAGCGACTGGCCCGTCTCCTGTTTGAAGGCGCGGCGGAGCCAGTGATAACCCACCCCGAGTTTTCGCGCCATCGCGGCGAGGTCGACCTCCTGCGCGAGATGCTGCCCGAGCATCGCCTTCGCCTCGTGCACGAGATGCTCCGTGCGATTTTCCGCCGGGGCCGCCGCCGTCGTGCCCGTCTGGACCTCCGCCAGGATCATCGTGGCGAGCGAACCCAGCACGCGCGAGGTGCCGACGGGATGATGACGCAGGCACGCGACCGCCTCGGTGAACAGCCGGAGCAGCGCCGTGGTGTCCGGCGGCGCGAACAGCGGCTCGGCCGGCGTGAACAGTCCGCGCTCCAGCAGCCGGTCCACGTTGTCGCCCTTCAGCGCGATCCAGTACTCGAACCAGCCGCTCTGTTTCGACGGCATGTAGCGGTGCCAGACTCCCGGGAACAGGAGAAAGACGTTTCCCGCCGACACCCGCCGCACCGGGGCGTCCGCTTCCCCCGACTCGAGAACCCCGCCGCCGCGCATGATAAAATGGATCTGCAGCTCGGCGAGCCGGCGGCCTTCCTCCCAGCTGAAGGCGTGGCTTTTCGGATGCCCGGCCGGAGGGTAGGGCGCCCCGGGCTCGATGTTCACGTAGCCGGCCGACGTCGCGTAGATGCCCCAGTCCCGGTCCTTCGAGTCGGCGAGAAGGTAGCGGTGGAAGCTCTTGGCAGCGTCGTTCATCGAATCGGTTCGCTCAAAAAACCCAGTAAATCGCTCAGACTGCCCATGTCATCATTCGAGGCAATCCGCTAGTGTCCCGCCGTCCGTGACGCCGGCATCCGGCCTGTCTCGTCGCCGCTTCCCCTGTTTTCCGCCCCATGAAAGTCCCCGCCCTCCAGCGCCTCCGCGCAAAACTCCAGGCCGGCACTCCCGTCTACGGGCTCTGGATCACGCTCGAGTCCGCGAGCATCTGCGAGATGGCCGTGGCCCTGGGACTCGACTGGGTGACGATCGACGCGGAGCACGGCCACCTCGACTGGAAGGAAATCGTCGAACACGTGCGCGCCGCAGTGCGCAGCGACACCGTGGTCCTCGTGCGCCTTGCGGAAAATTCCCCGGCCCTCATCAAGCGCGCGCTCGACATCGGCGCCGACGGCGTGGTCATCCCGTGGATCGAAACCGCGCTCCAGCTCGAGGCGGCGGTCGCGGCCTCGACCTATCCGCCCCGCGGGGTGCGTGGCATCGGCGCGGAGCGCGCGACGTGCTGGGGACAGTGTTTCATCGAGCACACCGCCGAGGCCGACGCGAACGTGCTGGTCGTCCCGATCATCGAGACAGTCCGCGCGGTGCAGAACGTCGAGCAGCTGGCGCGGGTGAAGGGCGTCGATCTCTTTTTCTTCGGCCCCGCCGATCTTTCGGCCACCGCCGGATTCGCCGGAAAATGGGAGGGGCCGGGCGTCGCCGACCTCATCCTCCAGGCCAAGGACGCGCTGCGAAAGGCCGGCAAGCACTGCGGCGTCATTGCGACGGACGAGGCCAACCTTGCCCAGCGGCGCGAGCAGGGGTTCGGCATGCTGGGCCTCGGCCTCGATGCCAGCCTGATGCTGCGGAGTCTTCACGGCCTGCTCGGCTCGCAGGGCCGCGACCGCCAGATCCGCGCCAGCTTCACGCTCGAAAACAGCCCGTCGGCCCTCGCGGCGGAAAAGACCGTGACGTGCGCGCCGCCGGAGCTGCGCCCCGACCGCAGCGAGATCATGAACGCCCGCGGGAGCGGTCCCCAGCTCGAGGTCGCGCCGGGTGTGACCTTCGACTGCATGGTGGGCGCGCACAACCAGGCGCGCGAGCTGACGACCGGCCTGGTGACGTTTGCGCCGGGCGCGGTGCTGCCGTGCCACCGGCACCCGTTCGCGGAATCGATCACGCTGCTGCACGGCCGCGTCCTCGCCGAAGTCGAGGGTCGGCGCTATGAGATCGGCCCGCTCGACAATGTCACGATCCCCCGCGGCGTCGCGCACCGGGTGACGAATCTGTCGCGCACGGCGCCGGCGGTCTTCCACATCGCGCTCGCCTCGTCGAATCCGTCGCGCGAGCTCGTGAACGCGTTTTTCCCGCGGCGCACCATGCCCGAGGTCACCGGGACGCAGTCCGGCGCCGAACGCGTGACGTACACCCGGAAGGTCGGGCGCTATGCGCCGGGCGAGAGCGCGGAGTTTGTGGACTTTTTCAACGCCGACCTGGTTCCCGGCCTGGAGATGAGCGGCGGCTACGGGCTCTTTCAGCCCGGCGGACGGCTGCCCGCCCACCTGCACGATTTCGATGAATCGATCTGCATCGTCGAGGGCAAGGCCACCTGCGTCGTCGAGGGCCGGCGCTACGCGATGGAGCAGCAGGCGACGGCGCTGCAGCCGCGGGGCCGCGTCCACTATTTCATCAACGAGTCCCCGGCGCCGATGGCGATGATCTGGGTCTATGGCGGCCCGCGGCCGGAGCGCATCGTCGTCGAGGAGGCCTGCGCCGCGGAACCCGCCGTGGCCTGGAGCGCCTGAGCCGATGCATCCCTTAGGCACAGCCGCTTCCGGTAGCAGACGAGGTCACGAGGCTGGGCGACGTCGCCGAATCCAGCGGGCCCGTTCTCGCGGTTCGCGCGGCTACAGCCTCGTGACCTCGTCTGCTACCGGATCGCGGCGTTTGCCCTTGGGAGGAATTCACCGCGATGCCTGAATCTTTTTCAGCCATGCTGACGGCGGACTTCTTCGATGCGGCGGGACGCACGAAGTACGAGGACATCGGCCTGTCGGTTTTCAGCGCCGCGCCGCATGTTCGATTTTCTGCACTCGCCGAGCACCGTCCGGAAATCGGTCCCGGCCAGCTGGCCGGGGCAAACGGCGTGATCGTGCTGACACCCAAGGTCACGGCCCGATCCGTTTCGCAGGCGCGGGATTTGGTCGCGGTGGGACGCTTTGGCGTGGGTTACGATTCGGTGGACATCCCCGCGTGCACGGCGGCGGATGTCGCCGTGTTCATCACGGCGGGCGCGGTGGATCGTCCGGTCGCGGAAGCGACGGTGGGCTGGATGATCGCGCTCGCGCATCATGTCCGCGCGAAGGATCAACTGGTGCGGACAGGAAATTGGGAGGCGCGCTCGCGTTACATGGGCCGCGAATTGCGCGATCGCACGCTCGGCCTCGTCGGGTTTGGCGGGATCGCGCGCCAGGTGCTGCAGCTGCTCGCGAACTGGGGCATGAATCCGCCGCTGGTGTTCGATCCGTTTGTGGATGCTGCGACCGTGGCGAAACTCGGCGGGCGCAAGGTCGAGCTCGATTCGCTGCTCGGCGAATCGGACTTCGTCTCCATTCACTGCCCGCTGACCGAGCAGACGCGCGGCTTGATCGGCGCGGCGCAACTCGCCCGGATGCGGCCGTCGGCCTGGCTCCTGAACACGGCGCGGGGCGGAATCGTGGATGAGGCGGCGCTGTACGACGCGCTGAAGGCGGGCCGGCTCGCCGGCGCGGCGCTCGACTGTTTTGCGCAGGAGCCAGTGACAGTTCCTCCGCGGCTGGCCGAACTCGAGAACGTCCTCTTTGCGCCGCACTGCATCGCGTGGACGAATGAACTGTTTCGCGACATCGGCCGTGCGGCGTGCCAAGGCATGGTCGATCTCTCGCTCGGAAAAAAACCGCGCGGCGTCGTCAATCCCGAGGTTTTCGAGAAGTCGTCGTTCCAGGAAAAATGGAGGCGCGTATGCCCCCGGTAGGACGCGTCGCTCTTCCTGCCTCCGCGCGGCTGGCGGGCCGCGTGGCGTGGATCAGCGGCGCTGCGTCGGGCATCGGCGAAGCAGTGGCCGAACTTTTCGCGCGCGAGGGCGCGCTTGTGGTGCTGGCGGACAAGCATGCGGCGGCGGCGAGGAAAGTGGCGCGCCGCATCGAGGCGGCCGGCGGGGCGGCGCTGGCCACCACCGCCGACGTGAGCCGCGAACGCGACGTCGCGGCGTCGATTGCAGCGGGCGTAAAGCGCTTCGGCCGGCTCGACATTCTCGTCAACAACGCGGGCATCGTGGAGATCGGCGACCTGCACCGGCATTCGGAGGCGCAGTGGGACCGCGTGATGGACGTGAACGTGAAGTCGATGTTCTTCGCCTTCAAGCGTGCCTACCGGCACCTGCGCGCGGCGCGGCGCGGCCATGTCGTGAACGTCGGGTCGATCAGCAGTTTTGTCGGGCAGGCGCGCACTCCTGTCTACACCACCTCCAAGCACGCGATCCTCGGGCTGACGCGGTCGATCGCCCTCGACTACGCGGCGGACGGCATTCGCTGCAACTGCGTGTGTCCGGGCATCACCGAGACGCCGATGCTTTGGGAGCACCTCAACGTCCGGCCGGATCCGCGCGCGGCCCTGGAAGAGCGGCTCCGGCGCGTGGCGATGGGCGTGTCGCTTTCGCCGCAGGACGTGGCCCGTGCGATTCTCTATTTCAGCTGCGAGGATTCGGCCGGGGTGACCGGCACGTCGCTCACCATCGACGGCGGTTATCTCGCCGCCGCCGAGTGGCAGCGCTCCGGGCCGACGGCGTTTCAAAAGCAGCAAAAGGAATCCTGAACCCATGAAAGCGAAATTTGCCTGCGCCGACTTTACGTTCCCCCTGCTGAGCCACGCCCATGCCCTGGACCTGATCGCCATCCTCGGTTTCCAGGGCGTCGACATCGGCCTGTTCGAGCAGCGCTCGCATCTCTGGCCGTCGCAGGAATTCCGGAACCCGCGAGCCAGCGCGCGGCGGCTCAGGCGCGCGCTCGCGGACCGCGGGCTGGTGGCCGCCGATGTGTTTCTGCAGATGATGCCGGACTTCATGCCGTTCGCGATCAACCACCCCGCCGCCGGCCGGCGGCGCAAGGCGCGCGACTGGTTCCGCCGCAGCCTGGATTACGCCGATGCGCTGGGCTGCCGGCATGTCACGACGCTTCCCGGGGTCGTGTTCGCCGAGGAGGGCAGGGACGCTTCGCTCGACCGTTCCGCCTCCGAGCTGGCCTGGCGCGTGGAGCAGAGCGCCGCCGCCGGCCTCGTCTTCGGCACGGAGGCCCACGTCGGCTCCATCGTCACCACGCCGGAGGAAACCGCCGACCTCGTCCGCCGCGTCCCGGGGCTGACGCTCACGCTCGACTACACGCATTTCACCCGCGCCGGAATTTCGGACCGGAGCGTCGAGCCGCTCGTGGCGCACGCGAGCCATTTCCACATGCGCGGCGCGTGCCGCGGACGCCTGCAGTGCAACTTCAAGCAGAACACGATCGACTATCCGCGGATGCTCACCGCGATGAAAAAGGCCGGCTACCGCGGCTGGATCGGCGTCGAGTACATCTGGATCGATTGGGAGCACTGCAACGAAAGCGACAACGTCTCGGAAACCCTCGTGCTCCGCGATTTTCTCCGCGCGGCCGCCGCGAAGCTCTGACCATGCGCGATGCCTGCCACCCTTTCCAGCAAACCGGCCGTCGCCCTGCTCGAGATCCACTCGCTGGGCGCGGC
>JAQGON010000068.1 GCA_028293565.1 Verrucomicrobiota bacterium | reverse complement strand
GACGTCGCGGATGACCATCTTCGCGCCGAGGGTGCCGTAGGTGATGATGTTCGCGACGCAATCGTTGCCGTATTTCTGGCGGACGTAATCGATCACCTCGCCGCGGCGGCGCATGCAGAAGTCGATGTCGAAGTCCGGAGGCGAGACGCGCTCGGGGTTGAGGAAGCGCTCGAAGAGCAGCTTGAAGCGCAGCGGATCGAGATTGGTGATCCCGAGCAGGTAGGCGACAAGGCAGCCGGCCCCCGAACCGCGGCCCGGCCCGACGGGAATTTCCTGGCGCTTCGCCCAGTCGATGAAATCCCACACGACCAGGAAATAATCGATGAATCCGGTCCGGCCGATGATGCTGAGCTCGAAGTCGAGCCGGTCCGCCAGCGTCTTGGCGAGCGCGGGGTCGGGATTGCCCGCTCCGCCCGCCGCGGCCGCCGCGTAATCCACGCCGTAACGCCGTTTCAGCCCGGCGAGGCAGAGATCGCGCAGGTAGCCGGCGCGGTCGGTCTTGACCTCGACGGGGAGCGGAAATTTCGGATAACGCTCGCTTCCTTTCGGAAAAGGAATCGTCACGTCGCACATTTCCGCCACGAGCTGGGTGTTCCGCACCGATTCCGGCACCTCGGCGAAGAGCTTGGTCATCTCGTCGCGCGACTTCAGGTAGAACTGCGAGCCGGCGAAGCGCATGCGCTTCTCGTCCTCGATCTTCGCGCCCGTCTGGATGCAGAGCATCGCATCGTGCGGCCCCGAGTCCGAGTTGTGCACATAGTGGACGTCATTCGTGCAGATGACCTTGAGGTTGAATTCCCCCGCCAGCTTCAGGAGTCCCGGGATGATTTTCCGCTGCTCGGGAATGCCGTGGTCCTGGATTTCCACGAAATAATTCTCGCGCCCGAAGATCTCGACAAACCGCCCGCACGCTTTCCGCGCCTCGTCCTCGCGATCGTGCAGCAGGTGCTGCGGAACGAGCGAGGCGAGGCATCCGGTGAAACCGATCAGCCCGTCCGCGAATCGCGCCAGGGTCTCGAGGTCGGTGCGCGGCTTGTAGTAAAACCCCTTGAGATGCGCGTCCGAGACGAGCTTCAGGAGGTTCTGGTACCCGGTGTGGTTGCGGGCCAGGAGCCCGAGGTGAAAGATCGTCTTGCCGTCGTCGTCGGAGCGCCCGTGTTTCTCGAGGCGGGAGGTTTCGACGAGATAGAGCTCGCAGCCGATCAGTGGCTTGATCCCCTTGGCCTTGGCCGTGTTGTAGAACTCGATCGCACCGTAGAGATTGCCGTGGTCGGTGAGCGCCAGCGCCCCCATCCCGAGCTCCGCCGCGCGGTCCATCAGCCGGTCGATCCGGCAGGCGCCGTCCAGCAGGCTGTAGTCGGTGTGGACGTGAAGGTGGACGAAGTTTTGATCGGACGGCACGGCGAAGGGCCTAGGCAAGCCGCTCGGCCGGCATGCGCAAGGCGGGAAAGTTTTCACCGGAGGAAATGGCGGGAGCCGAGGTTCCGACCGGCCGAAGGGTTCGGCGGGAAGCCCCCGGTTTCGTCCGTTTCCTCCCGTTAAAACCCGGCTTCCGGCGGGCCGAAAGGCGGTGCGTATTTGAATCGGAAGGCGGCCTGATCGGCATATTTATTTCAAAAAATGTGAAGCCCCGGCGTATAAAACCGGGGCTTTTTGGCGTATCATTCTTACTGAATGGTCAGGACTTGCCGCGCAGCTTCACGATCTCGCCTTGAATCTTGGATAAATCGTCGAAGAGAGCTTTTGCTTTCTCTTCCGAAATCTTATCGGCGTGCACTACATAGGCGATTATCTGTTCTTGAAGCCGAATGTGAGCGGACCCGAGAATTTCAAGCAGCTCTTGCTGATTCTGAGCACGCCCTTCAACGAGTTCTAGGCGGATTTCCAAAGTCCTGAGCGGTGAGCGTTCTGGTGAGGTGTCCATGTTCTTTGTTTAGGTTTTTTCTGCCTTTGAGAAAATAGGCCGCGCTACCGGCTTTCCGGTAGGAGATTGAGGTCTTGAGTGGGAATACCATCGAATCGACCCCGACCAAATGAGTGGGTCATGGTGATTGGAATGCCGATCCTCAGTCGCCAAAATGAGCAGATTCAACAGCAGTGAAAAGGGACTTACGGTGGCTCCAGCAAGCTAAGTGCCGACTGAGAAAGAAATAGAAAAAGGAGGTGCCGGCCGGCCGAAAAACGCCATTGACGCGCCGTGCGGGGCTTGGCCTAGTAACCGGCTTTTCCTTTCACCACCGTCCCGTCACCCGACCACATGTCCATCGAAATCAAGATCCGGAAGAACGAGCCCGTTGACCGCGCCCTGCGGCGCATGAAGAAGAAGCTCGATCGCGAGAACATCATCAAGGGCACCCGCGCCAAGCGCTATTACGAGAAGCCGTGCGAGAAGCGCCGCCGCAAGGAGAAGGTCCAGGCCTTCACCCAGATGCTCCGCCGCCGGTACGCCGAGTAAATCCCCGCCGCCTCGCCCCTTTCATCGCGCCTCCGGATTCCGGGGGCGCTTTTTTTTGGCCGAGTACAATCAAGGCGGACCCGCGCCGGCCTGGCGTCCACATTCCCTGTTGACCCCTCTGCCGGGCGCCTGATTCCTAGGTGCATGGTGCCGAGCGTATTGATCGTCGACGACGAGAAGCATACCCGCGAGGGTCTGCAGCAGGCGCTGGCGGAAAATTACGACGTGTCGCTCGCGGCGAACGCCGACGAGGCCTTCAACCTGATGGACGCGCAGGCGTTTGACGTGATCGTCACCGATCTCCGGATGCCCGGGAAATCCGGGCTCAAGGTGATCGACAAGGCGCTCGCGCTGCCGAACCGCCCGGCCGTCCTGATGATGACCGCCTACGGGAACATCGAGACCGCGGTCGAGGCGATGAAGCGCGGCGCCGTCGATTTCCTCACCAAGCCCGTCAACATCGAGCGGCTCGAGGTCCTCATCCAGCGCGCGCTGAAAACCCGGACGCTCGAGGTCGAGGTCAGGCAGCTCCACGAGCGCCTCGACGACCGCTTCAATTTCGAGCGGATCATCGGCTCCTCGGCGAAGCTGAAGGAGGTCATCGACCGCGTGAAACTCGTCGCGCCCTCCCGCGCCACGATCCTGATCGAAGGCGAGTCGGGCACCGGCAAGGAGCTCGTCGCGCAGGCGATCCACCAGGCCAGCCCGCGCGCGCGCGCCCCTTTCATCGCGGTACACTGCGCGTCGCTGTCGGAGAACCTCCTCGAGAGCGAGATCTTCGGCCACGAGCGCGGCGCGTTCACCGGCGCGACGGAGCGGCGCATCGGCCGGTTTGAGGCGGCGGACGGCGGCACGCTTTTCCTCGACGAAATCGCGGAAATCTCCACATCGACGCAGGTGAAGCTGCTGCGTTTCCTCGAGACGAAGACGATCGAGCGCGTGGGCGGCACGAAACCGATCGACCTCGATGTGCGGCTGGTCGCGGCCTCGAACCGCGGACTCGAGCAGATGGTCAAGGAAGGAAAATTCCGCGAGGATCTCTTTTTCCGCCTCAACGTCGTACGCATCGTGCTGCCGCCGCTGCGCGACCGCCCCGAGGACGTCCCCCTGCTGCTCACCCATTACCTGAAAATTTTCAGCGAGGAGAACAAGCTGCCGCTGCTGACGCTCGAGCCGGGGGCGCTGCAGACCCTGCAGTCCTATGCCTGGCCGGGAAACGTCCGCGAACTCCGCAATTTCTGCGAGAACGCGGTCGTGCTGCACCACGGGGGCGCGCTGACCGAGTTCGATCTCGATCCGAAATACCGCGGCGGCGGGACGACGCCCGCAGGGCAGTCCGGAGCCTCGCCCGCATCCAACCCGCTTTCCGTCGAGGAAAACGAAAGGCGGCTCCTGCGCGAAGCCCTGATCAAGGCGCGCGGCAGCCGCACGAAGGCGGCGGAGCTGATGGGCATCAGCCGGCGCACGCTGCACCGGAAACTGGCGCAGTGGCCCGAACTCGACGTGACGGACAAATGAGCCCACCGTCCAACGCCGGCGGGGTGCGCGGCCTGCCGCCTCCTTCATGAGCCGCCCCAAGACCGCGCAGGAACTCGTCCACTGGCTCGAGGTGGGCGCCGGCGCCCGGTGGATCGTGCTCGGCGCCACGCTGGCGGTCACGGCGGTGCTCTCGCTCCAGGTTTCCTGGGTGCAGTTTCACGGGCCGGCGAGCGAGTCGACGCTGCTGCAGGCGGACACCGCGCGGCAGCTCGCCACGGGCCAGGGCTTCACGACGCTGGTCAATTATCCGCAGACCGCCGCCTTCCTGCGCCACCGCGGCGTGCCCTTCGACGCGAAACGGCCGTATCCGGAGCTCCACCACGCGCCCCTCTACTCGATCGTGATCGCCGGGCCGCTCGCGATCCTGCCGGCGGCGTGGCGCAACGCGCTGTTCGACCGCGCGCCGGCGCCGCCGAACGGATTCGGCGCGGATTACTATCTGCTGGCGCTCAACGTCATTCTCCTGTGGCTCGCCGCCGGGCTGACGTTTGCCCTGGCGCGCCGGCTCTTCGACGTGCGGACCGCCTGGGTTTCCGCGCTGGCGCTCCTCGTCTCCGTGGCGGCGTGGCAGCAGACGGTGGCGGTCAACGGCACGACGCTGCTGATGGTGCTCGCCCTCGTTTTTTTTCTCATTCTCGCGCGGATCGACCGCGACGACGCGACGCTGACAGCCCCCGGCCGGGGCTGGTTCCTGCTGCTGGGCGGGGTGGGCGGGCTGCTGTTCCTGACGGAGTATTCCGCCGGCGCGCTGTCGCTGGTCGCGCTCGCTGATCTCGCGCGGCGATGGGAGGGGAGGGTGCGCCGCGTCGCCATCGCGCTTCTCGTGGTGGGATTCGTCGCCGTGAGCGGTCCCTGGATTGCGCGCAACCTGATCCTGACCGGCCATCCCACGGCGCTGGCGGCGCAGAACGTCGCCCTGAAGGCGGGGGATTCCACCGCCGAGCCCTCGAACCAGCGCGCGCAGCTCTCCGCAAACCTGCCCGGCGTGGACCTGAACAAGCTCGGGAACAAGACGCTGACGAGCCTGCAGGAAAACCTGAAGGCGCGGCTCTGGTCCGGCGGCGGGATGTGGCTCACGGCGTTTTTCGTGGCGGGGTGGCTGTACCCGTTTCGCTCGGCGTCCACCAACCGCCTGCGGTGGACGTTCACCGCGGCCTTGGCCGTGATGCTGCTGACCCAGGCGGTGTTCAATTCCGGCGAGAGCGAGCGTTTGGCGGCGTACTGGCTGGCCCCGCTGATCATGGTTTTCGGGGCGGGATTCTTTTTCGTGCTGCTCGGCAGCAATGCGAAGCTCGGGCCCTGGCCGCGGCTCTGCGCGACCGCGCTGCTCGTGGCGCAGGCGCTGCCGCTGGCCCACGACGCGCTCGAGCCGCGCCGGCTGCATTTCAATTATCCGCCTTATTTTCCCGGCTTGTTCATCGGGATGCGCCGCGAGCTCGAACGCCGGGAGGCCGGCCGCTTCGGCCTGATGGCCGACGTGCCGGCGGGCGTCGCGTGGTACGGGGGCGGGCGGGTCTGGGCGCAGCCGGTGAAGATGCGCGATTTTTACGCGGTGACGCTCGAGCAGCCGATCGGGCAGCTGCTGCTGACGCCGCGCACGCTGGACCGGCCCTTCTTCACGGAGCTCGCCTCGCGGCCCGATGCGCCGGGGTCGCTGCAGCAGTCCAATCGCTTCGGCGACTGGGGCCTGGTTTACGGTGGCCTCTTCACCGGAAAATTCCCCGCGGAATTTCCGCTGAGCGTTCCGCAGCGGCTCGCGGAAAACCTCTACGTCATGCTGAATCCCGCGCTTCCCCCCGTGCGGGGAAAGTAATTGCTTCAAGCTCCGCATTATACCTAACTCCGACCACCCCCGGCTGAAACCTACCATGAACCATGCGCGCGTACTGATCGTTGGCGGACTGACAGCTGCCTTGCCCGCTTTCGCGGTCTATGCCCCGATTCCCGAGCAGGAGCAGGGCAAGGAATGGACCGTCACGATCCGCGGCGACGTCTCCCACGACAGCAACATCTTCGGCGCGCAGTCGAACGAGATTTCGAGCACCGTTTACGAGGTCGCGCCGCGCATCGCCTTCAATGCCTCGCTCACGGACCAGACGTTCGCCTCCGCCTCCTACGAGGCGATCATCGATCACTTCGCAAACCGGCCGGGCGACAAGACCCTCGACAGCCATAACCTGTCTGCGCGCCTCGCGCATGCGTTCTCCTCGGCGAGCAACCTCGACCTGAGCGACGATTATTCCATCGCGCGGAACCCGGAGTCGCTCCTCGCGGGCGTTCCGATCAACACGGACCAGTCCTATCGCCGCAACGAGTTCAACGGCCGGTTCAGCACGAGCCTCGTGCAGAAACTCGGCGCGACCCTCAAGGTGCGCAGCATTCTTTATCGGTACGACAATGCGAACCTCGCCGCCGGTCTCGACCGGACCGAAAACCTCTTCGGCATCGCGGGCAACTACGACCTTCTGCCCGAATTGAAGGGCGTTGCGGAATACCGGCATGAAACGATCCGCTACCGCACCGGCGGGGCGAACAAGGACAAGGACACGGATTTTGTCATCGGCGGATTCGACTACGCGCTGGCGAAGACCCTGACTGCGACGGGCCGTCTCGGTTACCAGTGGCGTCACCGCGACCGCGAGCGGAGCACCAGCGCCCCCTATGTCGAGCTCTCGGCCAAGCGCGACTACGCGCGCGGCTCCTATGTGAGCGCGGGTTACGTCTACACCTTCGAGGAGACGTCGAACGTCGCGGTCTACAACGACACGAAGGTGAACCGGTTCTTCGTGAACGTGCAGCACGCGATCTCGCCGCTGCTCGTCGCCTCGGCCTCGGTGACCTACGAGCCCTCGGTGCTCCAGGGGCGCCGCGGTTTTCCCAATGCCGACGAAACCACCACGCGCGCGGGAGCCGGGCTTTCCTATCTGCCGTCCAAGAACTGGACGCTCACCGTTCATTACGATTACGACGACGTGAATTCGGATGATCCGTCCCGCGGCCAGAACCGCGAGCGGTATGGGGCCGGCGCGACGTTCACGTTCTGAAAAAGCCGCGGTTGCGGCCGGGGTCGGGAAGCACGGGCAATGGGCGGCGGCTGGACGGCTGACCTGCGCGCGAGGCCTTTCCTCCTGATCGCTCCCCTTGCTCCCTGCTCCGCCGCGCCGCGGCGCGCGTGCTTCGCGCCTTGCCCCTGACGGCGCGTTCGCTTCGCATCGTTCGATGGCCCAATCTCCCGCCAGCAAGGACAGCGCGACGCTCGCCGACTTCCTCCACCTCCTCCGCCTTCGGCTCGCGCTGATTCTCATGATCGTGGGGCTCGTCGTGATCACGACGGCGGTCGTCACGGCCTTCCTCCCGCGCTGGTACCTCGCCACGACCAAGATCCGCGTCGAGAAACCGGAGGGCGAAGTGCGGCTGTTCCAGGCCCAGAGCAACGGCAGCTACGACCCGTATTTTCTCCAGGACCAGTTCCGCATCCTCCAGTCGGAAAAAATCCTCTATCCGGTCATCGAAAACCTGCGCCTCAACAGCCGGCTCGCTGCCGTCATCGGTGCCTCCGGCCAGCTGCCGTCGTCGGTGACCTTCGCCTACCTCACGAACAAGATGCTGCGGGTCGAGTCGCAGCGCAGCTCCTCGCTGATCGAGATCAACGTCTATGCGCAGGAGCCCGACCTCGGCGCCGCGATCGCGAACGAGATCGCGCGGGTCTATTCCGAGGACCGGATCGCGTTCGCCACCGCCGAGCAGCGCGAGGGCCTCGCCAAGCTGCGCGATGAACTGACCTCCCAGGAGCGCGTGGTCTCGGGCCAGCGGGACCTCGTCGAAAAACTCCGGAAGGACCTCAACATCTCCGGCGTCGACCTCAACTCGCGCTACTCCGACATGGAGATCGAGACGCTGCGGCAGATGCAGAATTCGCTGATCGCGCTCAGCGTCGACGCCATCGGGCGCAAGACGCGCTGGGAGCGTTTTCGCGGCATTCCCTTCGAGGACCGCCTCAGCCTCGTCAACTCCGAGCTGATCCAGGACCCCAACATCCAGAATCTCCTCCAGGCCTACCTGCTCGCC
>JAQGON010000031.1 GCA_028293565.1 Verrucomicrobiota bacterium | reverse complement strand
GGCGCGAGCGCCACCACGGCTCCCACTCGCGAGTCGCGCGCCGCCCATAACAACGCGACGCTCGCGCCATAGGAAACCCCCAGGACGCCCACCTTTCCGGGCGCGAGTCCCTTCGCCCGTAGATCGTCGAGGATCTGCACGAGATCGTGAGCCTCAAACGCCCCATAACCGATCCAGGCCCCGCTGGACCGGCCCTGGCCACGGAGATCCAGGAGGACCGCGCGGTAGCCGGACTCCGCAAGGCGCAGTGCCCAATGCACCATGTCTTCCTTCGTCTCGAGATAACCGTGGAGCAACACCACGGTGCCTTTCGCCAGCGATGGGTTTGTCTCCCTGCGAACGGGAACGGTCCAATCCATCCGCGGAGAAAGCCAGTGGCGCCCATTCCCATCGGCCATCGGGACGAGCTCATAGTTGAAATGATAATCGCCCGGTTCGATGACTGCGACCGAGATCTCGGCTGCGGGCGGACCGACCGCAACGCGCCACGCGCGGCTATAGAGTCCGTCGTATTTCGCCGCATAAGCCTTGTTGCGCACGATCGCAGGCACGCGTTGTTGGTTCGGGGCCTTTACCATCATGGTCGCGACGGTGGTGTTGAGGCAGCCACCCAGCAAAAAGGCGGCGGCGAACGTGATCGCGGCCGCTTGAATTCTGGAAACGGACCGCCATGCGCGCCGTGCGAAACGGCCCCATGCCTTCCTGCCAATTCCCTGGCCGACCGGTCGAAACTGCCGCACCCAGACCTGGCTGCTATCCGGATCGGCCTTGGGTTGAAGCGACGCCATTCCGGCAGCGAGCGTGCGTCAGCCCATGCAGCAGGCAAGGAGCGAAGCGTGCCAGGGATCGAGACTGGCCAAGGCCGGCGTACCGCGACCATTCCATACGGCTGCAAAAATGCTTCGAACGGCCCGCCAGCCTCGTGACCTCGGCTGCTACGCGGTCATGTAGCAGCCGACGTCAGGAGGCACTTCGTTCACTTCTGTTCAAATCCCAAATGGCCGTTGCGATGATTTGGGTTCATCCGGGGGCGCTTTGCTGCTTTGACTGCGGCGCGACGTGGCCACGACCCCTCATTCCCCCGAGCCAACGACCCTGCGCCACGTCTCCCCGACCCAATGGCGGTCCGGCCTGGCTGCATGGCTAGGCTGGCTGTTCGACGGTCTCGACATGCATCTGTACACGCTCGTGGCGCTGCCACTGGTGGTCCACCTGTTGGGCACCACCAGCGCCGCGGATCCGGCGATCAAGGAAAAGAGCGCGATGATTCAGGCCGCCTTCCTGGTGGGCTGGGCCATCGGGGGCGCTTTTTTCGGCCGGCTCGGAGACCTCATCGGCCGAAGCCGCGCCCTCGCCCTCACCGTGCTGACCTACGCCCTGTGCACCGGCCTGTGTGCGATCGCGCAGACGTGGTGGCAGCTGATGATCTTCCGGTTCATCGCCGCGCTCGGCATCGGGGGAGAATGGGCGGTGGGCGCTTCGCTGATCGTGGAGACGTGGCCCAAGGCATGGCGGCCATGGCTCGCCGCCGTGTTGCAGAGCAGCGTGAACGTCGGGATCCTGCTGGCCACGGTCTGCGTCATGCTCCTTTATTCGCTGCCTCATCCGCCGGCGGAGAGATGGGTGTTTCTGATCGGAGCCTTTCCGGCGCTGCTGGTCTTCTGGATCCGGCGCCACGTCCCTGAAACCCAGGAATGGAAAGCGAGAGGAGCCGGCGCCGAACGAAAGCCGCGGATGATCACCCTGTTCCAGGGCCCGGTCGGCGCGATCACGTTCCGGACGACGCTGGTCTGTGCGCTCGCCCTCTCCGCCTGGTGGCTTTTTCTTTTTTGGCATCCGCAGCACCTCCGGCAGATTCTGACCGAGTCGGGCGCTTCCCGCTCCGAGATCACGCGATGGATCTCGATCTCGTTCTTTGCCGTCAATGGCGCCTCGATCGCCGGAAATTTTTTCGCCGGCTGGATCGCGAGCCGGCTGTCCTGCCAGCGCGCGATCGCAATCATGCTGGGCGGACTCGCGCTCGGGATTGTCGGCGCGTTTGTCGTCCCTCGCAGTTTTGGCGCGCTCGCGTGGTTCTGGTGCCCGTTCACCGGCTTCTTTTCCGGCGCCTTCGGACTCTTCACGATGTACCTTCCGCCTTTGTTTCCGACGCTCCTCCGCACCACCGGGGCGGGCTTCTGCTACAACATCGGGCGGATTTGCGCCGCCGGCGCTTCCGTCATCTTCGGATGGTTCGCTCCCGTGAATGACTTTCGCACCGCGTTGCTGGCCTCCAGCCTCGTCGCGATGGCGGCATTCGTCGCCGCTTTTTGGCTCCCCAAGGACGCCACCTGAGCCATCGAATTCAAAGGACGCATCGCTGGAACATCGGTGTCCCGCTTGTGCTTTTTTGCGGCCATCCAATGCCCGGTGAACCGACGTTTCACGGCTCCACCGCCACCGGCATTCCCACCTTCACCACGCTGGCGAGGGTCAGCGCATCCCAGTTTGCCAGCCTGAAGCAGCCGTGGGATTCGGTGCGCCCGATCTTTTCCGGCTCCGGCGTCCCATGAATCCCATAACCCGGCAGATTCAGTCCGATCCAAACCAGGCCCACCGGATTGTTCGCGCCCGGAGGGAGAACCAGTTTTCGGGCGAGGCTCTTCCCCTCGGCCGACTCCGGGAAAAGGTCGGGATCGAAGGTGTAATTCGGATCAGGGATGATCACCGTTACCTGCAGCTCCCCTGTCGGCCGCTTTTCCACCATGCGCGCGATGCTGACGGGAAAATGGCCGATGACCCGGCTGCTGTCGTCGACGATTTCGAGCTGATGCGCGCCCAAGCTGATCACGACCCGGGCCGCGATCCCGCCGAGCGCCACCCGCTCGGCCGCCGGGACGACGATCCTGGCTCCGAGGAGGAGCGCGGCCCAGTCAATGCCGGGATTGAGTTTTCGGATGAGGTCCGGGTGGGCATGAAAGCGCTCCGCCACCCGCTCGAGCGCGCTGGCGTAGCCCAGGGCGGGCAGCTCGGATTTTTCGAGCCACGAAGCGGGCACCGGACGCAGGCCGGCCACGTCAGCCGCGGTCAGCAGGCAGCTGTCGAGGGCAGGCGCCGTGAGGATGAGCCGCGCGCGCGTCGCCTCGTCGAGGATGCCGGTTTCCCGGATGCCTGCTCCGCGCTGAAAGGCGCCGAGGGCGGCCGCCGTTTGCGCCCCGGCCACGCCATCGATCGATCCGCAGGAAAAACCGCGGCGATGGAGCTCCACCTGCGTTTCGAGCGCGGATTCGACCGGACGATCCGGCGCGACGGCGCCGCTCTCTCCCCGGGCAAAAAGAAAGCCATGGGTCGCAATCAGGAAATAAAAGAGGGGACCGCGAAGGGACACGAACTCATCGGAGTGCCAATCCTGCGGCAATTCCGCAACCAAAACGGGTCTTTACCGCCAAGGACACGAAGCATGCCAAGGACTGGGAATGGAAAAAAATCCCGGCTTCGCGGCCCGGGCGCTCTTCGCGGTCGGGAAATTTACCGCAGCGTGGCCATGTCGATCACGAAGCGGTACTTCACGTCGCTCTTCAGCATGCGTTCGTAAGCCTCGTTGATCTGGTCCATCCGGATTTTCTCGATGTCGCATGTGATCCCGTTTTTCCCGCAGAAATCCAGCATCTCCTGCGTCTCGGGCAGCCCGCCGATCAGCGAACCGGCGAACGAGCGACGCCGGAAAATCAACGGAAACGCGCCGATGCTCATGGGTTTCTCGGGCGCGCCGACGAGGACCAGTGTGCCATCGCGCTTCAGAAGGTTCAGGTAGGCGTTGAGGTCGTGGTTCGCCGACACCGCATCGAGGATGAAATCGAAGCTGCCGGCCTGCGCCTGCATCTGCGCTTCCTCCTTCGACACGACCACTTCGTGCGCGCCGAGCCGGAGCGCATCCTGGGTCTTGCCGGGCGACGTGGTGAACAACACCACGCGGGCTCCGAACGCGCGGGCGAACTTCACCCCCATGTGGCCCAACCCGCCGAGCCCCACGATGCCGACCTTCTGGCCCGGGCCGACCTTCCAATGCCGCAGCGGCGAATAGGTCGTGATGCCCGCGCACAGCAGCGGAGCGACCGCCGCCAGCTCGAGGTTCGCCGGAATCTTCAGCACGAAGTCCTGCGTCACCACGATGCTCTGCGAATATCCGCCCAGCGTCGGCCCGCCGAGGTGCGGGTCCGGGCTGTTATAGGTCATCACCATGCCGGTCTCGCAGTATTGCTCCAGCCCCTCGCGACAGCTGGGACAGCGGCGGCAGGAGTCCACGAGGCAACCGACGCCCGCCATGTCGCCCACCTTGAATTTCGTGACGCTGCCCCCCACCTTTGTCACCCGGCCCACGATCTCGTGTCCGGGCACGGCAGGATACATGGTTCCGCCCCATTCGTTGCGCGCGGTGTGGAGGTCGGAGTGACATACGCCGCAAAACAGAATCTGGATCTGGACGTCCATCGCCCCCGGCTCGCGCCGATCGATTGTCGTCGCGCCGAGTTTGGCTGAAGCGCTGCCGGCCGAATACGCTTTCGTGGAATAGCAGATGGGTTTGGGCATGGAAGGAATGATTCAAAGTTCCGGCCCATTCGACAAGCTCAGGGCCAACGGCCGTGCCATCGAACGTGAATCAGGTTTTCCCCTGTGACAAATTCGGCGAGCAGGTTATGATCGCGTCCGAACCCAGAGATTTGAGCCGCCAGGGACGCCACGAGTCGGGGATTGAAAGCCAATTTCCGCCTTAAAACGTCGCGACCTTCGCGGTTAAAAAAGAATCCCCGGCGTTTCGAGATCGCGGTTATTTTGAAGATGGCCTGGGGCACCGCTGGTTTTCCCCAAGGTCCAAAAACTCCGGAGGACACCCGCGATGATCCAAAAACTCAGCTCCGGAAGCTACCGGCTCTACTCGCGAAAGAAGAACCCGAACACTGGCCGCCGGCGAAACCTCGGCACTTTCCGATCCCGCGCCGCCGCGGAGAAGCACGAGCGAGCCGTGCAGTTCTTCAAGCGCCGCTGAGAGGGTGGCTCGTTTTCCAGGAGGCTTCGGAGGAAACGGGAGGTTGCGGCTCGCCGGAGCCCCGCCAGCATCCATCCGCATGTCCCGCCGTTTTCCCCGTGAAGACTTCGCCCCTGCGCCCGAGCCGTATTTCCGCTGGCGCGGCGGGGAAATCACCCGCATCGAAGGATTCTCGGACGCGGTGTTCGCGTTCGCGGTGTCGCTGCTGGTCGTCGCGCTGGAGGTGCCGCATTCGTTTTCCGAGCTCGTGGATGTGCTGCGCGGGTTCCCGGGCTTCGTGGCAAGCTTTGCGATGCTCTATCTTTTCTGGAGTTATCATTACCGTTATTTTCGCCGCTACGGCCTGGAGGACCATTTCACGAAGTGGTTGAACGCCCTTCTCCTGCTGCTCGTCCTCTTCTCCGTCTATCCCCTGAAGTTTCTCTTCAACCAGGTGCTGCAGGGAGCCGCGGGGATGCCGAGTGGCGCGCACGTCCTCGGACGGGTCACTCCGGAGGAATGGGGCGCGCTGCTGCGAATTTACGGATTGGGGCTTGGCGGGATTTTTTGCTGCTACGCCGGCCTCTACTTCCACGCCTTTCGTCTCCGCGCGCAGCTGCGGCTGACGCGGGCGGAGGAAATCCTGACGCTGGGCTCGATCCGCGGCTACGGGATGACGATCGGCGTGTGCCTGTTTTCGCTGGCGCTCGTGCAATGCGGATGGCCGACCACCGCCGGCATGATTTATCTCCTCCTGATCGTCACGGTGCCTTTGATCCGCCGCTATCACGAACGCTCGGCCCGCCTCGCGGAGGAGGCGTGGCTGGCGCGTCGCGCCGCGGAAAACCGGCGGTGAGGGGAACGGCATGGCTGAATCCTGTTGCCGAATAAAAACGCTTCGCCTCACCTTGGGCATGCGTTTTTCCTTTAAATCCTCCTTGCTCTCGCTGGCAGCTGCGTTGGTTGCCCTCTGCTTTTGCCGTTCTGCGAAGGCCGATCTCGTGGTCGATCAACTCAACGCCGGGACGGAGGGGAGCGTCAGCTTTACCGGCGATTATTTGTGGCAGTCGTTTCAGCCGTCGGCCGACAACATCAGCGGAGCCGGGTTTATCATGTACTCGAATGCGGGCGGCGGATCGCGGCAGTTTTTCGTGGGCATTTTTTCCGACAATCCCTCCACCGCACCCGGCTCGCTGCTGGCGAGCGGTTCGGTCTCGGCCACCACGGGAAATTGGGCCGATGTCTTTTGGAACTCCACCGCCCTGACGCCAGGCGGAACCTATTATCTCGGACTCCTGTCGACCAACCCGCAGGACTCTGCATTCAGCCTGTCCTTCACCGTGGGCAACGCCTACGCGCCGGGAAAGATGGGGTTCGGGACCTTTCCGGTGAACGCCGACTACGATTTGACCTTTCGCACTTACGCCAGCGTGCCTGATGTGATGTCCACCGCCGCAATCCTCGGAGTGACCTTGACCGGTCTGGCCCTGATCCGCCGGCGGTCCAAGGGTGGTTTTAACCGCGAAGGCCGCTAAGGTCGCGAAGATCGAAGCGGGCGCGGTCTCCTCGCGTCCTTGGTGGTTAAGACGATGGGGCCGTTGAACCCCCGGAAATACAAAAGCCGCCCTTTTGAGGCGGCTTTGTATGACCTAACACCAAGCAAACCGTAAGAACTACAAACTTTCATCGTTTTACCAGAACGATGAACTACACGGGGAAAGACGCGGGGCGGTTCGAAACGTTCAAAGAATCTACAAAATAATTTGCCGTCTCCCGGCAACCCCATTGGCGGGTCGGCGCTACCCCAGGACTTCCGGCGACACCTGCCAGCGCAGGACCCAACGGCCTTCGGTCCGCGCGAGCGCCATCACGCCGCATTTCTTCAGTTCGAAGAGCGGCGGCTTCGGCTTTCCTGAGACCATCAGCGAGGCCAGCGCGGTCAGGTGCGGTTCATGACCCACGACGGCGACCGGCTTACGCGTCTTCCCCAGTCGCCTCGCCAGGATCGACGGGTTGTCGTCATGGAGAAGGCCCTTCACTTCCGAAAATCTCACCCGCTTCTTCAGACGCCGGACCAGCAGCTTCGCCGTGTCCCGGGAACGCACCAACGGGCTATGCCAGAATTCCTCCGCGCCGAGGATCCCGGCGCCCTTCAGAAAGCGACCGACCGCACGGATCTGCGCTTTCCCGCGCTTGCTCAACGGACGCGCCGCGTCGTCCTTCCCCTCCACGGCATGCGCATGCCGGATGAGATAAATTTCCATGCGCCACCATGATGGAGGCCGTATTTTTCGCAACCGCCCGCGCCGTTGGGTCACGGTCGGAAAATTCCCGATTTTACCGCGAAGGACGCCAAGGGCGCGAAGGCACGGAGCATTCATCGGAGGATTGGGTTTCAGAGACTCCGTCAGGAAAAAGGTGGGCGAAAAAACCGGACGCTACACCGGCTTCCTGTTTTTCCTTCGCGTCCTTTGCGATCTTCGCGGTGAAAACAATGGCGCGGCCCCGACGTTGGTTTTGACAGGGTGCGGGGCCCCTGTCGGGCTGGCCGGATGTATCCGTCGGAACCGGGATTGCGAAATGTGGGTGCGGGCCTGATCCGTTCGGGCACCCTGCCGACGCGCCGGTCGTGCCAAACGGTGTTCCTGATCCTCTTTGGAATCGGAATCGTGTGGAGCTTCTACACGAAGCACGTCTGGGAGGATTTCTATATCACCTACCGTGCGTCGAAGAACCTCGCCACCGGAAACGGGCTGACGTTCACCGTGGGCGAGCGCGTGCATTCGTTCACTTCCCCGCTGGGAGTGCTGCTGCCGGCGCTCGCGAGCGTCCTGACCGGCAACCGGTCCGACACGGCGGCGCTGTGGATTTTCCGGCTGCTGAGCATCGCGACCTACGCCGGGGCGGGCGTGATCCTCTGGCAGATGGCGCGACGCTTGTTCGCCGACGTCTGGCCGGCGGTGTTCCTCGTCGTGCTGTTCGCCACCGATGCCAAGACCATCGATTTCACCGTCAACGGCATGGAGACGCCGTACGTCCTGTTTTTCCTCTCGTGGACGCTGGCTGCGCTATTCCTTTCGCCGCCGCGGCAGGCGTTGCACCTAGGACTTTCGTGGGCCGGGCTGATGTGGAGCCGGCCGGATTCGTTCATCTATATCGGAGCGATCAGCGTCGGCGCGCTCCTGTTCCTGCGCTTCACGCCGTTCTGGCTGGGACGCTGGCGGCTGCTCAAAAACTACCTGCTGGGCGGCGCCATCACGACGGTGCTTTACCTGCCGTGGCTGCTGTGGGCCTGGTGGTATTACGGTTCGCCTGTTCCGCACACGGTCATCGCGAAAGGCCTCCTGCTTCCGAAGGCGAATTTGAGCGCGATCATCTATTGGCTCAAGGATTTCCCCGGACGGATCATCCACACCGGAGCAAGCTTGGGCACGACGTTCATGCCCCCGTACGGGGAGCACTCCGGATGGCCGGAATGGGCGGTTCGGATCTCGTTCTACCTCGCGCTCGCGATCCTCGTGACCTGGCTGGTTCCCTTTGTCCGCCGCGAGGCGCGGGTCGCGTCGTTCGGGTTCTTTGTCGGCCATTTTTACCTGAACTACATCGCGAATTTCCATTCCCCCTGGTACGTGCCGACAGTGACGCTGCTGGCGTTCGTGGCGCTGGCCGGAATCCTGGACAGCCTCCTCCAGGGAGTACGGCAGGTTTCGCCGGAGTCAGGAGCGGACGCGACTCCTCGCCGGCGGCATCCCCTGCTCATCGGAATTCCCCTGCTGATTCCGCTCGGCGCTTTCGCGCTTTTTCTCTGCACAGCCTACGAGATGCGGATGTCCCAGATGATCAGCGAAACTGGCAACCGCCGGAAAATCGGCGAATGGCTGCATGCGAATGCGTCCCCGAAGGACACCGTTTTTCTGGAGTGCCTCGGTTACATCGGCTTTTTCTCGAATTTGAAAATGTACGATTTTCCCGGGCTGTGCTCGCCGGAGGTGGTCGCGGTGCGACTCCAAAGCCCGACCAAGGGGGATTACGTGCAGTATTTTCCCGAGCTGATCACGGCGCTTCATCCCGACTGGCTCGTGCTCCGCAGTTCGGAAGTTTCGCAGGTCGACATGCTCATGCCGGATATCCTCAACCGGTATTACCAGCGGGTGCAGACCTTCGATGTGCGGGACAAGGTTGCAGCCGTCCGCTTCCTGCCGGGGCGCCCCTATCTCGACTTCGATGCGCGGTTCGAGGTTTTCCACCGCAACTGGGATCCCGCCATCGAAAACGGACCTTACAAGATGCCGGGACACGTGATCCCCATTTCGATCCGTTCGCTCGTGACGAACCAGACCTGGGCGGGCCCCGCCATCAACAGCAAGGGCAACATCACCGCCCACGCCCCTTCGGTCCTGGCGACGCTGATTCCCAAAGGCGTGCGCTCCGTCAGCGGCCGCTTCGGATTTTTTCCCGGGTCCTATGAAAAGGAACGCGACAGCACGTCGGGCGCGATTTTCACCGTCAGCGTGATCGACGCGGCGCGCGCGAAGACCGTCATCTTTCGGCAGGTTCTCACGCCTCATGAAGAGACGAGCCAGCGCGGCGACCAGCCCTTCGCCGCGGACCTGCCGGCGGGCGACCATCCGAATATCGAGTTTGCGATCGATCCCCTTCCGGGGAAAAGCAACGCGTACGGGTGGACCTACTGGTCGAACCTCAAGTTCGAGTTCGCGCATCGGAAATAAGCCGCCGGAGGATTCTTTTAACCACGAAGGACGCAAAGAGCGCGAAGGTCCCAAGCCTTGGTTTTCCCTTTGCGCTCTTCGCGTCCTTCGCGGTTAAAAAATGACTCGTTCCAGTCTCGGTTGGGGTCGTACGTTCGTGCCATGGCCAAAAGCAGCTTGAAGCGAATGCCTCCGAAGAAACGGCCGCGGAAGGCCAAGGCGAACACGCGCGGGGCGGCGGCGGGCGAGACGCGGTTGACGGAGATTTCGGGCGAGGCCCTCGGCGTCAAGGCCGCGATCGAACGGTCCGGCGGCATTGTCGTGGGTCAGTACCTCGATCCGCTCGGAAGCAGTCCGCTGCTGCTGGCCGTGCTGCCGCTCGACCAGGTCGCGCCGACGCCGTTTCAGCGGGATGTGTCGGACATGCACCACAAAAAGCTCGCGGACGTGCTGCACCGCACCGGGATTTTCCTGGATCCCATCATCGCCATCACGGCGCCGAAGGAAGGATTCTGGACGCCCAACGGCGGGCATCGCCTGGCGGCGATGCGGAGGCTCGGCGCGAAGTCGATCACGGCCCTCGTGGTGCCGAAGCGCGAAGTGGCGTGGCAGATCCTCGCGCTCAACACCGAGAAGGCGCACAACCTGAAGGACAAGTCGCTCGAGGTGATCCGGATTTTCCGGAACCTGATGGAAGAGAGCGCCGAGAAAGCCGAGACGACGTTCGGCTATTATCTGGAAGAAGCCTCGTTCATCAAAATGGGGCTTTGCTATGAAAAGAATCCGCGCTTCAGCGGCGGGCTTTATCATCCGTTCGTGCGCCGGCTCACGGAGTTCGCCGACGACTCGCTGACGAAATCGCTGAAGGTGCATGAGCGGCACGCCGGGCTGCTCCTCGAGCTCGACGAGAAAGTGGCCGAGGTCGTGCAGAAATTGAAGGCGAAGGGGTTCGTCAGCCCATATCTGAAGACGTTCGTGGTCGCGCGGTCGAATCCGCTGCGCTTCATGAAGGAGCCGCCGGAGCTGGAAGACCTGATGAAGACGATCCGCGGCAAGGTGGAGCGCTTCAACGTCGATAAGATCCGGCAGGAAGACATCGTCGCCTCGGGCGGAGGGGTTGCGGACGACGATTAAAGCTTTAAAAATAAAAACCGCAGCCACGCCGCTGAATCCTCATCCTCCGCCAGGAATTCCGAAGGGGAGGTTAGCCGCAAAAATGCGCAAGGGCCCCATGACTGCGAAGCAGCTGCCATCGCGCCCATAGGCGCACGGGAGATTCGATCCGGAGCCGCCGAGCCCTTGCGCTTTTTTGCGGCCAACCCTTCCGAAACCGAATTTGGTCCCGGCTTCCGGCGGATACGCTTCGATTGAAAATGCCTAGCTTCGACCAGCGGTCAGGGCCGAGAGCGACGTCTTCTGCTTTTCCTGCGCGTCGAAATTTTCGGGGTCGAGCCACCGGACATAGGCGGGCTTCAGCCGCGCCCAGTCCCGGTCCGTGATCGAATACCACGCGGTGTCGCGGTTGCGTCCCTTGACGACCACGGCCTGCCGGAAAATTCCCTCGAAGGTGAATCCGAAACGCTCCGCCGCGCGACGCGAGGGGGCGTTCAACGCGTCGCATTTCCACTCGTAGCGCCGGTAGCCCCACGCGAAGGCCCGCTCCATCATCAGCCACATCGCCTCGGTCGCGACCCGGCTGCGCTGCAGGCGCGGCGAAAAATGGATATGCCCGACCTCGATCGATCCATTCGCCGGATCAATGCGGAGATAACTCGCCACGCCCACCGCCTCGCCCCGAACCGGATCGACGACGGCGAAAAACAGCGGATCGCTCCCCGCCGCGACTGAATCCACCCATGCTTGGCATTCCTCGACGGTGGCAAACGGCCCGTAAGGAAGATAGGTCCAGCTGCGGCCGTCGACATCCAACCGGTTGGCCTCGTGAAGCGGGGCGGCGTGCGCCCCGGCGCTCAACGGTTCAAGCCGGCAATACCTTCCCGCAATCATGGCACGCGCGGGGCGGGTCGCAGGCTTCCACCCGGGGACCGGTTCACCGATCGGCTGCCCGAGGTCATTAAGGGAGTTCATCGCTTCGCTTTCGTCGGAGCCCCGGCCCGGAATTTTGTCCGCAGATGAACGCGGATCAATCCGAAGGATCCGGCTCGCAGCACGGCGCCAGGTCGCGAAGGTCCGCCCGTCGCGCCGGCCGCCTTCAGCCTTTCATCGCCGCCAGCATGTGATCCATCACTTTTCCATGCTCGTGCTGGGGGCTGAACAGGACCAGCTCCGCATCCTTGACGACGCGAACGCTGTGTCCGGGCGGCCAATAAAAAAGATCGCTCTCCTTGCAGGTATCCACCTTCCCGTCGGTATAGGTGACAACCAGCTCGCCGGAAATCATATAGCCCCAATGCGGCGCGTGGCACGCATTGTCCTTCAGGCCCTTCAGCAAGGGCGCGATGTCGGTCCCGGCGCCGAGGGAAAAATATTCGCCTCCCATTTTGCCGTAACCCGTCGCGTCGCCGAAGTCCGTCGCTTGCCGGGCAATCGCGCCCGGGACGTTGATCTTGACGGGGATCTGGCTCTTGGGGATTCGCATCGTGAAGCCTTTCCGCATGCGTCCGGCCGAGTCAAGCCAGCCGGCCATGGATTTCCCCGCGGATGAATGGACCGGAACGGTTCGTCCGCGGTCACGGACTGGAGGCGGGCGGCGGTTTTTCGCGGCGTCCGCTGACTCGCTCGACAAGATAGTACATCGCCGGGATCAGGAAAATCGCGAGCAGCGTGGCGGCGAGCATGCCGCCGATGACGGCCGTGCCCATCACGCGCCGCGCGACCGCGCCGGAGCCGTGCGCGAGCCAGAGCGGGATGCAGCCGAGCACGAAGGCGAACGAGGTCATCAGGATCGGCCGCAGCCGCACGCGAGCGCCCTCGAGCGCGGCGTCGATCACGGAGGCGCCGCCGGCCCGGCGCGCCCGCGCGAACTCGACGATCAGGATGGCGTTCTTCGCCGCCAGCCCGATCAGCATCACGAGCCCGATCTGCGCGAAGACGTTGTTCTCGAGCGCGCGGGAATAAAGCGCCGCAAACGCGCCGAAGACCGCCACCGGCACGGTCAGGAGCACGCTGAACGGCAGCGTCCAGCTTTCATAGAGCGCCGCGAGCACGAGGAACACAAACAACAGCGAGAGGCTGAAGATCGCGACCGGCGAGATTCCCTCCTGCGCCTTTTTCTCCTGGTACGACATCGCCATGTAATCGTAACCCATCTCGCGCGGCATCGTCTGCGCGAACACCTCCTCCAGCGCCGTCATCACCTGCGTCGAGGTGTAGCCCGCGTTCGCGCCGATGTTCAGCTGCGCCGCGCGGAAAAGATTGTAGCGCATCGTGAACTCCGGGCCCGTGCGCCGCTCGAGCCGCGCGAGCGTCGAGAGCGGCACCATCGCGCCCTCGCGGTTCCGCACGTAATACTGGTCGAGCTTCGTCTCGTCCTTGCGGTAGTCGCCCTCCGCCTCGAGGTAAACCTGCCACTGCCGGCCGAAGCGGTTGAAATAGTTCACGAACGACCCGCCCATGAAACACTGCAGCGTCTTGTAGACGTCCCCGAGCGCGACGCCCTGCTTCAGCACCTTCTCGCGGTCGACGTTCACGAACACCTGCGGCACCGACGGGAGGAATGTCGTCGTCGCCGAGGCGATCTCCGGACGCTTCCGGGCGGCCTCGAGGTACTTGTTCAAGTTTTCGACGAAGAACGGCAGGTCGCGGCCCGCGCGATCCTCGAGCACGAAGGTCACGCCGCCCGCCGTGCCGACGCCGGGGATCGCCGGAGGCGCGAACGAAAAGGCCGTGCCCTCCGGAATTTTTTTCAGCTCGCGCGCCAGATGGTCCTTGATCGCCCCGTACTGCTCCTCCGGGCGCGTGCGCTCGGACCAGCCCTTGAGCGTCACGAAGAAGAACGAGCTGTAGGTGTTGTACACCGTGGAGAGCAGGCTGAACCCGATGATCGCCGTGCTCTTTTCCACGCCGGGCGTGTGGCGGATGACCTCCTCCACCTTGTGCGCCGCCGCATCCGTGCGCTGGAGCGAAGCGGCGTTCGGCAGCTGCAGCCCGACATAAAGGTAGCCCTGATCCTCGTCGGGCAGGAAGGCTTTCGGCACCTTCCCCCCGAACCAGCCGGCGGCGAGGCTGAACCCCACGAGCAGGATCACGGCGATCGCCGCCTTGCGGATCAGCGCGCGCGACACGCTCACGTAGCCGGTGGTCGCACGGCCGAAGACCCGGTTGAACCCGCGATAGAAGGCGCCGAGCGGCCCGCCGACGCGGTGCTTGGGCTTGAGCAGCAGGGCGCACAGCGCGGGGCTGAGCGAGAGCGCGTTGAAGGCGGAGATGACCACCGAGATGGCGATCGTCAGCGCGAACTGCTGGTACAGCCGCCCGGTGATGCCGGGAATGAACGCCGTCGGCACGAACACCGCCGCGAGGACGATCGCGATCGCCACGACCGGGCCGCCGACCTCCTCCATCGCCCGGAGGGTGGCATCGCGCGGGCTCATCCCCTCCTCGATGTGGTGCTCGACCGCCTCGACGACGACGATCGCGTCGTCGACCACGAGGCCGATCGCGAGCACGAGGCCGAAGAGCGAGAGCGTGTTGATGGAAAAGCCGAAGGCCGGGAAAAAAATGAACGTCCCGATCAGGGACACCGGCACCGCCAGCAGCGGGATCAGCGTCGCGCGCCAGCCCTGCAGGAAAACGAAGACGACCACGACGACGAGCGCGAGCGCCTGCCAGAGGGTCGCCGAGATCTCCCTCATGCCTTCCGAGACCGACCGCGTGGTGTCGAGCGAGACCTCGTAGGTGATGTCGTTCGGAAAGGCCTCCTTCATTTTCTCCATCGCCGCCTTCACGCCCTGCGCGGCGTCGAGGGCGTTGGAACCCGGGAGCTGGTAGACGGCGAGGACCGCGGCGGGCTTGCCGTTGAAGCGCGCGCGGACGTTGTAGACCTGGGCTCCGAGCTCGACCCGGGCGACGTCCTTGAGCCGCACGGTCGAACCGCCGGGATTTTCGCGCAGGACGATGCTGCCGAATTCCTCGGGCGACGTCAGCCGGCCCTGCGCGCGGACCGAGTACGTGAACTCCTGTCCGGCCGGCACCGGCTCCGCGCCGATCTGGCCGGCGGGATTGACCGTGTTCTGGGCCTGGATCGCCTGGATCACCTCGGGCACCGTCAGGTTCAGCTTCGCCAGCTGGTCCGGCTTGATCCAGAAGCGCATCGCATACTGTCCCGCGCCAAAGACGAACACGCTCGCGACGCCGGGCACGCGGGTGAGCTTGTCGTTGATGTTGATGTACGCGTAATTCGCGAGGAACGTGCCGTCGTAGGTGCCGTTGGGGGAGTTGAGCGCGATCAGGAGCAGCGGCGCGGTCAGGGCCTTCTGCACCGTCACGCCGAACGCGGCCACCTCGGCGGGAAGCTGCGGCGTGCTCTGGGTCACGCGCATCTGCGAAAGCATCAGGTCGACATTGGGGTCGCTCGCCACGTCGAAGTTCGAGACCAGCCGCAGCGAACCGTCGCTGCCGTTGACCGAGTACATGTAGTTCAGGTTGTCGACGCCCGCCATCTGCTGCTCCAGCGGCGCCGCGACGGATTGCTCGACCGTCTGCGCGTCGGCGCCGACAAACGTCGAGGTGATGCGCATCTCGGGCGGGACCACCTTCGGGTACTGCGCGATCGGGAGCTGGAACAGCGTGACGAGGCCGACGATCACCGTGAGGATCGAAATGACGATCGCGACGACCGGACGGTTGATGAAAAAGCGCGACATGGAGGGGCGGATTGGCGCCGGCGCAGCCTAGCGGGCCGCCGGCGCGGGCGGAACGGAGGCGGCGGCCGAAACCGGCCGGGCGTTGACGGCGGCGCCCTCGCGCACTTTCTGCAGGCCTTCGACGACCACGTTTTCCTCCGCCTTCAGGCCGGAGACGATGATCCATCGCGAACCGACGCGCGCGCCCACCTTGACGGGCCGCAGGTGCGCGACGTTGTCCGGGCCGACGACCGCGAGCTGATACCCGTCCTGGAGCTCGGTCACGGCCCGCTGCGGAACCTCGAGCGCATCCTTGCTCACGCCCACGATGGCGCGGACGCGGGCGTACTGGCCGGGCCGGAGCAGGTGGTCGGGATTCGGAAACGTGGCGGCGACGCGCAGGGTCCCGGTGTTGGGATCGATCTGGCGGTCGATGGCGAAGAATTTCCCGCGCCGCGGATACACCGTGCCGTCGGTGAGGATCAGCTCGAGATCCATGTCGTCGGGAAAATGATGCCCCGCCTCCGGAGGCATGCGCTGGAACTGGAGGTAGGAAGTCTCGCCGATCGCGAAGTAGACCTTGATCGGGTCGACTGTGGAGACGGTGGTGAGCACGCCGGTGGCGGGCCCGACCAGATCGCCGATCTGCACGTTGGCGAGGCCCGCGACGCCGTCGATCGGCGAGCGGATCTGGGTGAACTCGAGATTCAGCCTGGTCTGCGCGAGCGCAGCGCGGGTGCCCGAGCGATCGGCCTGGGCGTTGTCCAGCTCCTGCTGGGCCAGCACCTGCTTGCCGGCGAGCTCCTGGTTGCGCCGGAAACTCAGCTCCGCCTTTTCGGCCGCCGCGGCCGCCTGGTCGAGGGCATTCTGGAACGAGCGCGGATCGACTTCGAACAGCAGGTCGCCGGCCTTGACCTTCGTGCCTTCGGAGTAGACCTGCCGGCGGAGATAACCGGTGACCTGTGCGCGCACCTGGGCGTTGACCAGGCCGTCGGCGGTCCCGACCCATTCGGCGTAGACCGGTTCGTCGCGCACAAGCGGCCTTGCGATCTCGACCTCCGCGGGCACAGCCGGAGCGGCGGTGGCGGCGGGCTTCGGCTTGCACCCGGAATCCAGCAGCAGAGCGGCGGTGAGCAGGACCGTGAAGGCGAGAGACGATAATCGCATGATCGAGGTAACGGCTTTACGTGAGAGGCATTTCCCGGAAGCGCAAGTGGCGGCGTTGGCCCGGTCGGAAGCCCGGGCTGGAGCATTTCAAATAAAAACTGCCGCCATGCCGCTGATACTCATCGTCGGTGAGAATACCGGAGCGGAGGTTGGCCGCAAAAATGCGCAAGGGCCCGCCGGCTCCGAATCGAGTCCCAAGTGCGCCTATAGGCGCGCTGGCAGCTCCTTCGAAAATCCCCGGGCCCTTGCGCTTTTTTGCGGCCAATCCTTCCGAACGAATTTGGCCCCGGCTTCGCCGTTCGGCTTTTGGGCGGACACCCTTTTATTTAAAATGCCTTAGGATTCCGGCTCGAGCCGGAGGAGAACGATCTCGGCCTTGGTGCCGACGCGCATCGGCGGGCCCCACGAACCGGCGCCGCTGCTTGTGCAGACCTGCATCCGGCCGCGGCGGTTCAGGCCGTAGGCAAAGGGTCCGTAGATCCGGTGCACCAGCAGGCTCCATGGCCAAGACTGTCCGCGATGGGTATGACCGGAAACCTGGAGCGAAATGCCGGCCGCCTCCGGGACGTCGAGATGCGCCGGCTGGTGCGCGAGCAGGATGCTCGGCCTCGCGCGGTCGATCCGGGCGCGCTGGAGGATTTCGCGGTAACCGTCGCGGCGATGCGTCTCCGAGTCATGCACCCCGACGATCTGGAGGCCTTCGACGTCCACCTTTTCATTGTGGAGAATCCGCACGCCGGTCTTCGCCAGCGCGGCGAGGTGGGGCGCCGGATCGCTGAACTCGTCGTGATTGCCCGTGACAAAATATGTCCCCGCCGGCGGGCGGAACGTGCTCCACGGTTCCACCGATCGCGCGCTGTCCACCTTGGCGCCGTCGAACATGTCGCCGGCGATGAAGACGGCGGCCGGCTGGAGCTGCTTCAGCCGGGCCACGACCGTGCCGACGAAACGGGGTCCGCGGATGTTGCCCACATGGAGGTCGCTGACCAGCGCGACCTCCCGCCCGCGCCACGCGGCCGGGAGGTTCGGGAGCCGCACGGTGTACCGCGTGACGCGGAGCCGCGCCGCGTTCGCGAGGCCGTAAAGCGTGACCACCCCTGCGATGCCGTAGAAACACCCCGCGAGCCGGGGTAGGTCCGGGGCGAGGTGGGCAAGGCGCGAAATTCCCAGCGCGAGCCAGCACGCCAGCGCCGCGAGGAGCGCGAAATTCAAAAAACCGAGCGCAACCGCAGTCAGCGTGCCGACCGCCTGCAGGATGAAATGCTGGCGTCGAAAACTCAGGAAGATCACCGCCACGAACAGTCCCACCACCGCCAGAGCCCCGAGCTGCCATGGCCACCCGCTCAAGCCGGTGAAATGGGTCCAGGTGGCGGCGGCGAACCAGGAGGCGGCGAGAAGGATGACGACAGCGACGAGGATGAACATGCG
>JAQGON010000224.1 GCA_028293565.1 Verrucomicrobiota bacterium | reverse complement strand
AGAGGCCGTCGATTTCGGTTTCGAGGCCGGACCACGGCCAGCGGCTGAACACCGCCGGCGCCGGCGCAAAGCTGCGAGAGGAAGGATAACAGTAGCGTACGATTCTCATGATGGTTTTTTTCTTGGTTGGAGGTTCGGTGGGCGATTGCCCTTGTGTGCAGCGGGCAATGCAGGACAGGTGCCCGATTCTCGCTCCGCCCAAAGGACTCCCGAGGAGGGCATTACGTACCGCAAAATCGGACCGCGTGCGCCGGAATGGCGGCGTGTGCCGTCACACGTGAGCAAAATTTGCGCGTGGTCGTCGCCGGCATGGCCCTCATCCGCGGAGCGTCCCCGCCCGCGGGAGCGCTTCAAGAGAAAGATCGTCGCCCCCCAGCCGGAAAAAACTTCCGGCTCCTCCTCGAGGTTCTTCGTGCCCTTCGTGGCAAATCCTCTCCTCGGGATCTGGCGTGGCGCCCAACTTCCAACCCAAAGGTCGCGAAGCCCACGAAGCAGCAGGCGGAAGGAATGGCTTATGCCGGAAAAAGTCCGTGCCCCCTGCGATCAACCATGGTCCAATCGCCGCTCCTCCTGCATGACCTTCGACTTTGACCACCCGCCGGACCGCCGCGGCACCGACTCGCAGAAATGGCAGAAATATGCCGGCCGTGACGTGCTTCCCCTGTGGGTGGCGGACATGGATTTCCGCTCGCCGCCGGCGATCACCGAAGCGCTCCAACAGCGCGTCGCCCACGGCATCTACGGCTATGCCCGCCCCGTGGCTTCCACGACCGAATCCGTGGTCGATGCGATGGAGTCGAGGTACGGTTGGGAAATCGATCCGGCGTGGATCGTCTGGCTGCCCGGTCTGGTGGTCGGATTGAATGTGACCGCGCTGGCGTTTGCCGGACCTGACGAAGAGGTGCTCACGCTTTCGCCGGTTTATCCGCCGTTCATCACCGCGCCGAAAAATGGCGGCCGCGTCTCCCGGCAGGTCCCCTTCATTCTCCAGAATGGAACGTGGCAGATTGACTGGCCGGCCCTCGAGCAGGCGGTCACGCCGCGGACGCGTCTTTTTTATCTCTGCAATCCGCATAATCCCCTGGCCCGCGTCTGGCGGCGCGAGGAACTCGTCCAGCTCGCGGCGTTTTGCCTCCGCCACCAGCTGGTGCTCTGCTCCGACGAAATTCACGGGGACCTCATCCTGGACCCGGCGCTGACGCACGTTCCCACCGCGGTGATCTCCCCCGAGATCGCAAGCCGCACCATCACGCTGATGGCGCCGAGCAAGACCTATAACATGCCGGGCCTCGGCACCTCGTTCGCCGTCATTCCGGATGCAGCGCGCCGCGCCCAGTTTGTGCGGGCGTCCAACGGAATCGTGGCGGAGGTCAACACGCTCGGGTACGCCGCATGCGAGGCGGCCTACCGCGACTGCGAACCGTGGCGCCAGGCGCTGCTCGCCCATCTCCGCGGCAACCGGGACCATCTGGCCGATTTCGTCCGCCGCGAACTTCCGGGAATCACGCTCGAGGCGCCGATCGAGGCCACGTACCTGGCCTGGCTGAATGTGTCCGCGCTCGGTCTGACGGATCCCATCCGGCATTTTGAGCAGCACGGGGTTGGCTTGAGCGACGGCGCATTGTTCGGCGCGCCCAAGGGGCGTTACGTCCGCGTGAACTTCGGCTGCACCCGCGCCACGCTTTTCGAGGCGCTGGCGCGGATGAAGTCCGCATTGCGCGCGGGCTGATTTGGGACAGCAGTGGGATCATGCGCCTGGGACCGTACGAGCTGTCGTCGAATCTCTTTCTCTCGCCGCTCGCGGGGTACACCAACCTGCCCATGCGGGAAACGCTGCGCGAGATCGGCGGGCTCGGCTGGGCGACCACGGACCTCGTCAACGCCCGCTCGCTGCTGGAAAGGAACGCGACCGCGCTCAAGCTGGTCGCCACCTCGCCCGCCGACCGCCCGCTGGCCATCCAGCTTTTCGGCAGCGTCGCGGAGGAGATGCGCGACGCGGCGGCGATGTGCGAGTCGATGGGCGCGCAGTCGATCGACATCAACATGGGCTGCCCGGTGCGGAAGGTCGTGAAGATCGGCGGAGGCTCGGCGATGATGACGGAACTGGACAAGACCGCGGCGCTCGTCCGGGAAATGATCTCGGCGGTGAAGATTCCCGTGACCGCGAAGATGCGGCTGGGGTGGGACGACGACAACCTCACCGCGCCCGATCTCGCCCGCGTGCTCGAGGGCGTCGGGGTCGCGGCGATTTTTGTCCACGGCCGCACGCGCGCGCAGGGCTTCAGCGGCCGCGTCAACCTCGCGGGCATCCGCAGCGTCGTCGGCGCGGTCCGGAACATCCCGGTCATCGGCAACGGCGACGTCACGACGCCGGAGGCCGCGAAGCACATGCTCGACGAAACCGGCTGTACGGGGGTGAGCATCGGGCGCGGCGCATTCTACGATCCGTGGATTTTCCGGCGGACCGATCATTACCTCCGCACCGGCGAGCTGACCCCCGAGCCCGGTTTCACCGAGCGCGTCCGCGTGCTGCGCCGGCATTTCGACCGGTACGTCGCATTTTACGGCGAGGAGCACGGCGCCCGCCTCTTTCGCAAGGTGGCGCCGTGGTATGCCAAGCGGTTTGGACCGGCGAAGAGTTTCAAGCGGCGGATCATCACCATTTCCTCGCGGGCCGACTTCGAAGCGGCCCTCGCCGAGTATCTCGCGTGGCGCGCGCCGTTCTGCGACGAACGGGGCGAACTCCGCCCGAAGTTTCAGCCTGCGCCGATGGTCGCTTCGTTCATGGCGGAGGACGACGGCGGGGCGGGGCGGTCCTCGATCCCCGTGCCCAAGGGCCCGGTCGAGGTGTGGTAGGGAGGCGCCGCCCGGCGCCGGAACTTGCGCCATGGCGGCCGCGCGCCCAGAATCCGGCATGTCGAACGTGAGCCATTTCTGGGAGCTGATCCTCGGCACGATCATCGCGCTGCTGCCGCTGATCAATCCGCTGGCCGCGGCGCCGACGTTTCTGGCGATCACCGAAGGCGACACGCGCGAGCGCCGGCTGCAGCAGCTCCGGATGGCGTGCATCTACATGGTCGCCCTGCTCGGCGGCTTCCTGGTCGGCGGCACGTTCATCATGGGATTCTTCGGGATCTCGATCCCCGGGCTTCGCATCGCCGGCGGACTGCTCGTGGCCGGCATCGGTTCGCGAATGTTGCTGGCACCCGCCGGCGAGGCCAAGGACGACCGCGCGGAACAGGAGGCCCGCGCCAAGCGGGATGTTTCGTTTTCTCCGCTCGCAATGCCGATGCTGAGCGGGCCGGGTTCGATCGCCGTGACCATCGGGTTCACGTCGCTGGCGACGGACTGGCTGGACTACGCCGCGATCATGCTCGGCATCGTTGCCGTGGCCGTGCTCACCTACGTCACGCTGCGGCTCTCCGAAAGGGTCGTGCGCGTGATCGGCGTGAACGGCATGAACGCCGTCTCGAAGATCATGGGGTTCCTCATTCTCTGCATCGGGATCCAGTTCGTCGTGAACGGCGTGCTCGGCATCGCCACCGATCCGGCGGTGATCCGCGGGATCCGGGATGCCGTGCTCGTTCGTTAGAAGACGCGCACCTCCAGCTGTCGTCGCGTCTCCGGGTCGCGCTTTCGCTTCCGCGCGAGGTCACCGCGGCGATGCGGCTGGCGGGCGTCGTCCTTCAGAACGTTCCAGGCCGCAGGCGGTGCAGCGCCAGCTGGATTTGCCCGCGGAGCCGCGTCAGTAGCGCCGCGTGACCTTGGCGCCGCTCACGTCCTTGAAGACGATGCTCTTGGTCGACGGCTCGACGCTGTCGAAGCGGATGCCGAGCGACGAATCGAGGATTTCACCGGCGCGGACCAGCCGGCCGTTGATGAAGGCCCGCGCCGGAGTGCCCTGATAGACTCCGCTGATTTTCGCGTCGGCGACAAACGTTCGGAATGCGGGACTCGCCTCGAGTTCGGCCTGCACGGAGTCGGTCGTTGCCGTCACTCCTGGCGCAAGGTCGGTCGTGGTCTTTGTGCTGGTCTCTGTCGGCTTCGCGTGATGCCTGGCGATGGGAGCCGCGGGAGCCGGGTGCTTCACGGGTTCCGGCGCCGGAACTTTCGGCTCTTCGACCGCCGGGGCGACGGAAACTTTCTCCACTGGCGGAACGGGGGGCGCCTTAACGGCGGGGCGCGGCTTGGGCGCGACATTTGCCGGCGGAGGCGCGGGATCGATGAACTTGATCATCGCCACCTTGATCATGATCGCGGCGAGGACGAGCCCTCCGACGCCGACCAAAAGGAGTCCCGTGATTTTTTTCCGGCGGCTCGACTTCACAGCCAATGCCGCGGGCGCGCGTTTGCCCGGTACGGGGGGTGGCATCCCGGGGGGGCGTCCTCCGATCGGCCGCGGGGCTGACGTGCCGGCCGGAAGCACCACGGGGAAAGGCGGCGGAGCGCCGGGTTCTGCCGCCGCCGCTGCTGCGGCGGCCTCGACGACTGCCCCGGGAATCTTGATCTTGAGCCGGACCTTGGGTTCGTCCGGCGACGGCGGCGGCGGCGCGGAGTTTTCCGGTTCGGACGGCGGCGCATCCACGACGGGCTCGGGCGGCGGCGATTCAGGCGCTGCAGCAGCGGCAGGAGCTGGAGCCTCCGGGGCCGCAGCCGCCGCGGCGGGGGTCGCCGCTGCTTCCTGGTTTAATTTGGGTTTCAGCCGGATGCGTTCTGTCGGCGGTGGCGGGACGGGCGTCGAAGACGGAGGCTCCGGGACGGACGGCTCGGGGGCCGGGGCCGGCGCAGGGGGCGCGTCGGCGGTCAATTTTGGCTTCAGTCGGAGTTTTCCTGAATCGCCTTCGGACGCGGGCGTCGGTGTCGGTGTGCTAGGCGCAGCCGAAGCGGCCTCGGCGTCAGTCCGCTGGCGCGGCTTCAAACGCAGGGAAGGCGGCGACTCGTCACTCATGGGAGTGATGAAAACGGATTTTACGCGTGGCGGGAACCCAAAAAGATTCCCTCGCGGTCGAATCCCGCCCCACTACGCTGGCGTCTACTCGTCGCCATCATGAAACGCCTGCTTATTTTTCTCCTCATCCTCTCCACCGCCCTGTTTGCCGGGTGCAAGCACTTCCGCAAGAACCGCAAGCCGAAGGAAACCACCGCCGTCGCCACCGACGTCGAGGAAACCCTCCGCCAGCGCTGGATGGAAAAACGCACCGCGGAACTGGTCGCGCAGGGATTGCGCGTCGACATCGCGCGGCAGCAGGCGATCGACGAGTTTCAGGCGCGCTACAGCTACCTGCATTCGGCGAATAAATGAGCGAAGGGCCCACGCGGGCGGCGGGACGCGGCGCGCTGGCAGCGGCCGGGTGTTACCTGGCCTGGGGATTGTTTCCGATCTATTGGAAACAGCTCGGCCAGGTTGGGGCCACCGAGCTGATCGCGCACCGGCATGTGTGGTCGCTGGGGTTTGTGCTCATCGTCATGGCCGCGGGCGGCGGATTTTCCGACCTCGCCGCCGCCGTCCGTTCGCGCACCGCGCTGCAATGGCACGCGCTCAGCGGCGTGCTGCTCACCGTCAACTGGCTCGTGTACGTGTGGGGCGTCAATCACGGCCGCGTGCTTGAAACCAGCCTGGGTTATTTTCTGGTCCCGCTGATCAATGTGGCGCTCGGGCGATTCGTGCTGCACGAGCGGCTTCGTCCCGTCCAATGGGCCGCCATCGGTCTCGCCGTCGCCGGCGTGGTGCTTCTGCTCGTTGGTGTCGGACGCCTGCCGTGGATCGCGCTGACGCTCGCCGTGACGTTTGGGGCCTACGGCCTGCTCCGGAAGAAATCGCCGCTCGGCCCCCTGGTCGGGCTCGGCCTGGAAACGCTGCTGCTCTTCCCGTTCGCGCTGGCGTTCCTCGTTTGGCAGCAATCGACCGGCCAGGCGGCGCTGGGCCGCCTCGGCGCGAAGGAGCACGTCATGCTCGTCAGCGCGGGCGTGGTGACGGCCATCCCGCTGCTGCTGTTCGCCTATGGCGCCCGGCGGATCCGCCTCGCGACGCTCGGCTTGCTCCAGTACATTGCCCCGACCGTGCAGTTCGTCCTCGGCGTGTGGGTTTACCACGAGCCGTTTTCACGCGAACGCGCCGCGGCGTTTGTCTTCATCTGGACCGGACTCGCGCTTTATACGGCGGACAATCTCCGGTCGCAGCGACGCCTCACTCCCGCTTGATGTCGACGAGCTCCATCACGAAAACCAGCGTGGCGTTGCGCGGAATCCGCGGCGGCTGTCCGCGCGTGCCGTAAGCCAGCTCCGGCGGGATGATCACGAGCCGGCGCTCGCCGAGTTTCATCTGCTGGATGACGAAATCCCAGCCTTGGATCACGGTTTCGCGCGCGACGCGGAAGACCAGCGGATGCTTGGGATCGAGCGACTCGTCGAACGTCACGCCGTCCAGCAGCCGCCCGGTGTAGGTCACCGACACCAGATCCCCCGGCACCGGCGGCGCGCCGTGTCCCTCGCGCTCGATGATGTACCGGATTCCGGTGTTGGTTTTTTTCGCCGCCGGCCAGGAGGATTCGACGATGGCGAGATCCTCCGGAGGAAGTTTTTCGCGTTGCGCGCGCACGACGCCGGCGGCGCATACGGCGAGAAAAACCATCAGGAAACGTGAAATGAGGGGTCGCATTCGCGCAGGGTTTTATCGGGGATCAGGAGAATGGCACGGATTTTTTCATCGCGGGATGCGCCGCCGCCAGCTTAAGCGCGCGCCGCAGGAGCGTCCGGCCGGGCTCCATGCGGTGCCACGGCGAGGCTCCCGACGGATGCGGCAGCGGGATGCAGTCGGCCTGGTGCCCGCGATAGTCGAGACGGAATGATTGCCCGATGGTTTCCACCAGCGGGCGCTCCCCGAGGAATTGCGAGATCGCCAGTTTTCCCACCGGCAGGACGAGGCTCGGGCGCAGGAGCGCGAACTCGCGCTCAAGCCAGTCGGAGCAGTTGGAAATTTCCTCGGGCGAAGGGACGCGGTCGCCCCCCTCCGCGCGCTTTCCCGGAAAGCACCGGCAGACCGCCGCGAAATAGATGTGGTCGCGGACTTCGTCCTCGGTCCAGCCCGGCACCTCCGCGAACCACTTGAAGAGCGTCTTGCCCGCGGTCCACGCGAAGGGCCGGCCCAGCTTGGGCTCCTTGTCGCCGGGAGCCTGGCCGACGAGCAGCACCTGGCTGACGTTCGGCCGGCCGACGACCACCGGACGCTGCATGCGCGGGCAGCGCGCGCAGGACCCGAGCGCCGCGAGGTGCCGTTTGACCGAGGTGACTGACGTGACCATGCGCTTCAATTCTGAGGTTCGCCCGCAACGCCGTGCAAGCATGACCCGGCAGCATGGGCGTCCTGCCCAGATGCGGCTCGTGACGCTGGGCCGCGGTCCGGCGAACCATGGGCAGGATGCCCATGCTGCTCCAGACCGCGATCCGCGCCTTTCCTAGTAACGCGCGCGCCGCCGCCCGCCGCCGCCGCCGAAGCGGTTCCAGCCGCCTTGACGGCTCGGTTTCGTGCGAACGCCGGCGGCCGGGCCGGCGACGTGCGCCGGGCGCGCCGTGATCGGCTGATAGTTGAAACCTTCCAGTTTCAGCTCCGGAATTTTCTGGCCGATGAACCGCTGGATGTCGCGGATGTCGCCGGCGTTTTCCGGCGTGACGAGCGTGAACGCATCGCCGACGGCCTGGGCCCGGCCGGTGCGGCCGATCCGGTGGACGTAGTCCTCGGGTTTCTCCGGCACGTCGTAGTTGATGACGTGCGAGACTCCCGCGACGTCGATGCCGCGGGCGGCGATGTCGGTCGCGACCATGACCTCATACTTGCCGGACTTGAAGCCGGCGAGGGCTTCGATCCGCTGGTTCTGGGAGCGGTTGGCGTGCAGCACGGCGACAGAATGATTCGCGGCCTTGAGCCGGCGGGCGATCTTGTCGGCGCCGTGTTTCGTGCGCGAGAACACGAGGACGCTGTCAAAATCCGTCTTCTCGAGCAGGGCGACCAGCAGCTCGAACTTCTGGTCGTGGGCGACGGGATAGAGCGCGTGGCTGACCGACTCGGTGACGGAGCGGGCGACGCCCACCTCGACCCGGGTCGGGTTGCGCAGGGCGAAGGAGGCGATCGCCGCGATCTCGGGCGGCACGGTGGCGGAAAAGAACAGCGTCTGCCGCTCGCGCGGGCAGCGGGCGATGATGTCCTTCACGGCGGGAAGGAAGCCCATGTCGAGCATCCGGTCCACCTCGTCGAGGATGAGGATGTTGATGTCCTGGAGACTGAGGGTGCGCTCCTTGAGATAGTCCATCAGGCGGCCGGGAGTGGCGACGATGATGTCGACCCCGCGCTTGAGCTCGGCGCGCTGGCTGCCGTAGCCGACGCCGCCGAAGATGGCGACGGTCCGGAGGTCGGTGAAGCGGGCAAAATCGCGAAAGGCGGTTTCGACCTGCGCGGCAAGTTCGCGCGTGGGCTCGAGCACGAGCACGCGGGTGCGGCCGTGCGCGCCGAGGCGCGTGAGCACCGGCAGCGCGAAGGCGGCGGTCTTGCCGGTGCCGGTCTGGGCGGAGGCGATGACGTCGTTGCCCGACAGGACGGCCGGAATGGCGCGGAGCTGGATGGGCGTGGGATCCGTGTAGCCGGCGGCTTGGACGCCGCGGAGAACGGATTCGGAAAGATGAAGGGCTTTGAAAGGCATGGGACAGGGGCCGCGCGAAGGCGGCGGAGACAAATGTGGAAAAACAAAAGGGACGGAGCCCCAAAGGAGCTCCGTCCCTCGAAAATCAGTTCGTTAGAACAGATCGCTTAGTAGCGGCGCTCGCCACGGTCGCGGTCGCCACCACGGCCACCGCCGAAACCGCCGCGACCACCACCGCCGCCACCGCCGCCGCCGAAACCACGGCCGCCACCGCCGAAGCCGCCACCCGGGCGCTCTTCCTTGGGACGGGCCTCGTTGACGGTGAGCTGACGGCCGCCGAGATCGGTGCCGTTCATTTTCTCAGTGGCTTGCTTGGCCTCTTCGGCCGTGCCCATGGTGACGAACGCGAAGCCGCGGGGGCGGCCGGTCATCTTGTCCATGGCGACATAAAGATCGGTGACGGTGCCGAATTGGCCGAAAGCGGCGCGCAGCTCGTCTTCGGTGGTCTTGAACGACAGGTTGCCGACGTACAGTTTGGAATTACTCATGTGATGATGTCTCGAAGATCCTACCGTCCGCTGCCAGTTCCGTTCCCACCGTGGGTTTCGAAATCATCACTTAAGCCATACGCTCAGCCAACGACTCACCAGATGCTGTCATCTAACGTTTTCTCTATCGATCAGTGGCTTAAGACACGGAGGACGCCCGTGATTGCAAGGCAAATCGCGACGGGGTGCAGCACGGGTCTCCGCCGGCCCTCTCGGTTATCCGAAGAAACGGTCGATGTCGCGGCGTTCGCGTTTCGTCGGGCGCCCGCTGCCCTGCTCGCGTGCGAGCACCTGCTGCAGGCGCTGGAGACGCACTTTTTCGAATTCCGACGGGGGCGTGAGGTCCGTGCAGAATCCGGGCACGAGCTTCGCGCCGACGCGCGACGGCGGCGCGCCGACGACCTTGAGCGTGCGGAGCATCAAACCCTGCCGCACCGTGATAATCTCGCCCGGATGCACCTCGCGCGCCGGCTTCGCCGCGCGGCCGGCCACTTCGACGTTTCCGGCGCGGATCGCGGAGGTGGCCAGGGCCCGCGTCTTGAAAAGACGCACGGCCCAGAGCCACTGGTCGAGGCGCGACGCGCCCCGGGACGGTTCAGCGTTTGAAGGGATTGAAGGCGCCACCAAAGTCGGGCATCTTGAATTCAGTGTAACCGTCGGTCGAAAACAGCGAGTCCGGCAGCGAGGTCTTCTCGATCCTGGTGACCTCCATGCGCGAGGCTTCGGCGCCCTTGGAGTTCCGGCTGACGACGCGCAGCGGGAAGAACCCGCCTTCGCGCGCGATCTTTTCCCACTGGGGGGAAGGCGCGCCGCGTCCGCCCATCGGATTCTGCGCCGCCGGGTACATGAACGTCCCCAGCCCCTTGGCAAGCCACAGCTCCGTGACCTCCCCTTTCTCGTCGGTGTAGGTGTATTCGGACGCCTTGTAGCCGGCGATCACCTCGGTCCGGCCGGTGGCGACGGGCGCGGGATGCTGGCGGTCGTCCTGTCCCTTTTCCTGGGCTCGCGCGATGGCCTCCTTCATCGACCGCCGCATGAAATTCTTCTGCCCGTCATGCTCCATCAGGATGATGACTTCCTGGTTCTGCGCATCGTAAATCATGCCGCCCGAGCCGCCGCCGCGGCGGTTTCCCTCCTGGGGCATGTCGACGCGCAGCTTTCCTTCCTTCATCGCGTAATCGATTCCCATCGGCTCCTTCCGCTTCCCGGAAGTCATGTCCATGTGAACGCGGCCTTCAAATGTTTCAGCGGCCGAAGCCGCCGTGAGGGTGATCAGGGAAAACGCGGCAGCGAGAAAGCCGCGGCGCAGAAATGACAGGGGTGATTTCATGATGCGGGGGGATTGGTTTCAAACGGACTCAGGGGCGTTGTAAGGCCCCCGTTCGCGACCGCAAGACTGACTGCGAGGCGCGCCGGGCCTCCGACCGGCGAAGCTGGGCTCCGCCGAAGAAGAAAACGAATCCGTTTCTTCGCGCCTTCGCATCGTTGCGTTTCAACCCGCGTGAATAAAACGCGGCGGCGCAAAGATGCGACGGCCAGTCCACCCTATGAAGGTGGCCGCTGCTCGATTGGAGCCGCTCAGTTCTTCGCCACGCGCGGAAATTCCGAGCGGAACCAGTCGTCGATCAGTGCCTTTTCGAACCGCAGACTGTCGTCCCGGGTGATCGAGATCTTCATCATGAACGCGAGATCGCGCAGCTGGCGCTTCCCCGTCTTGACCGGCACGCCGTCGGGTCCGACCAGCTTGTACTCGAGGTCGACCTTCGGCGGATAAATATCCTTCACGATGCGGACATCCGTCAGCTGCGGTCCGCGCCAAGGTTCGAAGTCGCCCGCCAGGTCGATGTCCGTGACCGTCACCACCAGCTTGTCACCGTCCGGCACGTAACTCCTGCCGCGTTCCTTGATGTAGTCCTCCAGCTGGCTCAGGAGCGCGTCGCGGCCCGCATCGCTGTTGTAGGAATCCCGGACGTCCGCAAATTTTTCGGGGTGCGAAAAGACAACCTCGGTCTTTTCATTTGTCTTCGTGGCCTTGTCGGCGGCGAAAACCGTGGCGATCGCGGCGAAACCGGCGAAGGCCGTCAGAAACAAGCGTGTGGTTTTCATGGGAAGGGAGCGTTTGGCAGCAGGGGTGAGACCGTCCGCGCGATGAATTAGTTCCGGCGACGAATCCGCCGCTGAAGATGGTGGGTCGCAGCTGATTAAGCAACGCGCGAACCTGCCCAACTCTAATCCGCGGCCCCGGCGCGGCGACTTTCCAGGGCAGCTGCCACGTCCGCGGTCGGGGCAATCGTCACGATCACATACTTGCTGGTGGGCGTGTTGCTCTTCGCGGCCACGCTGTCCACGGGAACAAGGACATTGCCCTCGGGGAAATAAGTCGCGACGCATCCGCGCGGGATCCGGTACGGCGCGATCATGAAATGTTTCGCGACGCGCTCGATTCCGCCGTGGCGGTTGGCAAGGTCGACGAACTGGCCCTGCTGCAGACCGGCGACGGCGAGATCCTCGGCATTCATGAAAACCACCCGTCGCCCGCCGTAGACGCCGCGGTAGCGGTCATCGAGTCCGTAGACCGTGGTGTTGAACTGGTCGTGCGTGCGGATGGTCATCATGACGTATTCGCCGTCGCGAAAGGCCCGTCGGGGAATCGGGGCGACGACGAAGCCCGCCTTGCCCGACGCCGTTTTCCATTCGCGGTGGTCGCGCGCGCTGTTCGGCAGGTAGAATACGCCCTCGGCGATGCGGCGGTTGAACTCCTCGAATCCCGGAATCACCCCGGCGATGTGATCGCGGATGAGCGTGTAATTTCCCGCCAGCTCCTCCCACGCAACCGTCGACGATGCGCCCAGCACGGCCCGCGCCAGCCGGGTGACGATGGCCGTCTCGCTCAGCAGATGCGGTGAAGCCGGCTCGAGCCGCCCGCGGGAAGGATTTATCACGCTCATCGAGTCCTCTACGGTGACAAACTGTTCGCCGCCGGCCTGCAGGTCACGCTCCGTGCGGCCAAGGCACGGCAGGATCAACGCCGTGCGGCCCGTCACGAGATGGGAACGGTTGAGCTTGGTCGACACCTGGGCCGTCAGCGAACAGCGGCGCAGGGCTTCCGCCGTGAATTCGGTGTCGGGCGTCGCCGAAAGGAAATTCCCGCCCATGGCGAAAAACACGCGCACGTTTCCGGCGTGCATCGCCTTGATCGACTCCACCGTGTCGAGGCCGTGGCGGCGGGGAGACTTGAATCCGAATTCCGCATCGAGCCGGTCGAGCCAGGAATCCGGCATCTTCTCGAAGATGCCCATCGTCCGGTCGCCCTGGACATTCGAGTGGCCGCGCACCGGGCAGACCCCGGCGCCGGGCCGCCCAAGATTGCCGCCGAGGAGCAGAAAATTGACCACCATCTGGATCGTCGCAACCGAGTTCGGCTGCTGGGTCAGGCCCATCGCCCAGCAGCAGATGATCGCCCGCGAACGCAGCGCCACCGCGGCCGCGGCGGCGATCTGGTCGCGCGGGACGCCGCAGTCGTCCACGATCGACTGCCAGGCCGTCGCGCGCAGGTCCGCCACGAGTTCCTCATAGCCCGACGTGTGCTCGCGGATGAAGGCGTGATCGAAAACCTTTCCCGGCGCCCCATCCTCTGCGGCCAGCATCTCCTTCATGATCCCCTTGAAGAGCGCGAGGTCGCCATTGACCCGCGGCTGGAGCCACAGGTCCGCGAGGTGCGCGCCCTTCCCCAACAGCGTCGGGAGAACCTTCAGCGGGTTCATGAAATGCTGCGGATTCTTGAACCGCTCGGTTCCCACTTCCGGCATCGGATTGACCGACACAATCATCGCCCCCTTCGCCTTCGCCTCCTCGAGCGTGGAAAGCATGCGCGGATGATTGGTCCCGGGATTCTGCCCGATGATGAAGATCGCGTCGGCGAGCAGGAAATCGTCGAGCTTCACCGTGCCCTTGCCCACCCCGATGCTCTCGCCGAGCGCCGCGCCGCTCGACTCGTGGCACATGTTCGAGCAGTCGGGCAGGTTGTTGGTGCCGAACTGCCGCACGAAGAGCTGGTAGAGAAAGGCCGCCTCGTTGCTCGTCCGCCCGGACGTGTAGAAAGCGGCGGCGTCCGGCGACGGCAACGCGCGCAATTCCGCCGCCACCAGCGAAAAGGCCTCGTCCCACGCGATCGGCACATAATGCGCCGCATCCGGGCGAAGGACCATGGGCTCGGTCAACCGCCCCTGCCGGTTCAGCCAGTAATCGCTCTGCCGGCTCAGCTCGACGACCGAATGGCGCGCGAAAAAATCGCGGCCGATGCGCTTCGGAGTCGCCTCGTCGGCGACGGCCTTCACGCCGTTTTCGCAGAATTCGAACGTATGACGGTCGCCGTCGGGGCTCGGCCACGCGCACGACTGGCAGTCGAAGCCGTCCTTCTGGTTCACCTCCAGCAGCAGCTTCGCGCCGCGGATCACGCCGACGTTCCGCAACCCGAAACTGGCCGTCTTCGCGACCGCCGCCAAGCCGGCCGCGGCGGAGCTGGCGGAGCCCAGCCGGGGACTCTCCGACTCGGGCGGGGGCTGGGCGGACGGCACGGGAGGCGACACGGCACTTTCATTTCGCCGCGTTTGCGCTAGGTTTCAAGTCCCAGCGCCATTATGTTTGCGAACCTCCTCCAGTTGATCACGCGCCGTCCTCCGCCGGACTTCGAGCGCAGCTTCGTTCAGGACGTGCACGTCACGCGCGGCCGCGAACGGAACCGGCGCACCGAGCGGATCCTGCTGGGAGGATGGATCCTCATCCTCGCCAAGAGTTTCCTCATGATCTGGC
>JAQGON010000214.1 GCA_028293565.1 Verrucomicrobiota bacterium | reverse complement strand
TGCTGGCGCCGGAGCTCCTCACGACGGATAGCGGGATACCGCGCATCCTGCGGCTTAACCTGAAGGCCCTGTGCGCGCTGATGGATCCGAGCGGAGGACGGGTCAGTTTCCTAGAGCTGAACGACAGCGTGGTCGACACCACCGACCTCAAGCAGTGCAGCGGACCGTCCCTGGCCGAGTGGAGCGTGTGCAGCGGCGACAAGGTGAGGTTCGTCCGCGAGGCGCTTCGCCTGAGCAAGGGCACCGACCTGATCGTCTGCGGCCACGTCGCCCAGCTCCGCGTCGCCTGGGTGACGCGGTTTTTTCGCCGGCGCCTGCGCTATGTCCTCGTCGCGCACGGCATCGAGGTCTGGCGGCCGTTTTCGTTCTTCACCCGCCAGGCGCTGCGGGGCGCCGACCGGATCTTCTGCATCAGCGAGTTCACCCGCGGCGAAATCCTTCGCCGGATCAAACTCGATCCCGACCGGCTCGTCGTTCTCCCGAACGCGCTGGATCCGCAGCTCGAGCCCAAGCCCGGCGCTCCGGCGCCGCCCGCGGAGGTCCCCGTCATTCTCACCGTGGCGCGGCTCGCCAGCGCCGATCGTTACAAGGGGATCGACCATCTCATCGCGGCGATGCCGGAGATCCTGAAAGCCGAGCCGCGGGCGAAACTCCGCATCGTCGGACGCGGCGACGACCAGACGCGGCTTTATCAGCTCGCGCGGGGCTTGAAGCTGGCCGGCGCCGTGGAGTTCGCCGGGTTTGTCGCGGATGACCAGCTGCGCGGGGAGTTCGACCGCTGCCGGCTGTTCGCCCTGCCCAGCGAAAAGGAGGGCTTCGGCTTGGTTTACCTCGAGGCGATGGCGCACGGGCGCCCGTGCCTCGGCGCGCGCGCGGGCGGGACGCCGGAGGTGATCACGCCCGAAAGCGGCCTGCTGGTGCGCTACGGCGACGTGCCGGGAATCGCCGCGGCGGCGGTGGAATCGCTCCGGCGTCCATGGGACGAAGCCGCGATCCGCGCGCGCGCGCGGCACTTTTCGTATCCGCAGTTCCAGGCCCGCCTGGCCGCGCTTCTTCCCGAATGAGCCGAACCCGTCGAGTTGGGAGCCTGAAACGAGACGTCGAAAGGCGGGACCGGCCCGCGTCCGGTCCGATACCGAACGCTCCGCTCCGCGACGGCTCGGCTTTCAACTTTCAACTTTCCTCTTTCAACCGCATCGTTCCCGGCGCATGAGCCCCGCCGCCGAACTTGCCCCTCCCGTTTCGCCCGAGCTCGTGCTCGAAGCCGGGCGGGCCGAGGCGCACTACTGGCGCGACGTCTGGCATTATCGCGAGCTGCTCGGCTTCCTCGCGTGGCGCGACATCAAGGTCCGCTACAAGCAGACCGTGCTCGGCGTCGCGTGGGCGCTCCTCCAGCCGGCGATCACCCTTGTCGTGTTCACCTTCGTCTTCGGGCGTCTCGCGAAAATGCCGTCGGGCAACGTGCCCTACCCGCTCCTCGTGATGGCCGGGCTGCTGCCGTGGCAGCTGTTCGCGAACGCGCTCTCGAGCGCCAGCAGCAGCCTGGTGAGCAACACGCACCTGATCTCCAAGGTTTATTTCCCGCGCCTCGTCGTGCCGCTGTCGGCGCTCGCGGTCGCGCTGGTCGACTTCCTGATGGTCGCGGTGCTCTACGCCGTCCTCTGCGTGTGGTGGAATTTTCCGCCCGACTGGCACGTGATCGCCCTCCCCTGCTACACCCTGCTCGCGCTGCTCGCGGCGCTCGGCGCCGGGCTGTGGCTGACGGCCCTGACGGTCCGCTTCCGCGACTTTCGCTTCATCGTCCCCTTCCTGCTCCAGCTCGGCGTCTTCCTTTCCCCCGTCGGCTTCAGCACCAACAACGTCCCGAGCTGGCGCGTGCTGTTCGCCTTCAACCCGATGGTCGCCGTCATCGACGGCTTTCGCTGGTGCCTGCTCGGCGCGGAGGTCCCGCTTTATCTTCCGGGGCTCTTCATCGGGATCGGCGTGACCGCGCTGCTGCTGGCGAGCGGGATCTGGTATTTCCGCCGGATGGAGCGCGGGTTCGCCGACCTGATCTGACCCGCGCCATGGCCGAACCCGTCATCACCGTCGAGAACCTGGGCAAGCGGTACCGCCTCGCGCATCAGGCGCGCCATGACACGCTGCGGGATACGCTCACGCACGGGCTGATCCGCCGCTGGCGCCGGCGCGCCGCGTCGACCAGTGAGGATTTCTGGGCTTTGCGCGACGTGAGCTTCGCCGTCAACCGCGGCGAGGTCGTCGGGATCATCGGCCGCAATGGCGCGGGCAAGTCCACGCTGCTGAAAATCCTCTCGCGCATCACCGAACCCACGACAGGGCGCATCACGCTGCGCGGGCGCGTGGCCAGCCTGCTCGAGGTCGGCACGGGCTTCCACCCGGAGCTGTCGGGACGCGAGAACATCTTTCTCAACGGCGCGATTCTCGGGATGACGCGCGCGGAGATCCGCCGGAAGTTCGACGAGATCGTGGCGTTCGCCGAAGTCGACCGGTTCCTCGACACGCCGGTGAAGCATTACTCGAGCGGGATGTACGTGCGGCTCGCCTTCTCGGTCGCGGCGCATCTCGAGCCGGAAATCCTGATCGTCGACGAAGTCCTCGCCGTCGGCGACGCCGCCTTCCAGAAAAAATGCCTCGGCCGGATGGATGCGATTTCGCGCTCGGGCCGGACCGTGCTTTTCGTCAGCCACAACCTCGAGGCGCTCCGAAGCATCTGCCAGACCGGCCTGCTGCTGGAGGCCGGACGCGTCGCCGCCGCCGGATCGATCCAGGACGTCGTCGCCCGCTATCATCGCCCGCAGTCGGAACTCGCGGCCGATTTTCCGGCCGGCGCGAAACCGTCGATCACCCGCGTGGAGGTCGACCGCGCCAGGCTCGAGGCCGGCGACCTCGTGGTGCGGGTCAGCTACGAGGCGACGCAGCCGTTGCGTCCGGCGGCCGGCTTCATTCTTTCGACGGCGGAAGGCCGGCCGCTCTTCGGGAGCAACATGCGGACGCATCCGCCCGTGCAGCCACCCGCCGAATCGCGCCGCGGCACCTGCACGTGGGAGGTGCCGCATCTGGCGCTGCACTCCGGCAACTATAGCCTGTCCGCGTGGCTCGGCGACAAGTCCGGGGATTTCGACCACAAACCCGAGGCGGTCGCGTTCGCCTTTGTCTCCCCGCGCCATTATCCGGGACGTCCCCCAATTCACACGATCGGCCCCGTCGACCTGCCCTGCCGCTGGACGAGCGAGCCGCTGTGACCGGCCGACCGCGAAACGACGCGAATGAAATGTCCACGCTCCCGATCCATTCGCCCGCGATTCACCCGTTGGCCTGACCATGATGCTCGTTGATTTTTTCCGGAGCGTTCGCGGCGCGGTGCGGGCCCGCGGGCTGCGCCGGCGCGGAGTCGAACTCGGGTCCGGCGCAATGATCGGCGCACAGGTCGAGGGCCGTTGCGGCGCGGCGCGCAACCAGCGTGGACGCATCCAGGCCGGCGCGAATCTTCGCTGCGAGCGCGGTGTGATCCTCAACGCCCATGGCGGTTCGATCGCGCTCGGCGAACACGTCTATCTCGGGCCCTACACCGTAGTCTACGGTCATGGCGGAGTGACGATCGGCGACCACTGCCTGATCGCGATGCACTGCAGCATCCTGTCGTCGAACCATGCGGTCCCGGCGTTTGGCACACCGGTGCGGACGCAGGCTGACGTCCTGTTGCCGACGAAGATCGGTCGCGATGTGTGGCTCGGCGCGGGGGTGACCGTGCTCGGCGGGGTGACGATCGGCGACGGCTGCGTCGTCGGCGCGGGTGCGGTCGTCACGAAGGATCTGGCCCCCGGCTCCATCGCTTATGGCACACCCGCCGTGGTGCGCGGGTGGCGCGAAGGAGCGCCGCGTTGAATTGAATCCTTCCGCGCAAGCAACGCCGCACCCGCGCTGGCTCCGTGTCGCGGCGATTGTCCTCGGCTCCCTCGCCCTCGCGTTGTTTTTCCAGTGTCCGCGGCTCTGGATCTTTTCGCAGCCGGTCCCCGGCTCGGTCTACTGGGACCGCGGCCTGCAGTTCATCCAGCAGTGCGACGCTCCCCTGGGCGCGCCGCTCGCCGACGCGGCGCTGGCGTGGCGCGTGGCGCCCGTGCTGCTGGCCAAGACGCTGGCGCTTCACGGACGGGCGGCGCTCGCGGTTCCGTGGATTGGATTGGTCCTGCTCCTGGCGCAGTGCGCCTGGGTGATGGCCGCCCGCACGCGCGACTGGCGGGCCGCCGCTTTCACGACCGCGCTGATTGCGACAACGGGCGCGACCGCGACGGTCACGAGCTGGCTGGGGATCAACGACGCCTGGTACGCCGCCGCGCTGGTCGCGATCGCGCTTCAACCCTCCGCCGGGCTGCTCCTGCTCGCGGCCGCGATCGGGCCGTGGGTCGACGAGCGTTTCATTCTCGCGCTGCCGCTCGCGCTCTGGGTGCGTCATCAGGCGCTCGGCGCTGCGGGACGAATTCGGGTCGCCACCTTCGCCGCAGCGGCAAGCATCGGTGCCTATCTCGCGCTTCGACTCGGAAACGTGCTGCACCTTTCCGGCGCTTCCTCGGAGGGATACTGGCGGTACGTCCTCGGCGGCATCCCGGCGTGGTGGCCGTGGGTCAGCCTGGGTTGGTTCATGGGTCTTCGCGCGGCTTGGGTCTGGGTGGCCGTCGCCATCGGGGGAGGCTGGCGGAAGGACGAGCGGCGCGCGGCCTGGTTTCCGGCGCTGCTGGCGGCGGCGCCTCTGGCGGTGATGTCGGTGCTCGCGTCCGACACGAGCCGTTCTCCGACGATGCTCCTGCCGCTGGTCCTGTTCGGGGTCGAGCGGTTCATCGCCCTTCGCGGAATCGAACCCGCAATTCGCATCGCGCGCTTCCTGCTCGTCGCCAACCTCCTCATGCCCGCCATGAATGTCACCTACCGGAACGCCGATCCCGTCAATATGCTGCCCGTCGAGCTGGCGCGATGGGCGCGCGTCCGCTGACCGCCATCTGAACGTGGACATTTCGGTCGTCATTCCCACCCACCGTCCGGATCGCACCCATCTCCGCCGCACGCTCGCGGGACTGCGCGCGCAGACCCTCGCGCCGTCGCGCTGGGAAACTGTCCTGGTCGACAATGCGTCCGCGCCGCCGGTCGATCTCTCCGCCGTGCAGGACATCGCCCCGGAAAACATCCGCGTGAGCCGCGAGCCCGCCCTGGGGCTGACCGCCGCCCGGCGCCGCGGGTTTGAGGAGGCGCGCGCCGAGATCGTGGTGATGGTCGACGACGACAACGTCCTGGCCCCGGATTATCTCGCCGCGGTCGTCGGCTTGTTTGCGGCGCATCCGCGGATCGGCGCGCTCGGCGGACGAAGCCTTCCGGAATTTGAAACGGTCCCGCCGGCTTGGGTGCGGGAATTCGACGGGCTCGTCGCCTGCCGCGATCTCGGCATGGCCGTCAAGATTTCGAGCGGGCTGCGGCCGCATGGCGAAGAGAGGAAAATTTATCCGGCCTTCGCGCCGATCGGCGCGGGCATGGCCCTGCGGCGCGAGGCGGTGCAACCCTGGCTCGACGCGCCGCGAGACGGCCGGCCCACCGATCGGCGCGGCGCGGACCTGACCTCGGGCGGCGACAACGACATCGTCCTCGCGATCATGGAAAGCGGCTGGGAAGTCGGATATTTCCCCGCGCTTTCGCTGATCCATCTGATTCCGACGGCACGCGTGCAGGCCGATTATCTCGCCCGCCTGAACCGCGGGATCGCCAGGTCCTGGGTGCAGGTCCTCGCCCGGCACGACGCGTGCCCTTGGGGCCCAATCGCCGCGCCGACCGTCCCCCTGCGCAAGCTCAAGGCCTGGTTCGCCCACCGTCCCTGGTCACACCCCGCCGCCCGCATCCGCTGGCAGGGGGCCTGCGGGCATTTCGAAGGCCTCGCGGCGCTGCCAAGGTAGCGCAGGATTCCGTCGCGCGTTGATTCCGCCTCCATTACCGATGTCCCTTCGCGAAACCCTTCGGGCCGCCGGCCTCGGCAAACTGGCTTACCAGCTCTGGCACCGGCCCGTGAACCGCCTGCGGGACATCCGCGCGGCGGGCGGGCCCTTCGTCATGCGCCGGACGGAGGAAGGCCGCCGCGAGATGGAGCGCGCGGCGCTCGACCTGCCGGTTCCGGCGCCGGCCACGGGCGAGCCGCTCGAGCTGCACCTCCTCACCGGACGGCGCTTCTGGTACCAGACCGCATTCTGCCTCTGGAGTTTTGCGCATCAGACGGGACGAAGACTTGCTCCGGTGATTTACGACGACGGCTCGCTCGCCGAGGAATTTCGCGCGCCGCTTCACCGCCTGTTCCCCGGAATCGTGTTCGTTCCGCAGGCGGAGATCGTCGCCCGGCTCGACGACCATCTGCCCGCCGCGAAATTCCCGGTGCTGCGGGAGCGCTGGACGAATTACCCGAACATCCGGAAACTGACCGATGTCCACGCCGGCCGCGCCGGGTGGAAGCTCGTGCTCGATTCGGACCTGCTGTTCTTCGCCTGTCCGCACCTGCTCGTCGCGTGGCTCGACCGCCCGGCCGGCCCCCTGCACGCGATCGACTGCGAAACGTCCTATGGCTATTCCCGCCCGCTGATGAACCAGCTGGCCGGCGCACCGGTCGCGGAGCTGGTCAACGTCGGCCTGACGGGACTGAACGGCGGTGAAATCGACTGGGAGCGGCTCGAGCATTGGACGAGTGCGCTGACCGCCCGGGAGGGCACCAGTTATTATCTGGAGCAGGCGTTGATCGCGATGCTCGTCGCCGGCCGCCGCTGCACGGTCGCGTCGCGCGCCGACTATGTGACGCTGCCCGAGCCGCCCGAGGCCTTGGCGTGCGCCGCCGTCATGCACCACTACGTCGCGCATTCGAAACGCTGGTATTTCCAGCACTGCTGGCGCGAGGCGCTGAAGCGATGACACCGGCCTTCGTCAGCATCATCATCCCCTGTTACAACGCTGAGCGGTGGCTCGCCGCAACGCTGGAATCGGCGCTGGCCCAGAGCTGGCCGGAAAAGGAAATCATCGTCGTCAACGACGGGTCCACCGACTCCAGCCGCGCGATCGCGCGTTCGCACGAACCGCGCGGCGTGCGCGTCATCGACCAGAAAAATCGCGGCGCCGCGGCCGCGCGGAACGCGGGCCTGCGCGCCGCGCGCGGCGAGTTCATCCAATATCTCGATGCGGACGACCTGCTCTCCCCGGGAAAAATTTCCGCCCAGATCCCGCTGCTCGGACGGAGCCCGGCGGACCGCATCGCATCCTGCCGGTGGGGACGGTTCACGGATGATCCGCAGCGGGCGCGTTTTGTCGATGAAGCCGTGTTCCGCGACTTCCTGCCCGTGGAGTTTCTGATCCAGGCCGGCGAGACCGGCGCGATGATGCATCCCTCGGCCTGGCTGGTTCCGCGCGCCGTCGCCGACCGGGCCGGCCCGTGGGACGAAACGCTCTCGCTCAACGACGATGGCGAATATTTCGCCCGCGTGGCGCTCGCCGGTTCCGGCCTGGCGTTTTGCGCGGACGACGCGGCGCGGAGCTATTATCGGTCGGGCTTGGCCGGAAGCCTCAGCCAGCAGCGCAGCGACCAGGCTCGGCGCTCGCAATTCCAGTCGCTCGTCTCGATCACCGGGCGGCTCCTCGCGGCGGAGGATTCTCCGCGGACGCGGCGCGCCTGCGCGGGATACTGGCGGCGCTTTGTCCATGATTTTTATCCGGCGCCGGCCGATCTGTTGTCGCGGGCGGAGGCGGAGGTCCGGCGCTTCGGCGAATCGGTGGGACGCCCCGCCATGGGGCCGAAGACGGCCGCCTTGGCGCGGGTCATCGGCTGGAGAAATGTCTGGCGGCTGAAGCACCGGATGCAGCGATGAGCCCCAGGACCATCCTCATCCTCACGTCCTCGCACCTCTGCCGGAATCCGCGGGTGGTGAAGGAGGCGACGACGCTGGGCGCCGCCGGCTACGACGTCACGGTGATGTCGGTCTCGATGCGCGAGGATTTCGAGCGGCTCGATCTCGAGCTGATGCGCGGACTGCCCTTTCGCCGGAAGGTGCTGGATTACCGGCGCGAAAACCGATCGGCGCGGTTCTCCCGGCTTTTCCAGCGCGCCGGCACGTGGGGCGCCCGCCGCCTTTGTCGTTTGGCGCGGATCGAGTCCGCGCAGTCGCTCGGGCCGGCGAACGCGCTGCTGCGCCTGGCCCGCTCGCATCCCGCCGACCTGACGATCGCGCACACGGAAATTCCGCTCTGGGCGGCCGGCCCCCTGATTCGCGACGGACGGCGCGTGGCGGTGGATTTGGAGGACTGGTATTCCGAGGACCTGCTCGAGGACGACCGCCGGACCCGTCCGCTGCGCCTGCTGCGCGAAGCGGAAGCCTTCGCGCTGGATCGCGCCGTCTACACGTCGGTCCCGTCCGAGAGCATGGCGGCGGCGTTGGCGCAGGTGCACCATCGTCCGGCGCCAATCGTGCTGCGGAACACGTTCCCCCTCCAGCGGGTGTCACGGCTCGACCGCCCGGCGGGAAACGAACCGCCCGCATTGGTCTGGTTTTCCCAGACGATCGGCCCGGGCCGCGGCCTCGAGAGGTTCCTGGCCACCTGGGCGCTCACGCAGACGCGGAGCCGGGTGCATCTGATGGGCGCGGTCAGCGCGGAATATCGGGACGAACTCCGTGCCCTCGTCCCCGACGCGCGCCGCAACGACCTTCGATTCATCGTCCCCGTCGCGCCCGATCGGCTGCCGGCGAAGCTCGCGGAGTTCGACATCGGGCTCGCGCTCGAGTCCCGTTCGCCGCGCAATCGGGACATCACGATTTCCAACAAGATCCTGCAGTATCTGAACGCGGGCCTCGCCGTCATTGCCACCGCGACCGCCGGGCAGTCGGAGGTGATGCAGGCCGCTCCCGCGTGCGGCCTGCTGGTGCCGCCCGGCGAACCGGCGGAACTCGCGGTGTCGCTGGAACATTTCCTGGAAAACCGCGGCCGCCTCCGCGCCAGCCAGGCGGCTGCGCGCGCGGCGGCGGTGGCGGAGTTCAGCTGGGAGCATGACGCTCCGCGGCTGCTCGCGGCCGTCGAAGGCGCGCTCTCGAAGCCCGTGCGGCCGTGATCCGATGCGCCGCGTCCTGATCATCAGCCCGCATTTTCCGCCCACGAACGCGCCGGACATGCAGCGCGTGCGGATGAGCCTTCCCTTCTATCGCGAGAATGGCTGGGAACCGGTCGTGCTCGCGGTCGACTCCGCCGTCGTCGAGGCGCCGGTGGATCCGCTGCTCGCCGAAACCGTCCCGGCGGACGTGCCGGTGCACCGCGTGGGGGCGTGGCCCGTGAAGGCTGCGCGCCGGCTGGGCCTCGGAAATATCGGCTACCGGGCGTGGCTCCGGATCAAGGCCGAGGGCGACCGGCTGCTGGCCGGGGAAAAATTCGACCTCGTTTATTTCTCCACCACGCAGTTCGTCGTCACGGCGCTGGGCCGCCGCTGGCGGAGACGCTTCGGCGTGCCGTTCGTCGTCGATCTCCAGGACCCGTGGCAGACCGACTATTACGACCGTCCGGGAGCGCCGCCTCCGCCGGGCGGATGGAAGTATCGTTTCGCCCGCTGGCAGGCCGCGAGGATGGAAGGGCCGGCGTGGCGGGATGCCGCCGGCTTCACCGCGGTGAGCGCGGATTATCTGACGGAGCTCGGCGGACGCTACCCGTGGTTCGCGGCGAAGCCCTCGGCGGTGGTTCCGTTTGGCGCGCCGGAAACCGATTTCGAGAAAGCGCGCGCGCAGCCGGGCCTGCTGCCGGCGTTCGTTCGCATCGAGGGGAAACTCCATCTCGTCAGCGTCGGCGCCGCCGGCCCGATCATGCGGCGGGCGCTGGAGCGGTTGTTCTCCGGCGTGCAGGCGATGCGCGCGGTCGACCCCGGCGCGGCGGCGCGGCTGAGGTTTCATTTCATCGGCACGAGCTACGCGCCGGCGAAGGGCCGGGAGCCTTCCGTCCGGCCGGTGGCGGAGGAATTCGGCGTCGGCGACCTCGTGGAGGAGCGGCCGGAGCGCGTCGGTTATTTCACCGCGCTCAAGACGATGCTGGCGGCCGACGCGGTCGTCATCACGGGTTCGGACGACATGGCGTACAACCCGTCGAAGACCGCGGCCTGCTTCCTCGCGCGGAAACCGGTGCTGGCGCTGACCCCGCCCGGCTCGGCGCTCGACCGGATGGTGTCGGCGCTGGGATTCGCGGTCGTCGCACCCTTCCCGGCGCGCGGCGGAGTCGACCCGGTGTCGCAGTTTCTCCAGCAGGTGCTGGACGGAAAAACCGCCCTGCCGGCCACGCGCGCGGAGGAAACCTTCGCCTCGCTGCACACGGCCCGGGCCCGCACGCGGCAGCAGTGCGCCCTCTTTGACCAGGCCGTGGAGAAAAGACGATGAGCGCCGAACCCCGGCGCAACATTGACCGTTTCACCCTGACCTCCGATGTCGCCGTCGGGGCGCGGAAGATCGTCGGCTATTCGGTGGTCCCCGTGCTGGCCCTCACGCTGCTGGCGGCGGGCTATCTCGCGCTCACCGGCAGCACCGGCAGCGTGGCGTTGACGGCGATGGGGGCAGGCGCGGCGGTCGCCCTGCTCGCCTGGAAGGATCGCGGCATCAGCGTTCCGCTCTTTCCGCTGCTCGTGATCCAGCACCTCGTGGTCTACGGGCTGCCGATCGCCATCCGCAACGAGGCGATCCTGCCCTACTCCCCGGCGCTCGTCCGCCAGTCGGGCTACGAGGTCCTGGCCTTCCTGCTCGCGCTGACGGCGAGCTGGACGTTCGGAATGCAGGTGCTCGCGCCGGCGCGGCCCGTTTCCCACGCGCTCAAGATCATCACGCTCGAAGGCAACAGCGGGCTCCGGCGGATCGGGTACTCGCTCATTCTCTTCACCTCCCTGTACTATCTGCTGCAGAGCCTGGAGATGCTCTCCGGCCTGATGAGCATGCTGCCGAGCGGCGCGGAGTCGGTCGTCACGACGCTGACCTCGGTGGCGGCCCTCTGCGGGTTTTTCGTCATCGCGCTGGAGATCGGCTCGGGCCGGGCCTCGCTGCCCAGCGTGGTTTTCTTCTGGGCGCTGTTCGCGCTGAACTGCCTGCTGACCGGAGCGGCGCTCCTGCTGTCGTCGACGACCGGCTTCATTGCGGCGACGGCGATCGGGCTTTTCTGGGGTTCGCAGAAAATTCCGTGGCGGTTCCTGCTGTGCGTGCTGTCGCTGCTGGGATTTCTCAGCGTCGGGAAATACGAGATGCGCGTCCGCCATTGGGAGACCACCGACGAGTTCATTCCCTTTGTGGCCCTCGGCGAGATGCCGGCACGGTACGAGGAATGGGTGGAGACGAGCTGGGAGGCCCTCACCCGGAACGGAACGACGACCGCCTTGCGGGAGGAGGGCGCGGAGAAGGGCAGCGTGTTTTCGCGGATCAACAACCTGCAGAATCTGCTCTACGTCATGGACGAGACCGAGACGCACGGCACGCCGCTGCTGCACGGCGCGACGTACTCGCTCATTCCGCCGCTGCTGATCCCGCGCATTTTCTGGCCCGACAAGCCGCGGACGCACGAGGGCCAGGTGATGCTCAACGTCCATTTCGGCCGGCAGGACCTCGCGTCGAGTTTTCGCGCCTACATCGCGTGGGGGCTTCTGCCCGAAGCCTACGGAAATTTCGGGCCGTGGCTCGGCAGTCTTCTGCTCGGGCTGGTCCTCGGCTGGCTCTGCGCGTGGTTCGAGAAATATTTCACCACGAAACTGGTGATCTCCCTGGAGGGTTTTGTCGCCTTCACGATTTTCCTCGGGATCGCCGCTTCGTTCGAAATGGTGGCCAGCGTGCTGGTGACCTCGGTGTTCCAGGGCGTGATGGTCGTCGTGATCGCGTGCGCGCCGTTCGTCCACAAGACCAACTCCCGCCGTCCGGAACTCCGGAGCGTCCGATGAGCGCACCTTCGCCGATCCGCCTCGCGGTGGTGCTCTCGCATCCGGTCCAGTACTACAGTCCCTGGTTCCGCCGCCTCGCCGCGGAGCCGGAGCTGCGGCTCCGCGTGTTTTACCTCTGGGATTTCGGGGTGACGGAGCAAAGGGACCCGGGGTTCGGCGCCGTGTTCAAGTGGGACATCGACCTGCTCGCCGGCCACGACCACGAGTTCGTGCCCAACTCCGCCGCGCGGCCCGGGACGGATCATTTTTGGGGCCTGCGCAATCCCGCGTTGCCCCGCCGCCTCGCCGCCTGGCGGCCGGACGCGGTCCTGATGTTCGGCTATGCGTATGCGAGCCACCTGCGCGCGATCATCTGGGCGCGCTGGCGGGGAATCCCGCTGATTTTCCGCGGCGATTCCCATTTCATCGGCCGCCCGGCTGGAAGGACGTGGCGCACCTTGGCCCAGCGCTGGATCTATGCGCAGTTTTCGGCGCTGACCTTTGTCGGCCAGGCGAACCGCGATTACTTCACGGCGCTGGGGGTTCCGACCCGGCGGCTGTTCTTCGCGCCGCACGCCGTCGACGAGACATTTTTCGATCCGGCGAATCCGGGCCACCGGACCCAAGCCGTGCGGTTGCGCGAGCAGCTGGGGATTTCCGCCTCGACCCGCGTGGTGCTCTTCGCGGGAAAATTCGTGCCGGCGAAGCAGCCGCGGGAACTCCTCGAGGCGTTTCTGGAGGTAAACCAGCCCGGGACCGCCCTTGTGCTGGCCGGCGACGGCGTCGAATCCCCCGCGCTCCGGGAGCGCGCCCGCTCCGCCGCTCCCGGCCAGGTTCATTTCCTGCCGTTCGCGAACCAGAGCGAGATGCCCGCGCGCTACCTGCTGGCCGACGTCTTTGCGCTGCCCTCCCGCGGCCTGTACGAGACGTGGGGCCTCGCGGTCAACGAGGCGATGCACCTGGGCGTACCGTGCCTTGTCAGCGACCGCGTCGGCTGCCAGCGCGATCTCGTGACCGACAACGAGACCGGCTGGGTCTTCCGCGCGGAGGATGCGGCCCAGCTCCGCGAACGCCTCCGCGCCGCGCTGGCCGCCGATCTCGCCCCGTTCCGGACGCGGGTGTCGGCGCGCATCGCGAACTACACGTACCGCCAGGCCACCGCCGGCCTCCTGGACGCGGTCCGCCACGTGATTCCGCGCCCGGTGCGTTCTACTTGATGAAGATCACCGTGGTCGGCGGGTTTTTCCTGCCGGTGCCTGCCGTCGCCGGCGGCGCCATGGAAAAAATCTGGTTTCGGCTCGCCCAGGAGTTCGCGGACGCGGGCCATGAGATCACCTATTTTTCCCGGACGTGGCCGGGCTTCCCGGACGAGGAAACGATCGGCGGCATCCGCATGGTGCGAGTGAAGGGGTTCACCCACACGCGCCGGCTTCCGCTCAACCTCTGGCTCGATCTTCGGTGGGGAATGCGCGTGTACCCCCGCCTCCCGGCGGCGGACGTCGTCGTCTGCCACACCGTCGCGCTGCCGGTCTATCTCCCGCGCTTCAAGCCGTCCGCCGGCCGCGTGGTGACCGTGCTGGGACGCATGCCGAAGGGGCAGGCCAAGGCTTATGGCCGCGTGGACCGATTGGTCGCCACCAGCCAGGCCGTGCGCGACGAGGTGATCCGGGAAAATCCCCGGCTCGCCGCGCGGACCCTGGTGCTGCCGAACCCGATGGATTGGGCGCTGCACCAGCAGCCGCCGAGGACGGCGGACATCGTGACGATCGGCTACGTAGGCCGAATGCATCCCGAGAAAGGCATCGAGATCCTGCTTCGCGCCGCAGCCGACCTGGCGCGGCGGCCCGGTCTGCCGCCGTGGAAGCTTCGCCTGGTGGGTCCGCAAAAAATCTCCGAGGGCGGCGGCGGCGAGGGCTATGTCGCCGGCCTTCGCGACCTGGCGGCGCGCGCCGGCGCGGACATCACCCTCGATCCGCCGATCTACGACGCGGCCAGGCTCGCCGCGGTCTACGGGACGCTCGATATCTTCTGTTATCCGAGCCTCGCGGAGAAAGGCGAGGGCCTGAGCGTGGCGCCGCTCGAGGCGATGGCGTCAGGGGCCGTGCCGGTCGTCTCCGCGCTGGACTGTTACAACGACGTCATTCGTCACGGTGAAAACGGCCTGATCTTCGATCATCGCGATCCGGGGCGCGCGGCGCGGCTCGCGGATCTTTTCGCCGGGCTGCTGACGGATCCCGACCTCCGCCGGCGCCTGGCCGCAAGGGCGCGGCTCGACGCGAGGCGTTTCGACTACGCGACGGTCGCCACGGATTTTCTCGCCGATTTCACGCGCCTCCTTTCCGGGCCACGCGCGCGATGACGGCGTTTTCCCCGTTGCGCCGGGCACGGCGCGCGGGAAACTCCCTCCGAGTGGCCCAAACCGAACAACCCTACCTCGGCCGGGATTCCGCGACGCCTTATCCCCGGCGTGAAATCCTCCTGCGGTGCGTGTGGGCCGTCGTGCAGGGCACGCTGTTTCGCTGGAGTCCGCGACCGCTGCACGGATTTCGCGCGCGCCTGCTCACGCTGTTCGGAGCGCAGATCAGCGAGCCGTCACGGGTCGTGGTCTTTCCCTCGGTGAAGATCATCTTTCCGTGGAATCTGACGATGGCGGCCGGCAGCATGATCGGACGCAACGTCACGGTCTACAACCTGGCGCGCATCACGCTCGAGCGGGGGGCGAATGTCAGCCAGAACTGCCATCTCTGCGCCGGCACGCACGACTACCTGCAATGGTCGATGCCGCTCGTGCGGAAACCCATCGTCCTCGGCGAAAATTCCTGGCTCGCGGCGGATGTCTTCGTCGGGCCCGGCGTGACCGTCGGCGAGCTGTGCGTCGTCGGCGCGCGCTCGGTGGTGGTGAAGGATCTGCCCGCCCGGATGGTGTGCGCCGGAAATCCGTGCCGTCCGATCAAGCCGCGCGGCGAACCCGTCTGACTGCCGCGATGCGCGTCTGCCACATCGTGCCCAGCCTCGAGCAGCGCCGCGGCGGGCCGAGCGTGTCGGTGCCCAGCCTGGCGGCCGCGCAGGTCCGCGGCGGCGAGACGGTCGAACTGCTCGCGACCACGCCCGGCGAACCCGAGTGCCGCCTGGAAAACGGCCTGACGGTGCGGACATTTCCGCTCGGCTGGCCGGAGGCGCTCTCCGTCTCGCGCGGGCTGCAGCACGCCGTGCACGACAGCGCCGCGGAGGTCATTCATCATCACGGGCTCTGGCTGCGGACGCTGCACTATGCCCATCTCGGCGCGAGGGAACGTGGCGCCCGGCTTGTGCTCTCCCCTCGCGGCATGATGAGCCCGTGGGCATGGAACCATCATCGCTGGAGGAAACAGGCCGCGCGGCGTTTCATCCACCCGGCGGCGTTCGAGGCGGTCCAGGGCTGGCACGCGACCAGTCCCGCGGAAGCGGAGGAAATTCGCGCGCTGGGTTTCGGGCAGCCGGTCTGCATGGCGCCAAACGGCGTGGCGGCGCCGCGGGCCGACCAGCTGATCGCCGCGCGGGCGGCCTGGCTCCGGCGCTGTCCGTCGGCCGGCGACCGGCCGGTGGCGTTGTTCTATTCCCGTTTTCACCGGAAAAAACGGCTGCGCGAACTGGTCGATCTCTGGCTCTCCGCGCCGCGGGAAAACTGGCTCCTGATGATTGTCGGGGTGCCCGAGGATTATTCGGCCGACGACGTGCAGGGCTGGATCGACCGGGCCGGGGGCCGCGGTCGGGCCGTGGTGTTCGACGGAGCGGGCCAGCCCGCCCCCTACGCCGTGGCGTCGCTCTTCCTCCTGCCGTCGCACTCCGAGAATTTCGGCCTGGTGATCGCCGAGGCGATGGCGGCCGGCGTCCCTGTCCTCGTGTCGGATGCGACGCCCTGGTCCGCCGTGAACGACGAGGATCGCGGCTGGTGCGTGCCCTGGGAGAATTTCGCGCCGGCGCTGGCGGCCGCGCTGGCGGAGGGAGCAGAGCGGCTTCACGAGCGCGGAACGCGGGCCCGCGCGTGGGTGCTGCGGGAGTTTTCCTGGGACAAATCCGCCGCGGATCTCGCCGCCTTCTACCGGCAGCTGCCCCCGCCCGCCCCGTGAACCACTCGCCGAAGACGGGCTCGAATCCGGGCGGCGGCCGCCGCGGCGCGGACGCGCCCGAGTCCAGCCTCCTGGAGCGGCTCACGCTGGTTCACCTGGCGGTCCTGGTGACGCTCTCGTCGTGGGCCTTCGGCGGCGGCGCTCCGTGGGCGCGGTTCGCCATTTCGGCCTGGGGCAGTCTCGCGCTGCTCATCGGCGGCGCGGAGATTTTCCGCCGCGTGCATTCGCCGGTGACGCCGCTGCGGCCGCTGCGATGGCTGTGGCCGCTGATCCTATTCAATGCGCTGGTGGCCTGCAGCTGCTTCAATCCGAGTTTCACGCCGAAGGTTTTCGGCGGCGAGGCGCTGCTGGCCTACACCGGGCCGGCGCATGCCGCCGTTCCCAGCAGCGTGCACCCGGGAGTTTCACTCGCGCACCTCTGGCTCTTCGATGCGATCTACCTGTCGTGTTTCAACCTGTTGCTGACCGTGCGCCGACGGCGCGCGTTGCGCGGACTGCTCGTGGCGGTCGCGCTCAACGGCGTTGTGCTCGCGGTTTTCGGCACGTTTCAGAAGCTGACCTCCGACGGTTTGTTTTTCGGCCGGGTCCCGTCGCCCAATCCGCGCTTTTTCGCGACCTTCATCTACGGGAACCACTGGTCCGCTTATGTCGCGCTGCTCTTTGCCGCGTCGATCGGACTGCTGCTTCATTACGGGCAGCGGGACAATTCGGGAGCGCCGATTCGCGGATCCGTCGGGTTGGGGCTGATCGGGCTCCTCCTGATGGCCGTCACGCCCGCTCTGGCCGGCTCGCGGGCCGGGGTGGCCCTGATCCTCCTGGTGGGCATGGTCGCCGTGTGCGATGTCCTGCTCCGGGCCCTTCGTCGCCTCCGGTCGCATGGGGAGTCGGCGGGGCTGCCCGTCGCCGCGCTCGCCCTCGTCGTTTTCGTCACGGTCGGCGGTGCTTTTTATCTCGGACGCGATTCGCTGGAAGAGCGCTGGAACGACACGCGCGGGCAGTGGCGGACGGGAATTCTCGGCGAGCGGATCGGACTGTATTCCGACACTTGGCAGCTGGTCCGGCAACGGCCGCTGTTCGGCTGGGGACTGGGCAGTTTCGAACAGGCGCTGCAGCTCCTGCGCCCGCGGCCCGTCGAGGAGCGGCGGCAGTACGAGCACAGTTACATCGCAGCCCATTCCGACGGGCTGCAGTCGCTGGCCGAGACCGGATTTGTCGGGACCGTCCTGCTGATTCTCTGCGGCGTTGTCCCCTTCCGGCAGGCGCGGGCGGCTCACGGCATGGGACGAATTCCGGCGTACCTCCTCGGAGGCTGCGGCGTGGTGCTCCTCTATTCGCTGGTCGAGTTTCCGTTCGGCAACGCCGCGGTGCTCGTCGCATTCTGGCTCTGCTTTGATGCGGCGCTGCAGTATATCCGGCTGCGACGCACCCCCCACCCATGAGCGAGCGCTGTCCCATTTCCATTCTCATCCCCGCCAAAAACGAGCGGGCGAATCTCCGCGCCTGCCTGGAGTCGTGCCGTTTTGCGGACGAGGTGGTGGTCGTCGACTCGGGCAGCACGGACGGCACCCACGGCGTGGCGGCGGAGTGCGGCGCGACCGTGGTGGATTTTGCGTGGAACGGGCGATTCCCCAAAAAGAAAAACTGGGCGCTGGCCAACATCGCCTGGAAAAACGAGTGGGTCTTCATCCTCGACGCCGACGAACGCATCACGCCCGAACTGGCCGACGAGCTGCGGCGCGTCGTCGCCCATCCGGATCGCGACGGCTATTACGTCAACCGGCGGTTCTGGTTTCTCGACGGGTGGCTGCGCCATTGCGGATATTACCCGAGCTGGAACCTGCGCTGCTTTCGTCACCCGCTCGGCCGCTATGAACAGTTCGAAGGGGCGGACGACACGCGATCCGGCGACAACGAGGTCCACGAGCATGTGATCCTGCAGGGAGCCGCGGGATACCTCAAAGCGGACATGGACCATTACGCCTTCCCGACGATCGACACGTGGGTGGAGAAGCACAATCGCTACTCGAACTGGGAGGCGCGGCTCCTGGCCGGCACAACGCCGATCGGATCCGTCAAGGCGCTCGATCCGTCGCTCGCGCGCAAGCGCCGCTTGAAAGCCCTGGTTCACCGGCTGCCCTTCCGTCCCACGCTGCGGTTTTTCTATCATTACGTGCTGCGCGGCGGCTGGCTCGACGGCTACCGCGGTTTCGTGTTCTGCCGGCTGATGGGGTTTTATGAATTTCTCAACGTGAGCAAGGCGAATGAGCTTCGCCGCACCGGAAAACCCGCGGCGCCCGATGCCTGAGCACGGGGGCCGGCTCTTTCCGATGAGCCCATCGACGCCTTCGGGAAAAATCGTCTTCCTCAACCGGTTTTACTGGCCCGAGGAGCCGGCCACGGCGCAGCTCCTCGCCGACCTGGCGGAGGAGCTGGCGGGGCGCGGATGGCGCGTCCGCGTGATCGCGAGCCATTCCGGCGCCGCGGGAATTCCTGCGCAGGAGACCCGGCACGGGGTCGAAATCCGCCGCGTGCGCGGCACGCGCTGGGCGGGATCCGGCGTCGCGGGGAAGGCCGCCGACTTCGCGACCTTTTCCCTCGGGGCGCTGTGGGCGCTGATGCTTTCCGTCCGCCGCGGCGACCGCGTGGTGGCGCTGACCGATCCGCCCCTGCTGGGGATCGGAGCATGGGTGGTCGCGCGGCTGCGGGGCGCGCGGATGTTTCACTGGATCCAGGACATTTACCCGGAAATCGCCGTGGCGTTGACGGGGCATCGCTGGCTCATCGCAACGCGCCCGTGGCGGAATCTCGCGTGGCGCCGCGCCGATGGATGCGTGACCCTTGGATCCGATATGGCCTCGGTCCTTCACGAGGAAGGAGTGCGGGAGGAGAAAATAACCGTGTCGGCGAACTGGGCCCCCGCCGGGCTCGTCACCCCGGGCGCGGCGGAAAGCGGCCCGCTGCGTGCCGCCTGGAATCTCGAGGGCAGGTTCGTGGTCGCCTACTCCGGCAACCTCGGGCGCGTGCACGACTTGGAGCCGATCCTCGAGGTCGCCGCGCTGCTGCGCAACGAACCGCGGGTGAGTTTTGTGTTCATCGGATCGGGTGCGCAGCGCGATCGCCTGCGGGCCCTGGCGGAGGCGAAGCAGCTGACGAATGTGGGGTTTCATGACGCGCAGCCCCGCCGCGACCTGGCGCGGACCCTCGCGCTGGCGGACCTGCACCTGGTGACGCTGCTCCCGGGCTGCGAACGCCTCGTGTTTCCCAGCAAGCTCTACGGCATCGCGGCCGTGGGGCGTCCGGTGATTTTTGTCGGGCCGAAGGAGTCTGCCCTCGCGCGCCTGGTCGAGCGCGAGGGATTTGGGCGCGCCTTCGGGCGCACCGAAACATCCCAGATCGCCGAGGCCATTCGCAGCCTGGGCGCCGGCGAACTCGCCGCGATGGCGGCGCGCGCCGACGTTTTTGGGCGCGACCATCGCGGGCCGGCGCGGGCGGCGGACGATTGGGACCGCCTGCTCCGCCGATGAGGCGAAACGATCGGGGAGCCCGTGCTCGCGCACGCTTGCTGCGGCGGAGCGCCTGACCGTAATCTCGCGCACTCGATGACCAGCCCCCGAAAAACCGTGGTCGCGCTTCTGGCCCTGGATCTCATTTCGCTCCTGGTGGCGTTCAACGTCATGAGCATCCTCCGCGGAGTGGGAATGGACGGCCATTTTGTGCTTTTGCCCCTTTCGGCGCCATTCGGGCTGCTGGTGTTCGCGATCTACCTGATCGATGGCTACGGGACGCGCACGAACATGATGAGCCTCGACTACACGAGCCTCCATGCGATCGCGCTCATGAGCGCGATGATCGCCACGCTGCTTCTGACCTACGTCATCCTTCCGGCCGGTTACGAGCTGCAGTCGAGCCGCGGCGTGATCGCGTTGAGCTACCTGGCGCTGATTCCGCTCACGCTGGGCTATCGCCGCTTCATCTACCGGCGCCTCAGCAACGCCCGCGGGGAACGAAACCTCGTGTTCCTCGGCGACCGCCAGAGCTGCGCGGCGTTTCGCGACGAGTGCGCCAAGGTGGGCGCGACGCAGCGGATCATTTTCTCCATCGTCAACGAGACTTCGATCGCGCCGTTCACCGCTCCCGGGGCGCCGGAAATCGTGCCGTTTTCCACCGTGCTCGACGATATCCAGCGTGGCCGGGTCGAGGTCGAGGCGCTGATCCTGCGGGAGTCGAGCCGCGAGCTCGAGCCCGGACTCGCGCAGCGGCTCGTGAAGCTCTACTTCGACGGCCTGCCGACCTACACGCTCGAGCTGTTCCAGCAGGTCTACTGGCGGAAGATTCCGATCTATCGCCTCAACCAGACCTGGCTCTTTCAGGAGGGCTTCCAGATGGCGCGCGAGCCGGTGTTCGAGCGCGTCAAGCGCGTCGCGGATGTCTTCCTCGGATCCATCGGCCTCCTGCTCGGAGCCCCCCTGATTCTGCTGGGCGGCCTCGCGATCTGGCTCGGGGATCGCGGCTCGCCGTTCTTCGCGCAGACGCGGATCGGGAAAAATCATGTGCCGTTCAGGATCTACAAGCTCAGGACCATGCGCCCCTCGGCGGCGGGCGAGAACCGTTACACCCAGGCTGGCGACACGCGCATCACGACCGTCGGAAAATTTCTGCGGAACACGCGGATCGACGAATTGCCGCAGGTGTGGAACGTGCTTCGCGGGGACATGAGCCTCATCGGTCCGCGGGCCGAATGGGACCAGCTCGTGGAGGACTACGAGCGAAAGATTCCGTGCTATTACTTCCGCCATCTCGTCAAGCCGGGCATCACCGGCTGGGCGCAGGTCAACTATCCGTATGGCGCGAATCTGGACGACACGATCCGGAAGCTGGAATACGACCTTTACTACATCCGGCATTTTTCGTTCACCCTCGATGCCTCGATCGTGCTGAAAACGATTCACATCATGCTGTTTGGCAAAGGGCGTTGAACCGGATTTGAACGGAACGAACGAGGGATCGGCCAAAAGACGCCTTCGGTTCGGAATGCGAGGACGCGACACTGCACCATGAAAAATTACGACTTCCTCGTCATCGGCGGCGGGAGCGCCGGCTACAACGCCGCGCGGGCGGCCGCCGCGCTGGGGAGAAAAACGGCGATCGTCGACGGCGCCCCGGACCTGGGCGGACTCTGCATTCTTCGCGGATGCATGCCGTCGAAGACGCTGCTCTACGTGGCGGAAGTCCTGCATCTTGCGCAGAAGGGAAAAACTTTCGGCCTGAAAATTCCCTCGGCCGCCGCGGACATGAAGGCGATCCGCGCGCGCAAGCGGAAGATCATCGCGGAATTCGCCAGCTACCGGGTCAAGGCGCTCCAGGCCGGTCCGTTCGAACTCATCCGCGCCCATGCCCGCTTCGTCGATCCCCACACCGTCGAGCTCTCGACCGGCGAGAAAATCTCGGCGCGGCATTTTCTGATTGGCACGGGCTCGGTGGTCAGCGTTCCCGCGCTCCCCGGGCTGGTTGAATCGGGCTGCTGGACGAGCGACGATGTGCTCGACCTCGATTTCATTCCGAAGAGCGTGATCGTCCTGGGCGGGGGCATCGTCGCGTGCGAACTCGCACAGTTCCTCAACCGGATCGGAACACGCGTGACCCTCATCCAGCGCAGCCGGAATATCCTGCGCGATCATTCGGCGCACGCCTCGGACGTCGTGCAAAAGGCGTTTGTCGACGAAGGCATCGAGCTCTTTGCGGGAACCCTGATCGAGCGGATCGTCCCCGGGAAAAAAAGCACGGCCGTGATCTTCCAGCACGACGGCAAACAAATCATGCGCCGGGCCGCGCACCTCTTCAACGCCCTCGGCAGGACGCCCAACACCAAGCCGTTGAATCTCGGCGCGGCGGGCGTCCGCGTGCTCCCGGACGACCAGATCGTCATTAACCGGTGGTGCCAGACCAGCGCGCGCCATATCTACGCCGCGGGCGACTGCTCCGGCCCGCACGAGATCGTCCATATCGCCGTCCAGCAGGGCGAACTCGCCGCGCGCCACGCGGCGGGGGTCAAGGGACTGAAGCCGGTCGACTGGTCGCTGCTGTTGAACGTGGTGTTCACCGACCCGCAGCTCGCGACGATCGGCCGGCTCGAGCGCGAGCTTAAGGCGGCGGCGGTGCCTTATCTCTGCGCGACGTATCCGTTCGACGATCATGGGAAATCGATCCTCATGGATGCGAATTATGGTTATGTGAAAGTGATCGCGGAACCGGCGCGGGGGCGGATTCTCGGCGCCGAGATCGTCGGCAAGGACGCAGGCGAGCTGATCCACGCCTTCAGCGGCCCGCTCGCGATGCGCGCCACGGTCTTCGACCTTTTGCGCGCTCCGTGGTACCACCCCACCCTCGCCGAGATCGTCACGTACCCGCTCGAGGAAATCGCCGGAAAAATCCTCGCCGCCAGAATTTGAACAGAAGCTAACAAAGGCAACGAAGCGCCGTTCGTGCGCGGCGCGCGGGTTGCAGGCGGAGGTTATTGAGGAGAAGGGTTCGGAACCCAAACCTCCCATATTCGGCTTGCAACCCTGGCGTCGTCAACGGGGGCGCTTCGTTGCCATCGTTACCTTCTGTTCAAACGGTTTGAAACCCTCACCGATTGCACGGCTCCACGACAACGCGTTCGGAACTGAATTTGAACAGAAGCTAACAAAGGCAACGAAGCGCCATCCGTGCCCGGCGTGCGGGTTGCAGGCGGAGGTTATTCAGGAGAAGGGTTCGGAACCAACCCTCCCATATCCGGCTTGCAACCCTGGCGTCATCAAAGGGCGGCGCTTCGTTGTCTTCGTTCGCTTCTGTTCAAAAGGGATTGGAATTCATCCAGTCCCTTCGTGGTTCAACCTGCCGGGTTTGACGCGGCGAGCGCGAGCAGGTCGCGGAGGTCGACGCGTTTTTCGTAGAGCGCTTTGCCCACAATCACTCCATCCAGGCGGGAGTGACGCTGCGCCAGCCTTGCGAGTTCGACGACATCCTCGCGGCGGCTCACGCCTCCGCTGGCGATCACGCGAAAGCCCCCCGCCTGCAGCATCGCCTCCTGCGCGCCGTAATTCGGGCCTGTCAGCATGCCGTCGGTGCCGATGTCGGTGTGGATCAGCGTCCGCACGCCCAGGAGGTCCATCCGCCTCGCGAGCTCCAAGGCGCCCATGCCGGCGGAACTGACCCAGCCCTTCACGGCGACCTGGCCATTCCTGGCGTCGATTCCCACGGCGACCTGTTCTCCGAAGGCGTGAACGAGTTCGCCGACAAACGCCTCGCTCTCCGCGGCGCGGGTTCCGATCACGACGCGGCTCACGCCCAGGCCGAGGACGCGCTCGACCGAAGCCCGCGTGCGCAGGCCGCCGCCGAGTTGGACGTGGATTCCGAGAGCCGCGATGGCCTTCACCGCCGCCAGGTTCGCCGGTTCGCCCGCAAACGCACCGTCGAGGTCAACCACGTGCACCCACGCCGATCCGGCGGCGAGAAATTCCGCGGCAACCTCGGCGGGATTTTCGGCATACACCGTCTCCTGATCGGCGCGGCCCTGGGTCAGGCGCACGCAGCGGCCGCCCTTGATGTCGATGGCGGGATAGATCGTCATTCGGCAAAAACGCTTTGCCCTCACCGTCCTTTGCGCGAGATTAAACCACATGCCGACCTACACTGCTCCCGCTTTCCTGACCGAACTGCTCCACGCCCGGTCGCCTTCCGGCTTCGAGTCCGAGGCCCAGGCGGTCTTCGACCGGCACGTCCGGCCGGCGGCGGACACCTATGCCAACGACGCGCTCGGCAACCGGATCGCGGTGCTCAATCCCGCCGGCGATCCCGTGCTGATGCTCGCGGGGCACCTCGACGAACTCGGGCTGATCATCACGTACGTCAATAAGGACGGCTTCATCTATTTCGACACGATCGGCGGGCATGACCGCACGGTAATTTCGGGACGGCGCGTCATCATCCAGACGGCGAACGGGCCCATCAGGGGCGTGACCGGAAAGCGCGCCATCCATCTGATGGATGAAGGCGACCGGAAAAAAGTCCCGGAAATCCACGAGATCTGGATCGACATCGGGGCGCGCTCGAAAAAGGAAGCCCTGGAGCGTGTCGCGATCGGCGATCCCGCGACGTACGATCACGAGTTCGAACTCTTCCGCGGCAGCGTGGGCGCGGCGCGCGCGTTCGACAACAAGGTCGGCGCCTATGTCGTCGGCGAGACGCTGATCCGGCTGGCGCGCGAGAAGAAACGCTTCGCCGCGAAAGTGGTCAGCGTCGGCACGTCGCAGGAGGAGATCGGCGTGCGGGGCGCCACGACGGCGGCGTATGCGGTCAATCCGCACATCGCCATCGCCGTGGATGTCGGCCACGCGACGGACCACCCGGATTGCGACAACCGCCGTTACGGCGAGACGAAGCTGGGCGGCGGGCCGATTCTCTGCCGGGGCGCCAACATCAACCCGAAGGTTTACCAGCGGCTGCTCGCGGCCGCGAAGAAGGCGAAGGTGCCGTTTCAGCTCGAGGCGGATCCGCGTCCGACCGGCACCGATGCCCGCGCGATCCAGATGGGGCGCGGCGGCGTGGCCACGGGCCTCGTCTCAATCCCGCTGCGCTACATGCACACGCCGAGCGAGGTGGTTGACCTCGAGGACGTGGAGCGCTGCGTGAAGCTCCTCGTGGAATTCGCGAAGGGGCTTGAAAAAGGCGACTACGCGCACTGGTGAGCGGGATTTAATTTGGAAGGCATGGGCCCGATCCAGGCGGAGCGCATGGTTGCAGACCCTGAGGTTGTCGAACGGGGTCGAATGCGCTCGAGGCGCGAGCCGACCCGTCACTACGGCGGAGCGGCCAACGCGTTGAGGGCAACGCGTTCCGCCTCAGGCTGCGTTCTGCTTGGGCTCGTTCTTGCCGAGCCGGCGGAGGGTCGGGCGGCGGCGGCCGGCGACCACGGCGGAGTCGATCACGACTTCCGTCACGTCGTCGCGCTGCGGCAGGTCGTACATCACGTCGAGCATCAGGTTCTCCATGATCGCACGGAGGGCGCGCGCGCCAGTCTTCAGCTCGATCGCCTTCTGGGCGATGGCCCGGACCGCGTCGGGCGTGAACTTCAGCCGGACGCCGTCCATCGCGAAAAGTTTCGAGTACTGCTTCACCGTCGCGTTCTTCGTCCGCAGCAGGATCTTCTCGAGATCGGCCAGCTGGAGCTGGTCGAGGACCGAGACAACGGGGAGGCGGCCGATGAACTCGGGGATCATCCCGAAGCGGATCAGGTCCTCCGGCGCCAGCGCCTTCATCATCTGCTCGGGCGCCAGCGCCTGGTCCTGCTGCGCCTTGATCGAGGAAAAACCGAGACTGCGCGTGCCGAGCCGGCGCTGGACGATCGAGTCGAGGCCGACGAATGCGCCGCCGCAGATGAAGAGGATGTTCGACGTGTTGATCTGCACGTACTCCTGGTTCGGGTGCTTGCGCCCGCCCTGGGGCGGCACGTTGCAGGTCGTGCCCTCGAGGATCTTGAGCAGCGCCTGCTGGACGCCTTCGCCGGAAACGTCGCGGGTGATCGAGACGTTCTCCGTCTTGCGGCCGATCTTGTCGATCTCGTCGATGTAGATGATGCCGCATTCGGCGCGCTTCACGTCGTAGTTCGCGTTCTGCAGGAGGCGCAGCACCACGTTCTCCACGTCCTCGCCGACGTACCCGGCCTCGGTCAGCGTGGTCGCGTCCGAAATCGCGAACGGCACGTCGAGCACCTTGGCGAGCGTCCGCGCGAGCAGCGTCTTGCCGGAGCCGGTGGGGCCGACGAGGAGGATGTTGCTCTTCTCCACCTCGACGCCGTCGAACTCGGGCGACAGCGCGACCGGGTCCTTGGCCGAATCGGCAGCGGCGAAATTGAGGCGCTTGAAATGGTTGTAGACGGCGACGGCGAGGACCTTCTTCGCGTGATCCTGGCCGATGACGAAGTCGTCGAGTGTCTTCTTGATCTCCGACGGCTTGATCAGGCGGAAGGCGGGCTTCGCCTCCGTCGGCGGCGTCTTGACCTCGCGGTCGATGATCGTCTTGCAGACGTTCACGCACGAGTCGCAGATGTACACGCCCGGACCGGCGATGATTTTCTTCACCTCGGCCTGCGATTTTCCGCAGAACGAGCAGAGGGTCATGCGGGAGGACTTGGCCATGGAAAAAAGGTGGCTCGCGGGTTGGCCGCGTGTCGAGAGTTCAGTTTGTCCTAGGAAGCGCGGGACTAGGCCGCACTTTGCACGCCGAGGGCCGGGACTTCGCGGGCGGACTGGACGACGTGGTCGACCAGGCCGTACGCCTTGGCTTCTTCGGCGCTCAGGTAATAGTCGCGGTCGGAATCCTTTTCCACCTGCGCGGGCGTCTTCCCGGTGTGACTGGCGATGGTTTCGTTCAGCGTCTTCCGCCACCGCAGGATTTCCTTCGCGGCGATCGCGATGTCCGCGGTCTGCCCGCCGGCGCCGCCGCTCGGCTGGTGGATCATGACGCGGCTGTTCGGCAGCGCGAAGCGCTTCCCCTTGGTGCCGCCGGCGAGGAGCACCGTGCTCATGCTGGCCGCCATCCCGAGGCAGTAGGTCGCGATGTCGTAGGGCATGAAGCGCATCGTGTCGTAGATGGCCATGCCGCCGGTCACGACGCCGCCGGGCGAATTGATATAAAGGTAAACGTCCTTCTTGGGATCCTCCATCTGGAGGAACAGCAGCTGCGCGATGACGAGGTTCGCCACCATGTCGTCGATCGGCGTTCCGATGAAGATGATGCGGTCCTTGAGGAGGCGCGAGTAGATGTCCATGGACCGCTCGCCGCGGCCGGTGTTTTCAAGGACGATGGGAACGTAATAGCTCACAAGTAGGATTGATGCGTGTTAGGAAGCCTTCGGTGGAATGGTTGACACCTTAGCCTTCGAAACAAGGAAATCAACCGCCTTGTCGAAAATGATCGACTGCTGCACGGCGCGAAGCTGGTCGCGGTCGGTCGTGAGCGCCTTGACGAGCTTCTCCGGTTTCTGCTGCGTGCGCATCGACTCGCGGTGGATGAAGGCGTCGATGTCCTTCTCCGTGACCTGGAGTTTTTCCGCCTCGGCGATCTTCGCGACGAGCAGCTGGACCTTCACCCGCTTCGTGGCGGCCTTGCGCGCGTTTTCGTGCAGCGCGTTCTTGTCCTTCTCGAACTGCTCCTGCGGCACGCCGCGGCGCATG
>JAQGON010000212.1 GCA_028293565.1 Verrucomicrobiota bacterium | reverse complement strand
TTCATCGCGCCGGTGAACGAGCCGCGCACGTGGCCGAAGAGCGTGCTCTCGAGCAGCTCCTTGGAAAGGGTGGGGCAGCTGACGGTCACAAACGGCCGGTCGGCGAGGTGGCTCTTCTCGTAGAGCGCGCGGGCGGCGACGCTTTTTCCGGTGCCGCTTTCGCCTAGGATCAGCACGGACGCCGGGGTCTTCGCCGCGCGTTCGAGCACCTCCATCACGTGGTGCATCGTCGGCGTGTCGAAGTCGAAGAGGGGCTCCGGGTTCTGGGCCTGCGTCGCCTTGACGACCTCCTCGAGCTGCTCGATCTGCCGGCCCATCTGCGTGAAGCGCTGGAGCCGCGCGACGACGGTGTGGAACTGCTCGCGGGTGAACGGCTTTTCCAGGAAGTCGACGGCGCCGAGGTGGATGGCCTTGACCGCGTTCTTCACCGTCCCCTCGGCGGAGAACATGACCACGGGAAGATTCGGCCGGACCTTCAGGATCTGCGGCAGGATCAGCAGGCCGTTGTCGCGGCCGAGATTCAGGTCGAGCAGCGCGGCGTCGAATTTCTCCTCGCGCACGCGCTGCAGCGCCACCTCGGCGTTGGCGGCGGCCTCGGCATAGTGGCCTTCGTCCTCGATGAGAAGGCAGCTGGCTTCGCGAAAGACACGGTCGTCGTCGATGACAAGGAAATCCATGGGAATGGGTCGGAAAAATCAGGCGATGCTCGGCAGGCGCAGGATGAACGTCGCGCCCTCGCCGGGGATGCTCTCGCAGTTCAGCTCGCCCTTCATGGCGGTCACGTGGCGCTTCGCGATGCTCAGCCCCAGCCCCGTCGAAGGCTCGCCGGCGGTCGGTCGCGCGCTGAGCCGGCGGTAACGCAGGAACATCTGCGCGCGGTCCTCATCCGTGCAGCCCGGGCCCTCGTCGACGACCCGCAGCTCCCCGCGTCCGTTGCTCCCCGGCCCGGCCTGGATCGTGATCCGCTTGCCCTCGGGGGAGAATTTGACGGCGTTCGAGACGAGGTTGTCGATGACCTGGTCGAGCGCGGCGCGGTCGGCGAGGACGAACGGCGTGTCGGAGGCGTAGGCCTCGACGAACGTGATTTTTTTCCGCCGCGCCGCCTCGGCGTAGCGGAGGACCGCGGCGGCGGCGCTCTCGGTGAGCGAGGCGGCGACCAGCTTCAGCGGCGCCCCGCGGTCGGCGGCCGAGTTGGCGAGAAACTCCTTCACGAACGCGAGCATCTGCTCGCTCGAGCTGAGGATGTTGTTCGCGATCCGTTTCAGGCGGTTGTCCTGCGACGCGTTGATCCGGTCGTTGAGCAGCTGCGCGCTCATCTGCATTCCGCCCAGGTGATTCTTCAGGTCGTGGGCGAGGATGCCGAGGAGTTCGTCCTTGTCCTCCGCCAGCTGGCGGAGCCGGTCGCGCGCCTGCTTGAGCGCGAGGTGCGTGCGCACGCGGGAGATGAGCTCGGCCTTGTTGAACGGCTTCGTGACGTAGTCGACGCCGCCGGCCTCCAGCGCGCGGACGATGAACGTCTTGTCGTCGGCGGCGGAGAGAAACACGATCGGGATGTCCGCGAGCTCGGGCCGCGCGTGGATCCGGCGGCAGACCTCGAAGCCGTCGAGCCCGGGCATCAGCACGTCGAGCAGGACCAGGTCGGCCGGGCGCGTGATCAGGCGCTGGAGGGCGTGCTCGCCATCGGTGACGGGGACGATTTCAAAGCCCTGCTGGCTGAGCATGTTGCCGAGCACCTGGACATTGCTCTCCTGATCGTCGACTACGAGGATTCTGGCGGGGATGGAACCGGGGTTCATCGAGGCGGGACCGAAACTTGCCTCAAAATGAACTGAATCACCATCGGAAACTCATCGAGGCGCTTTTCCAGGCTCGCAATCGCATAGTTCTCGGCATCGCGGGAGACCCCGGCCGCATACTCGATGAGCGGCGGGCAATGATGCGAGCGCCCCAGCTCGGCCAGGGAGCGCGCAAACTCGCGCGTTTCGAAAATCGCCCCGCTCTGCCGGATCGCCGGCCACTCTGCCGCCTCGATGTTCCGCAGCGTCGCGAGCAGCTCGGGCCAGCGCTCGCGCTGCTCGGGCAGGACGGACTCGATCGCCTCCGCGGCCGGCGCGACGCCCGGGTTCGCCGGCGCTTGCGCGCGGCCGGGCAGGAGCGCGGCCAGCGCCTGGAACAGGTGCTGGCGCGTGTAGGGCTTGCGCACGTACCCGGCGAACACGCCGCGCAGGCCGGGCTCGTCTTCGGCCATGCTGGACGCCGTGACGGCGATCATCGGCACCGTTCCCGCATTGGGCAGCTTGCGGATCTCCGTCATCGCCGTCCGGCCGTCCATCCGCGGCATCCGCAGGTCCATCAGGATCAGGCTCGGCACGCCGTCGAAGCGCACGCTGTCCACCGCCTCGCGGCCGTTGGCGGCATAGCGCACCTTGTGGTGCGTGGTCTCGAACAGCCCCGCGAGCAGTTCGCGGTTCACGGCGTTGTCGTCGACGACCAGCAGCGTCGCCGGCGCGAGGTCGTTGAAATCCGCGCCCGGCTCGCCTTCGCCCTCGATTCCCTCCGGCGATTTCAGCGACACCGCGATTTCCGGGAAGCGAAGATGAAACGTGGTCCCCTGTCCGACGACGCTTTCGATGCTCACGGTGCCGCCCATGTGCTCCGCGAGCCGCCGCACGATGCTGAGGCCGAGGCCGGTGCCCTGCTGCTCGGCCTTCCGGTGCGGATCCACCTGCACAAACGGGCGGAAGACGTCGTCGAGGCGGTCGGCGGGAATCCCCACGCCGGTGTCGACGACGTCGATCACGAGCGTGCCCTTCGGCGGATCTCCGGCCGCGGGCTCCCAGTCCACCCTGAGGGTGACGCCGCCGTGTTCCGTGAACTTCACCGCGTTGCCGGCGAGATTGATGAGCACCTGGCGGAGGCGGGAATGATCGAGGACCAGCGCGGGCGGCACGGCGGGCGCGACGGCGATCTCGATCTTCAGGTCCCTCCGCCCGGCCTGCTCGGCGAAAACGGTGCGGACGAAGGCGGCGAGTTCGCGCACGTCGGTGGGCTCGAGGTGCAGCTCGACCATGCCGGCCTCGATTTTCGAGAGGTCGAGAATGTCGTTGATCAGCTGGAGCAGGGAGTGGGCGCTGTCGCGGATCGAGCGGGCGTAGTGGAACATCTTCCCTTCCATCGGCAGGGCGGACGTCAGCAGGTCGCTGAAGCCGAGGATGGCGTTCATCGGCGTGCGGATCTCGTGGCTCATGTTCGCGAGGAACGTGCTCTTCTCGCGCGCGGCGTTGGAGGCCCGCGTGGCCTGCTCGGCGAGCTCGCGCGCGGCCTTTTCCTGCCGGAGGGCGAGCCGGGAAAGGTAAAAGGCGAGCAGTCCGGCGCCCAGGCCGAGGCCGCCGGCGGCGATCGTGGTGACGAGGACGCGCTGGATCTGGCGGCGCGTGGTTTCGCTGCGGACGAAGAACAGGTCGCTGGGCCGGCGGTTCATGCGGGCCACGAGCTCGAGGAAGCGCTCGCGGCTGGCCTCGCTTTCGACCACGGGCTCGACCGCCTGCGCGGCGACGAGCCCGCGGTCGCGGCGGACCTCGATCGCGCGGCGGAAGTCGGTGAGCTTCACCGCGGCCAGCCGGTGGAGCGCGTGCACGTCCTCGAGCAGGCCCGGGTCGCTCTGCGCCATTTCGGTGAGCCGGGCGAAATCGCCGGGAATCGCCGCCTCCGCCCGCCGGAAATCCTGGAGGTCGCGCGGATTTCCGCTCAGCAGGTAGCCGCGTTCGCTGTTCTCGGCGTCCTGCAGCAGCCCGTAGACGGTGCCCAACTCGATCTTGAACTGCGCGTTCTCCATCGTGGCTTCCAGGCTGACGTTCAGCTGGTGCCACACGAGGATGCCCATGACAATTCCGCCGATCGAGAGCGCGATCCACACGGTGACGAGATGCCGGTAGGTGCGCAGGCTCAGGACCCTCGGCCGCGGGTCGACGTCGGACCGGGGCCGGGATGCCCGGAGGCCCGGCGACGCCGCGGCCCGCGGCGCGGGCCGCTCGTCGCGCGGGAGAGGTGGGCGGGCGGGAGTCATGGTTTCCAGAAGCACCGCGGCTGGCCGCGGCGGCGGGTCAGGCCGGTGGCCGTCCGCGGACGAGCCGCCAGAGGATCAGGACGATGGCGACGGCGAGAAGGATGTGGATGAAGCCCCCGAGCGTGTAGGAGGAGACGACTCCCAGCAGCCAGCCGACGACCAGAACGATGGCGATGATCTCGAGCATGATAATAAAATAAAAGTTTCACTACGGCGCGGCGGAGCGGCGCCGGACGAGTGATCGCGCGACGGCCGGTTTAACAAGGACTGACCGCGCAAGTGTCCTCAAGTGCCCGGGCACCGGATTGAATTTCACCACGAAGTTGCGAAGCACTCCAGAATCGGCCGCGCGAGGGTTCGGGCTTCGCGTCCTTCGCGATTTTCGCGGTGAAATTTGCCCGTCCGCCGCCGCCGCTATCCCGCGGCCTGGCCAAGAGAATCGGACTCGAAGCCGTCCTCGTGATGCGCGGTGTACTGCGCCAGCGCGTTCTGCCACCACGCGGCGAGCTCGCGGGCGGGGGTCGACCAGATTTCGCGGTGCAGCAGCTGCATCGACTGCGCGTCGCGCAGCAGGGAAAGCTTGTCCCGCGGCTCGAGCGCGCGCGGCCCCTCGCGCAGGAGTTTCTCCCGCAGCCCCGCGAACCGCTCCGCGCTGGCGGCGGGCAGCCGCTTCATCCGCAGCAGCGAAAGGTGCACGGAGTTCACGTAAGGATCCAGGACTGCGCGGAGCAGGCCGGCGTCGGCGGTGCCTTCGGGCGCGGGCGGATGCCGGGTCAGGCGCTCGCCGAGCGAGACCAGGCCGGGCCACGGATGCGTTTCCTCGGGAGTCTGGAGAATCCCCGCGCGCTTGAGGGCGAGCCCCGGGCCCAGCGCGCCGGTGAAATAGGAAAGGGGAATCGAGAGGATGAAGCCGGCGAGGATCGGGGACATCCAGGCGGCGAGGACCGGGTCGATCCACCAGGCGAGCGCCGCCCAGGTCACTCCGAGGACGGTGTGGCCCGCGTGAACGCGGAGGCATTCCCCCCAGTCGGACTCGCCGGCCCGCCCGCGCCGCTGGCTCTTCCAGTCCACGCTGATCCGGCAGAGCGTCAGGATGAGAAACTTCGTGTGAAACAGCATCAGCACGGGCGCCAGCAGCGTGAACAGGATCGTTTCCACCACGATGCCCGCGCCGATCCGGCCCCAGCCGCCGAACGCCGCGCGCTCGGCCGGAAGGAAAAGGAGATCGAGCGCGGCCAGGATTTTCGGGAGAAACAGGAGCCCGAGCGTCAGGGTGAGCAGAAACCAGGCCTGCGTGTCGACCCGCCACGTG
>JAQGON010000204.1 GCA_028293565.1 Verrucomicrobiota bacterium | reverse complement strand
AACTCCGCGCCAACCTTCGATCGCGACGGCGATGGCGTGAATCTCCGGAGGACGTCCTCAGCTAGCAGCGCCTCACTTCACGGGTCGGAGACCCGTGCTACCGTCGCTTCGGGGCCAGCAGCACTTCTCGACCGACGTAATACAGCAGCGCGCAGAGGATCACGAACGGGATCATCGAGAGGGCGTTTGAATTCGGTCCGGCAAAAAACGGATTGTGCGCCGTCGACCACGCGTTCAGCCGCGAATCGACCCGCTCGAAGAAGATCGCCAGCGCCGGGCTCACCTTGTCCAGCGCCCCTGCGAGAATCGCGATGATGATCCCGGCAATCGCCCCGCCCGCGATATAACCCGACGCCAGCAGCACGCCCGGGCTCTTGTCGGACTCCTCGATCATCTGCTCCTCCGTCAACTCGGCGTGCGATGCCTGCTTCCGCGCGCGGCGATCCACCATCCACCGGATCAGTCCGCCGATGAAGATCGGACTCGACGACGACAACGGCAGGTAAACCCCCACCGCAAATGCCAGCGCCGGCAGGAACGACATCTCCGTCGTCACGGCAATCATGACGCCGAGCAGCACCAGCGCCCACGGCAGTTTCCGGTCGAGAATCCCCTTGATGATATACGACATCAGCGTCGCCTTCGGCGCGTCGAATTTCTTCACCGTCGTCCCGTCGGGACGCGTGCTGTACGCGCCGTTGATCCCGGGATCCACCAGCCAGACGGCCTTGCCTCCGTCGTTCACGAGATAGCGGCCCGACGGCCCACCCGCCTCGTCGGTCTTCTGCCACACGTGATAGGTGCCCGCATCGTCCCGATGCTGGGGTCCGCGCAGCACCTCGGATTTTTCCAGCTTCGTCACATCCGTCTGCAATCCCGCCGGCGCCACCTGCGCGGCGGGAACATACACGGTCGCCGAATCGTTGAGCGTCAGCAGAATCGGTCCCAGCAAAACGGCCGACAACATGCTGCCGGCGATGATCGCGAGCTGTTGATATTTCGGCGTCGCGCCCAGCAGATGGCCGGTCTTCAGGTCCTGCGAAGTGGAGCCGCCGTTCGAGGCGGCGATGCACACGATCGCCCCGATCGAGAGGGCGGTCACGTAGTACGTGCCGCCCGTCCAGCCCACGAGCAGGAAAATCAGGCAGGTGAAGAGCAGCGTCGCCACGGTCATGCCCGAGATTGGATTGGACGAGGAGCCGATTTCTCCCGTCAGCCGCGACGAAACGGTCACGAACAAAAAACCGAACAGCACGATGAGCAACGCGCCGAGCAGGTTCATGTGCAGCGTGGGCGCGAGCACGATGATCGCAATGATCCCGACGATTCCGATGCCCACGAACTTCATCGGAAGATCGCGATCGGTCCGCGGTGTTTCACCGGCGCCGCTGTCCCCGCGCGTCAATCCAAGGTCCTTCAATCCACCGCGAAGTCCGTGCCAGATTGTCGGCATCGACTGCACGAGGCTGATGATCCCGCCGGCCGCGACCGCCCCCGCGCCGATGTAGAGAATGTAGGCGGTGCGGATCTGGCCGGGCCCCATGTCCGAGATGGGGATGAGGCCGGGCGCAAGCGGACCCGGAATGCTGTCGCCGAAAAACTTGATCAGAGGAATCAGGAGCAGGTAGCTGAGCACGCCGCCGGCGCACATGATCGAGGCGATGCGCGGCCCGATGATATAGCCGACGCCCAGCAGTTCGGGGGAAATTTCCACGCTCACCGAACCTCCCTTGAACGGCGCGCCGAAGATCCGCTCCGGCGTATCCTTCCAGCCCTTGAAGGCGACGTTGAGCGACTTGTAGAGCAGTCCGAGGCCGAAGCCGGTGAAGATGACTTTCGCGCCCGGCGACTTTCCCAGGCCCGCCGCCTCCGCCGCGCGCATTTCCGTCTGCGCCGCCGGCGAGGCTGCCGCGCGACAGCCGGCGCTCGCGCCCGCCTTGAGCACCGCCGCGCAGGCCGTGCCCTCGGGGTATTTCAGCACGCCGTGTTCCTTCACGATCAAGGCGCGCCGCAGCGGGATCATCATCAGGATGCCAAGCAGCCCGCCGAGCATCGCGACGAGCATCACTCGCGTGAGCTCGAGGTCGAAACCCAGGATCAGGATGGCAGGCATCGTCACGCCAATGCCAAAGGCGAGCGACTCGCCGGCGGAACCGGCCGTCTGCGTGATGTTGTTCTCGAGGATCGTCGCGTCGCGTCCGCCGAGCTTCGACCATCCGCGGAACATCGCCAGCGAGATGACCGCCACCGGAATGGATGCGCTGACCGTGAGGCCGACCTTGAGGACAAGGTAGAGAGACGAAGCGCCGAAGATCAGCCCGAGGATTGCGCCCGTGAGAACCGCCCGCACCGTAAATTCCTTCATCGACGTCTCAGGCGCGATGTAGGGCTCAACCGGGGGAAACGAGGGAGAAGCCATCGGACCGGTATAGTGCGCGACACCTTCAAGCCAACGGAGAAATGGCAGTGGGCGACCGGAACCGATCCCCGATCCTTTTTGAACAGAAGCAAACGAAGGAAACGAAGCGCCGTCCGTCGAAGCTGCGAGGGTTGCAGGCTGCATCCAGTGATCAGTTGGGTTCCGATCCTCCTTCGCACTGGCTTCCGCTTGAAACCCGGACTCCTCGCACGGACCGCGCTTCGTTACCTTCGCTAGTTCTGTTCAATGATTGAGGTTCGAGGTTGGATCGATCTATTTTGAACAGAAGCACACCAAGGGAACGAAGCGCCGTCCGTCGAAACCGCGAGGGTTGCAGGCTGCATCGAGCGATCGGTTTGAATTCCAACCCTCCTCCGCATTGGCTTTCGCCTGCAACCCGGACTCCTTGCACGGACGACGCTTCGTTTCCTTCGCTACCTTCTGTTCACAGATTGGGGAATCGATCCCGCAGATTTGATGTTCGACATTCAGTTCCGGTCTTCATTCCGGGGCTCCATCATTGACGTCGACCCGCTCTCGATTACCGCTTTTGCCCCCGGCCATGAAGCATTCCACGCACATCGCGAATCCCGACGTGATCCTGATCGGCAGCGGCGTCATGTCGGCGAATCTCGGCGCGCTCCTCAAGCGCCTTGAGCCCAAGCTTTCCATCCAGGTTTACGAGGTCACCGACGAACTCGCGCAGGAAAGCTCCCACGGTTGGAACAACGCCGGCACCGGACACGCGGGAATCTGCGAGCTGAGCTACACGCCGAAGCGGGAGGCCGATGGTTCCGTCAACGTCGCGAAGGCCATCGGGATTTTCGAGCAGTTCGAGCAGTCCAAACAGTTCTGGAGCCACGCCGTCACGAGCGGAATGATCCGCGGGCCGAGGGACTTCATCAATCCCGTCGCGCACCTCAGCTTCGTGCACGGCGCCGAGCAGGTCGATTTTCTCCGCGCGCGGCATGCGGCCATGGCCGCCCATCCTTTCTTCCGCGAAATGGCCTTCACCACCGACCGCGCCGCGATCGCGGGATGGGCGCCGCTGCTGGTCGAGGGACGCGGCGACGTGCCCATCGCGGCAACGAAGATGGACGCCGGCACCGACGTGAACTTCGGATCGGTCTCGCGCAAACTCCTCGAATGGCTCGCGCAGCAGGAGGGGTGTGGCATCGCGACGAGCCACCGCGTCGTCGACCTCCGCAAAACGAATTCCGGGTGGGACGTTTCCATCAAGGATCTCGCCACCGGCCAGGCGCGCGAGAACCACGCGTCGTTTGTTTTCGTCGGCGCGGGCGGCGGGAGCCTCCACCTCCTCCAGAAGTCCGGCATCGCCGAAAGCAAGGGGCTCGGCGGATTTCCGATCGGCGGCCAGTGGCTCGTCTGCGAAAATCCGGAGATCGTCCGCCGGCACCAGGCCAAGGTCTACGGCCAGGCGCTCGAAACGGCGCCGACGATGGCCGTGCCTCACCTCGACACGCGCGTGCTCGACGGGAAAAAGACGCTGCTGTTCGGGCCCTTCGCCGCGTGGACCACGAAATTCCTGCACCGGCAAGGCCGCTGGACCGACCTGCCGGCGTCGATCAAGCCCGACAATCTCGCGACGCTGCTCAAGATCGGCGCCGCGAACCTCGGGCTGGTGCGCTACCTTATCCAGCAGGGAACGCAGAGCATGTCGGACCGCATGGAGGTGCTGCACATTTTTTATCCCGCCGCCCAGGTGAGCGACTGGAAGCTCATCGATGCCGGCATCCGCGTGCAGGCGATCAAGAAAACGGACGGCGAGGCCGGCATCGTCCATTACGGCACCGAAGTCATCACCAATTCCGACCGCACGATTTCCGCCCTGCTCGGCGCCTCGCCCGGCGCCTCGGTCTCGGTCAACATCATGCTCGAAGTGATCAAGCTGTGTTTCCCCCACCTCCTGTCCGATCCCGCCGGCGCCGCGCGCATGAAGGCGATGATCCCCGGCTACGACATCGATTACAAACTCCCGCAAAACGAGGCCCAGTTTCGCAGCGTGCAGCGCCGGGCCAATGACCTTCTCGAGCTCGGCTGACACGATCCGATCCGCTTTTTGCCGGAACTGACGAGCGCATTCCGGCACAAACCCACTCCGCCCTCCTCGTCGCGGTCTTCCATAAAATCCCTCGTCACCCCGCGCTTGCGTCCGCCCGATCCGCCCTCCGAAATCCGCCATCGCATGCCCTCTCCCCTCTTCACCGCTGCCGTCGATCTCGGGGCCACCAGCGGGCGTGTCATCCTCGGACAGTGGGCCGACAACAAGCTCACGCTGACCGAGGCGCATCGGTTTCCCAATGCCTATCGCGAACTGGGCGGACATGCGTACTGGGAAGTCGGCACGCTCTGGCACGAAATCCAGACGGGCCTGCGCAAGGCCCAGGGGCTGCTTCCGGCCGGCGCGAAACTCTCCTCGGTCGGAGTCGACACGTGGGGCTGCGATCACGTCCTGGTCAACGACGCCGGCCGCCTGGTTTTCCCCGCGCACGCCTATCGCGACAACCGCACGCAGGCCGGCCTCGCGGCCCTCGCCGAGCGAGGCGAGGCGCACCTCTACACGGCGACCGGAATCCCGAATGTTTTCTACAACACGAGCCTGCAGCTCGGGGAGGCCCTCGCGCGGTTTCCGGCGCTCAAGGACATTGCGACGCGCTGCCTGTTTCTCCCGGACTATTTCAATTTTCTGCTGAGCGGGAAAATGGAAAACGAGCTGACGATCGCCAGCACCTCCCAGCTTCTCGACGTGCAGGGCCAGGAGTGGTCGCGCACCGCGCTCGACCATTTCAAGATTCCGCCGGCCTGGTTCACTCCGCCGGTGCTGGCCGGAAAAAAACTGGGTCCGGTCACGTCGATTCCGGAGCTCGACAGCGCCCAGGTCGTTGTCGTTCCGGGCCACGACACCGCGTGCGCCTACGATGCGATGCCGGCTTCGCCCGATGGCGGCGATTTGTTCATCAGCTCCGGGACCTGGTCGCTGGTCGGGTTTGAGAACGCGAAGCCGCTGCTGGGGCCGGAAGCCATGGCTGCGCGCGTGGCGAACGAGCGCACCGGCCTCGGCGGCTATCGTCCGCTGGTCAATGTCGTCGGCCTTTTCCTCCTCGAGCAGACCATGGCCGACTTCAAGGAGCGCCCCGAGACCGCCGCGGACTGGGACTCGTTGATCTCCGCCGCCGCGGCGCAGCCGCCGCCCGAAATCCTGATCGACGCCGCCGATCCCGCGTTCACGGCGCCCAAGTCGATGCGCGCCGCGATCGACGCCCACCTGAAGCAGCGGAAGGCGACGCCGCCAAAAACGCTGGCGGAGTACACCCGGGTCATCTGCGACTCGATCGGCCGCGGACACGCCGCGGCGGCCGCCAATTTCGAGAAGATGACAGGAAACAAATTCCGCCGGATCCTGATGGTCGGCGGCGGATCGAAGAACAAGCTTCTCTGCCAGGCGACGGCGAACGCCTGCGGGATTCCGGTTGTGTCGTTCAACCTCGAGGGCACCGCCGTGGGCAACCTGACTAGCCAGCTGGTCGCCCTTGGCGCCGTGAAAAACCTCGCGACGTTCCGCCAGCTGCTCGCCGCCGATCTCCAGCAGACGAGTTACTCGCCGGCATAGCTCGGCGCGCTTCCGCGCAACAATGGCTCCTTTCGCCTTTCGCGGACATGCTACTCCACGGCGACCGTCCTCCTTTCCCACGGCTGCCGCGGAAACATTGCCTGTCGCTTGTTGAACCGCGCTGGCCAGGATCGAACTTCTTTCCAAGAACCTGGAAAGGGATGTCCGCCCGGCCAAGGCTCGTTCGTTGAATGATTGAATCTCACCAAAACCAAACGCCCACGCCCCAATCGAAAGAAAAGGAAATCATGTCCACCAATACCATTCGCCTTCATCGCGTCCTCCGCGCGACGCCCGAGAAAGTGTACCGCGCGTTCCTCGACGCCGACGCCCTCGCCAAATGGCTGCCGCCCAACGGATTCACGGCCAAGGTCCACCATCTGGACGCCAAGGTCGGAGGCGCCCACCGGATGTCGTTCACGAATTTCACGACCGGCGGCGGTCACTCCTTCGGCGGCACATATCTCGAACTGGTGCCGCACGAACGCCTGCGCTACACGGACAAGTTTGACGACCCCAACCTGCCCGGGGAACTCCAGGTGACGGTCACCCTGAAGAAGGTCTCCTGTGGGACCGAGGTGAACATCGTCCAAGAGGGCGTGCCCGCCGTCATCCCGCCCGAGGCGTGCTACCTCGGCTGGCAGGAGTCGCTCATCCAGCTGGCAATGCTCGTCGAACCCGAGATCCCGAATTGATCCGCTGTGCAGGAGGTCATGTCCGTTTTCCTGACAGCATCGCCCGATACGCTTCCAAAGCTTAAGACGGAGTCATTTCGTCGAGAACTTGTACACGACCGTGTGTCGATAAACCTCACCCCACCGTAACTCGGTCGAAGGAAAATCGGGATGGTTGGGGCTGTCGGGAAATTTCTGGGTCTCCAGGCAAAGGCCGGTGCGGAACGCATAATCGATCCCGCCCTTCCCTTTGGCGGTGCCGTCCAGAAAGTTTCCCGAGTAGAACTGGATGCCGGGTTGGTCCGTGGACACTTCCAGCACCCGACCCGAATCAGGATCGTATAGACGGGCAGCAAGGCGAACGCCGGCGCTCTGCCTCAACACCCAGCAATGGTCGTAGCCATGGCCAAACTTGAGTTGCGGATCGTCGACGCCGATGCGTTTTCCGATCCGGGCCGCCTGCGTGAAATCGAAGGGCGTTCCCCGGACCGGAACCCGTTCGCCCGTCGGGATCAACCCTGAGTTCACGGCCAGCATTTCGTCGGCGGCGAGCGTGAGTTCATGGCCGGTGATCCGTTTGCGCGGATCGCCCGTCAGGTTCCAGTAGGTGTGCTGCGTGAGGTTGACGATGGTCGGCTGGTCCGTCGTCGCCACAAACTCCACCTTCAATTCGTCTTCGTCCGTCAGCCAGTAGGTAACCTGGGACTCGAGTTTTCCGGGATATCCCTCTTCGCCCGCGGGACTCACGTAAGTGAATTCCACGCCGTGCGCCCCCCGGCACTCGACCTCGCGGCCCGACCAAGACCGTTTGTCGAACCCCACCCGGCCACCGTGGAGATGGCAGGGGATTCCGGCCGGATTATCATTGGTCGCGAGCAGATAAGTTTTTCCCCCGAGCGTGAACGAGCCCTTCGCGATGCGGTTCGCATAACGGCCGACGACCGCGCCGAAGTAAGACGTGCTGCTCCGCCATCCGGCGGGTGTGTCGTACCCGAGGGTGATGTCCGCCAATTTACCCGCGCGGTCCGGGACCTCGATGCTTTGCAGGATGGCCCCATATTCCAACAGCACCGCGCGAAGGCCATGGCGGTTCTTCAGCGTAAATTCCTTCCACCTCGTGGAGCGAGCAGGGGCCTCCTTATTTGCCGGCAGCGTTACCTCGCCGGAGTCCGCCGCTCCCGTCAAAACGCCGATGCTGAGGAGCACCGCCGCGATGGCCACCGAGTTCATCAAGCATGGAAATGCATTCATATTTTTAGAAATAACTTCCGTCGAAACATCCAAAAAAGAACCAGCCAATAAATCAGGAGGATCAGCACGCCTTTAACAATCGGACCTCCTATAAAATGAAAGCCGCCGAAATGCGTCGTCAGCGAACTCCCGATGAAGTGTCCCATCAGTTCCGCGATGCAGTAAGCCGCGATCGAATTCGTCCCGACGACGATGAGGGGAAAGGCCCGCGACCGATATCCCCGCCGGTCGATCACCGCATGGAACGCGGCCAACAGGACAAAGCAGCATCCCCCACTGAAAAGCACCCACGACGGCGTCCAGACCCGCTTCACGAGCGGGCAAATTCCGAAGCCATGCAGCGCGAGTCCGAGCGCAATCCCCAGCAGTCCCATGACCAAAAACATTTGGACCCGTTCGTGCTCACTGCGCTCCGACCGCAGCCACTCCCCGGCGATGACGCCGAGCAACATCGTGCCGAGCGTCGGGATGAAATTCAGCGTCACATAGCCGCCGTCGTTGGCGACAAATGGCTGCTCGCGCGGAAAAAGATTGAGAAACCATCGGTCGAACGCGACCCCAAGGTTGGCCCCCGGATTCCAGTGCGCCGCGAATTCGTGCGCCCCTGGCGGCAACGGGTAGGCCGCCCACGCGAACCAGTACCCCACCAGGATTATCCCAAAAACGATCCACTGCGTGCGCGTCCGACAGAACCCCAATAAAAATAGAAACGGATAGCCGAGCCCGATCTGCGTCAGGGTATCCTCGAAGGTCCAGTTGGTATTCGCCTCACCGACCGATCTCAAAAACACTCCGAGCAGAACCAGCACGACCGCTCGCCACACCGCGTGCACCGCCATGCGCCCTGTCGATTCCCCCCGTGCCAGTCGGCTCGCCAACGAAAACGGCAGCGCCACTCCTACCAAAAACGAAAACGACGGCTGGATGAGATCATGCAGATGACATCCCTCCCATGGCACATGCGACTGTAAGGCGGCGATCGCCGCCGCCCATCCGCTCTCCGGAAAATACGTCGTCAAGAGATGCAGCCGCAGCACTTCGGCCATCATGAGCAGCATCACGAATCCGCGGTAGGCATCCAACGAGGCGAGCCGACGTGGCGCGGCAGCCTCCGGCGGCCTCGCGGCATTAGTCCGACTCGAGACACTCATGGCGATTCCACCCTCCCACCTAAGACACAATCCCGAGCGGAGCGGTGGTTTTCCAAGCGCCCCGCGTGAAGTCCGGAATTTCCACGGGCGCGCCGCCCTGCGCGACCGACTGTTCGCTCAAGGGTCCGATCGCGCTCCACGCCGCAGCGTCGTAAACATCCTGGTCCAACGGCAATCCCTCGCGCAGACACTGCACGAGCCGCCACTTCATGACGTAATCCATGCCGCCGTGGCCCATCCCGCCATTTCGGTCGGATCGCAACGCGGGAGCGGCAATCTTTTTCCAAAGCGGGTGATCGAACTCCGCATACCATTTTTCGAGGTCAGTATCCCAGCGGTGTTCTTGCGCGGAACGGCCTTCGACGTAGATCCGGTTGGGGTAACCGGAAAAAATCCCTTTCGTGCCCTGCACCACGTTTGTCCGCGAATAAGGTCGAGGATTCATGGTGTCGTGCTGGACCACGATCGTCCGGCCGCGCGCGGTCTGGATGATCGAGGTGTTCATGTCGCCGCAGCGGTAGGTGGCCTTCCGCCGTGGATGGTCCGGCGGAAAGTTCGCGTCCGCGTAGGCCGCCATTCCACGGGAGGGGCTGCTCAGGGAAACGATGCGCTCGAACCGGTCGCCGCGGTTGATGCCCAGACATTGCGCGACGGGACCGAGCCCGTGCGTCGGATAGAGATTTCCATTGCGCACTTCATGCTCATGTGTGCGCCAACTGCCCGTGCCGTGGTCGATGTCCTTCATCTGCTCGCGCAGGTCATGCAGGTAAGCGCCCTCGGCGTGCAGCAACTCCCCCAAGATGCCTTGGCGGCAGAGATTCAACACCATCAACTCGTCCCGGCCGTAGCAGCAGTTCTCGAGCATCATGCAGTGGCGCTGGGTCTGCTCGGCGGTTTCGACCAATTGCCAGCACTCCTCGAGCGTGACGGCCGCAGGCACCTCGACGAAGGCGTGCTTGCCCGCGCGCATCGCCGCCACCGCCATCCGCACATGCTCGCGCCACGGCGTGCAGATCATCACGGCGTCGACGTCCTCGCGCTCGAGCATTTTGAGGAACGCGTCGGGACTTCCGCCATAGGATGCAGGCGAAGCTTTGCCGACGATCCCCGGATACTTGGCGCCCCAAGCCAAGGCGGTGTCGTCCGAGTCGCACACGGCGCGCACCTCGCACCCCTCGATCCGCAGTGTTTCCTCCAACGTCGGTCGCCCGCGGGCGCCGAGCCCAATGAAGCCGAACCTGACCTTGTCCAGTTTTGGCGTCATCAGACCGACGGCCGTCGCGGGGCCCTTGGGCGTGGATGGCGGCAAGACGTTGGACGCGGCCTTCGCTTGCTCGCCGAGCATGACGGCAGCCATGCCGACCGCGGCAGTTTTAAGAAATTCGCGGCGCGGCAGTTGGGGTTCCATGAGCTTGGGTCAGTTCGTCCCCAGCGGCCAGTATACGTTGTATCGCTGGTGATGCAGGCGGTAGAGCGGGATGAAGGTGAGCGGGTCGTCGTCCTTGGACTTTTTCGGGAAGGCGAACGTGAGGGGCTTGCCGGCGACGGGTTGCAAGGTCGCCAGGATGCCCGCGGGATCGCCAGTCAGGGCGGGAACGGTGGGAACGGGCCATTCGCTGAACTTTTCCGCGTCGCGCGTCGCATAGGCGCCGTTCTCGGGCATCCCCGCGTCCCCGAGCGCACCGGCGAGGAGGATGGGCCCGTAGAAAAAGGCGACTGTGCGGGGTTCGCCCGGAAGCGGCTCAGTGCGGAGCGTCATCGGCAGTTGCAGTTGCACGAGATCGCCGTCGCGCCATTCGCGGTCGAGGGTGATGTAGCCTGTGCTGTCCGGCTCAGCCGGCGTCGAGGCACCGTTGACCGAAACGGACATTCCTTCGGTGCACCAAGCCGGGTGCCGCAGTTTCAGAGCAAACTTGCTCGGCTGCTTAAGTTTGAGCCGGAACTGGGTCGCAGCCTCTTCCGGGAATTGAGTCTCCTGGCGCAAAACCAGCCCACGCTCGGCCCACGTGAGTTCGGAGGCGATGAATAAATTAATATAGAGTGAATCGCTCCCGTGCGCGTAGATCGCCTCGCCGTAACGCGCGTGGTTTTCCATGCCCGTCCCCACGCAGCACCAGAAGGATTCATCGGGACTCGAGTACACCTTGAAGTGTCCCGGTTTGAAGGAAATGTAGTAGCAAAACAGGCCGGTCCTCGGATCCTGCGACGCCAGGATGTGATTGTAGAGCGCCCGCTCGTAGAAATCCATCGTGCTCGCCTTCGGCTCCCACGCGAACACATGCCGGGTGAGTTTCAGCATGTTGTACGTGTTGCAGGTCTCGGCGGTGACCGGCGTCAGGTGCTTTGCGAAATCCGTGACCGGGAAAAAGTGCTCTTCGTCGCTGTTGCCGCCATTGGCATACGACCGGGAGAGGGCGACGCGTTTCCAGAAAAACTCCGCGGCCCGGCGGAAGGTCTCGTCACCGCCCAGTTCGTATTCACGGGCCGCGCCGACTATTTTGGGAATCTGCGTATTAGCGTGGAGGCCGTTTAAGTGATCCTCCCCTTTCGACAGCGGTTCGAAGACGAGCTTTTGATTGAAAGCCAAGGCCAGCCGCAGGTGGTCAGGGTTGTGCGTGACGGCGTAGAGGTTGCACAGGGCCTCGTTCATCCCGCCGTGTTCTTCCTTGAGCGAAGCCTGCATCTGTTCCGGAGTCAGCCGATCGACGCGGAATTTGACCCAATCCGCCAGCCTTTGGGCGATGGCCAGTGCCTCTACACTCGCGGTGTGCACATGCGCGTCCACAAGCCCGGCAAGAATCTTGTGCATTGTGTACCAAGGCGCCCAGACACGCTGGAGAGCGTCGACCCGGTCGAAGAGCGATTCGGGAAACGCGGACAAATAGCCGGCATGATAGCCCTGCTTCGGCGCGTTCGCCTGGCACTTGGCAAAGCCTTCGACGATCGCATCGCACTTCGCTTTGAGCGCCGGGTCGCCGGTGCTCGCGTACATGAGAGCGCACGCGCTCAAGTAATGACCCACCGCGTGCCCGCGCAGTTCGCAGCCGGGACTTTCGTAGCCACCGATGGGTTTGGCCCAAGAGGCAATTCCAGCGGTAATCTTGAAGGAGAGCAGAAGCCGGTTCGCGTCCTGCCTCAGGAGGAACATCTGGTCGAGTTCTTGCGCCTTTTTGAACGGCCCGTCGAGGAGACGAACGGCGGCCAGATCAAATTCGGTCTCTGCAAGCATTGGCACCGGCCGAAGCTCACGACCGACAGAAGGGAGGATAACACTGGCATCCGTACCAATGGGGAAGGCCAGCACTATGCTGAATAGGAGATGGCGTTTCATCTTTTCATGAGTGGAAAATCATCGCAGTGATTATCCGCCAGGTAAGTGTTCTTTTTGCACGTGGTGACATTAGGCATGGTTAGTTGATAGAGTGGCGGGATGACCCCAACCCCTTCGACTCCGGTGGCGGAAGCCGCCCCGCGCAGCCGCCGAGTTTATACTGTCCAGGAGAAGGCCGAGCACCTGGCGCTGTTTGAGCAGAGCGGGATGAGCCCGGCGGACTTCTGTCGGGAGATGTCGCTCAATGAGGCAACGTTTAGTTTGTGGCGCCGACAGGCGCGGGAGAACGCCGGCGGCACCGAGAGCTTGCAGTTCGCCGAGGTGCAAGTGAGTGCGACGGTCCGCACGACGCCCGAGTTGCCGGTCGTCTCCCTGCATGTGCCGGGCGGAGTGCGACTGGATGTCTTCCATACAAGTGACGCGACCTGGCAGGGCCTCGGACTTCTGCTCAAGACCCTCAACGCCTGAGCCGACATGATCCAACTCGGCGGCGTTAATACGCTGATCCACTTGGCGATCGGTGCGGTCGATCTTCGGCGCGGTTACTCGAGGCTCTTTAATCTGATCGAGCAGCACTTTGGCGGCGAACCGCTCTCCGGACATCTGTGGGTCTTCCTCAATAAGCAGCGCTCGCTCGTGAAGATCCTTTGGTGGGATACCGGTGGCGTCTGCGTCCTGGCGAAGCGCCTCCACGAAGGCACGTTTCAGTCGAAGACGAGCCTGACCGACAAGGTGGTCATGCTCACGGCGGGCGAACTGCAGATGCTGCTCGAGGGACTCGACCTCGCGCAGCTGCGGCCGCGCCGCTGGGTGCGCAAGAGCCCAATCGAGCGGATGAAGATTCAGCCGGAGACTGACCAGCGATGCGGCAGCAGTTCCGCGATGCGCGCCGCCGGATGATCCGACAAGCGCGTCATCACATCCGTCAGGTAACGCTCCGGGTCGATGGCCAAGAGTCGGCAGTTTTCCACGAGCGTAAAAAGATTCGCCAACCGCGGGCCAGCGCTGGGGTGCCCAATGAAGAGCCAGTTCTTCGCTCCTACTTTCAAGGGCCGGATCGCCCGTTCGACGGGATTGTTCGAGAGTTCGGCCGCGATGTGCATCAGACAACGTGCCAATCGTTCCTCCTGTCCGAGCAGGTACCGCACCGCGTCGCCGAGGGTGGTCTTCGCTTCGGTCACTTCGGCATGGGCGATCGCCTGATTCATGACTTGGTCGAAGATCGGCACGCTGAAGCGTTCCCGCAGACGGGCCTTCCGGCCATAGCGAGTCGCGATTCGGTCGACGCGGAAGAGTTTTCCAATCTGTGCCAGGTACCACTGTGCGCGGGAGTCGCCTTCCTGATGCGCGTCGTAGAAGCGTCGTCGGGCATGCGTCCAGCAACCAAGGTTGGTCACTTGGCCGGGTGGGCCGATCGCATCCAATCCCGTCGCTCCGTCGGTCTGACCGTAGCCGCGGTAATTGAGCTTTTTGAGCAGCGCGTCCGCGTGGCTCGGCGACTTGCTTGTCTGGTAATCGAACCAGACGGCGCCGTTCTTCGCGCGGTACGCCCACAGGGTCGCCTCGCGGGTCGAGCCCGGACGCGCCGGATCGCACAGATCGACGGGTGTCGGATCCAAGTGGATGTAACCGCTCGCAAACACCTCCTGTTTCAGAGTGGAGAGCAATGGCTCCATCATCCGGTCGAGCTGCTGCATGAGCGACACCTGGCTGTTGCGCGGCAGATGCACCCCTTTGCGGGCGAGGTCCTGTTCGATCCGGTGGAAGGGTTGATGCTCGCAGTAATGCGCCGAGGCCAGATGCGCCACAATGCTCACGTGCATCCGCGACCGAGGCAGCACCTCCGCGGGCCACGGCGCGTACACCGGGGCCGTCTTCGCCGGCGACACGAACACCGTCCGCTCGTAGCGCTTCACATAATACTCCGGTGCGCGCCGCGCGAGGACTTCCAAGGTCTCCACGAAGCCCGGCCGCATCGGTTGCCTGGTCTCCGGGCAGATCAACTCCTTCAAGGCCGGAGACGGGACCGCGATCACTTCGCGCGGCAGCGCGGGATCGAGCGGCTTGGGTCCTTTCGGCAGGCGCGGTCCCCGGACGCTCGCGCTGAGCTTGGGCGCGGGCGGAACCGGGGCCGGTGCAACTCCCGCGGGATCGTTGAACAGCGTCCCCTGCTTCTGATCCGCCGGCGTGAGCCGCTCCGACTTTTTGGCCCACAGCATCCGCTCGTACTTCTGCACCTTCAGTTCCAGGATCCGCTTGTCGATCTCGAGCCCGGCCTTCGCCCCGCGCAACGACAGGATCTCCGCCCGGGCGGCGGGAGGCAGACCTTGCAGTTCGTCCGTGCTGATCACGGGTAATGTAATTGGTTTCGAGGGATGACACGACAACGGATAATAAGTATAGCTTTCTTTCTATAGCGCCGCCTTATAGCGCCCTTTATATATTATATCTTGCTTGCACGCGCCTCTCAACGTTCCGCCGCACTAGTAGGTCCCGGACGTACAGAGGTTTCACACTTACTTACAAGTGGCGCCCCGTCAGGAACGATCATTACAGCAATAGCGGCCGCGGATTCAGTCGCGCTCGCGCTTTCAGCAACGGTATGCAGTGCACCGGGAGGCTCGAAAAAGCTCTCACCTACGTGCACCTCCTTAATTGGTCCTCCCTCGAGACCCAGACGAACGGTCCCCTCTGTGACATAAACATAAACCGATCCCGGATGACGATGATCTACGCGTGAGCGCTTTGTCGCCGGAGGGAACTTTAGCGCCACTACAACAAGGTTTTTCCCAGGCATATCGACAAGCGATGCCGAGAATATAGCACCGTTAGGCATTACATTGTCAGTGTGTTCGCTCTGGTCGTGGGCCACTGCGGACAAGCCTGCGGTAAATAATATACCACCCAACGCGCACAGGAGACTTAGCCGCAACGGGCCCGAGGATTTGAATGTTCGCATGTTATGATGCTTGATGAATGCTTTCACTGCGGGAGTTGAACGCTTACGTTATTATTGGGCGGGCCCCGTCGCAGTTGATCGCTTTCTCCGCCAGGTGCGTTTTCACCGTTGCGGACAAGTGTTCGCGTGCACCGCTGGCCGTTAACGGGGAGTCCGGTTCTGCCAGGATCAAATAGCCAGATGTTGGCGGCTAATTCTGGGACACCTGCGGGTGAAGTTCGTTGCGGCGAGCATCGACTGAACGCGAGCCCCCTGACACCGACCTCGGATTTGTTTGCGAGCGCCAGAGTATAATCCACGACTCCGGCTGAAAATCCGTTGCAGTCCCCTCTTTACTCTTTGCTGTGCTCCCTTCGAATGTGATCGTTCCATCCGGTCCTCGGGTCAGGTCGCAATATTCATCGAGCCAATTCAATACGCGACTCCACATGTCTTCGATGTTTGCCGGCGACATCGGGAAGTGCAATTCGCCATAGTACGTCACAAGCCTTGCTCGCCGACCTTGGCGGTATAGTGCCGAGAAGAACTCTTCGGCTTGCGTGAGCGAAGTTCCGTCCAAGTCGCCATGTATCATCAAAAGCGGAGTGCGCACGCGATCGACATAAAAAATGGGGCTGTTGCGAAGATACCGGCTCCAGTCCTTCCAAGGAGGTCCACCGGTGCGGAAAAGCCGGCCTTCCGCCTGTGCCTGCCATTCGATAAACTCATGGGGCCTTTCGGTGTACCGCAAGTGCGGAGGCATCGAATAAAAGCTGATGAGATCCGTAATCCCATCGACTGCGACAGCGGCGCTAAAGCGAGAACTCTGGGTTACCAGAGAATATACACTGTATCCGCCAAGGCTATGGCCAATTAGGGCCAGCCGCCCGGGATCGGCGACCCCGAGTTCGATTGCCTTGTCGACCGCAGGAATCACACCCTTCGCGAGATCAAAATACGGATCGGTGGGATTCCCCCCACCGAAACGCGGCATAGGTCCGAGCGGCATACTGGGAATCAAGACAGCATATCCCGCCGCGGCAAATAGATGTGGATTTATAGGCGGGGAAGCAAGCCTGCGCATCGTTCCCGAAGTCGGCTCCTCCTCTATCGTCGAACCAGCATAGACGCGCGTCACCAGCGGGTATTTTTTTCCCGCCTCGTAGTCGATCGGGTAAAGAAGCCACGCACTTAGTTGGTTCCCGTCGACGCCGCGATAGTTGATCTGTTCAAACCGAGACGGAAACCGAACGCTTTTCAATTCGCTGCCGCATTCGGCAATTCGCGTCACGTCTGCATCGGTGGCGGCGGCTAATTCAGACGCTGCCTGAGCTTCCGATAGGAATACAGCCGTGCGGCGGGTCGGCGCGTATGCGATGAGAGTTCCGGATACTTTAGTCAGCGCCAAAGTCTGTTTCGCGATGCTGTTCAAGGCATAATATTGGCTCCCTTCCCGATCCGACGACTTCAGAACAATCGTTGTTTCCTCGCCTTCGAAGTTGCCGCTCCCTTCAGATTCGTTGGTCCACGCGATACGCTGCATAGGGCGCAACTTCCCAGCCGAGAGATTTGTCCACGCACCAGTCGATTCATCGTAGCACAGCAGTTGACCCCCGCTGAGTCCCACAACTTTGTCTTTTCCGAAAGGGCACAGCGTTATGGGCGCATCGTCCCCTTTTTGCGAAATATTTTTCAACGAAAGGTCAGCGTTAACGAGATACCAAGCAGGGATTCGCGCACCTTGTTCGCCGTCATCATATCCGGAAACATACAACCGGTTATTATAGCTCCATACAACAGAATCCGGACGAGGATCCAAGATCGCTAGACGCGTCATTTTTTCGGAACCGCTACGTCCCACGAATGCCCGCTTCGCAGACTCGCCATCGCGCGAACCAATGACCGCGAACGATCCTCCGTCCGAAGACCAACGAAGGCTTCCAAGCAGGGCTTCGAAACCCGGGTATCGGACGGGTTTCTCATTTACTAAATCTCGTACAACGACCAGCTCGTAACGATGCAATGCGTGCGGACCAATTTCCGCATCTTCTAACATTGCAACTTTCGAGGTAGGCGGATGGAAATCGCGCTCGACCAAATATGCGATCGCTTTCGACGCTCGCGCAACTTGGAATTCGGGGAAATGCCGGGCTTGATCGATGATGTTGATGTCACCCGAGGTCGAGACGATGACGAGGTCTTCCAGTAGTTGTTCGTCGCTTTGCCTTGCAGTTCCGCTATCGAGTATCCCGACTGACACGATTTTCCCGTCGCGCGTTTTCTGCCACGCCTGCGATGTGAATGAAGCTATATGTGATTCGTAACCGAAGTCGGGGGGGGCCTCACGGGAGTGATGCAAGACTACTAAAAAAGACTTCCCGTCCAGCCAAGCGATACTCTGCGGGACCGAATAACCCGTACTGACCGCAAAACGATCGAACAGCGTGAGTTTATCGTTCACGGAGTCCCACAAGCCAATGCAGAGATTGCCGTCGTCCCGGCTCGAAAGGAATGCAAGCCATCGGCCGTCTGGAGACCATTGTGGCGCAGCACAGCCTCTGCCGCTTCCTGCGCGATTCGTCAGGTTTCGCATGGTCTTCGACTCCGCTCGCCAAAGCCAAATGTCCGAGCGGTCGATCCCAGCGAGCACGGCCTGTCCGAAGTCATTCCGTCCGGGAGATTGCATTGAACCGATCTTCACAAAGGCTACGTCACTGCTTTCGGGCCTGAGCGACACCGCGCCGAAATGTTCGAGCCCGATCAGGTCTATCGGATTCAAAGGTCGATCGGCAGACAGTGCGGCGGCAGTAGCAAGCACGAACAAAGCGGTTGTCGCAGTCCGAATCATACGCCGACCACGGTGGGAACCGTGAAACTGAACGTTGATTACCGCACGCATGGCCTAGAATCGATTCTTGATGGCTATGTAGTACGTGCTGATTCGTGGATCACCGTAGGGGCTGTAGAAGGCATAGCTCGTTGCATCAAAGGTGGGTTTTTGACCGAATACGTTCTTGAGACCCACTGTGACCTCAAAAGGCGAAAGCTTTGCCAGAGTACGCTGCTTCTCGAACAGGGTGTTTGGAATGCGGTAACTAATTCCCAAATCGTGGTAGATCTGCCTCGGGACGCGGCTTGCTCCCTGGCTTGCGATGTTCAGCGCGATCTGAGTCGGCGAATCAGTTGGACCGTATGGCCGATATGAATCGAAGTATCGTGTTGACCACACAACCGTCCACGATCGCGAACTCCACGTGAGGCTTGCATTCGCCTTGAATTTCAGGGGATTTCCGGTGCCGAACCCAACACTTTCGATGTTCGGCTGCCCAGGAAACGATTGGGTCTTAAAGTGAGTCTGCCATGTCGCAAAGCAGCTCAAATCAACCCGCTGAGTAGCAGAAATCGCGCGTGTGTAGCCGAGCTGAATATCAAATGCAGTAATTTCTGCCGTCGTGACATTCAAATATGTTGAATCAATCGCCGTGATGGGGCCAGACCACCCCGCCAAGTCTCCAGGCAGGTTCGGCCCGCGTACAACTCGCGTCGGAAAAAGATTCTCATTATTCACGATCCCTTGCGCGCCGCCGGGAAATGAGAGAATGGCATCGTCCTTCTTGATATTCGTGTAATCGAGCGAGAGCCTGAGCCCAGAAGCTTCCTTGCCGAGCAACAGACCCACCGAAACGCTGTGGGAGGTCTCCGGCTTCAAATCTGAGTTGCCACCGCTCGTGATCTGACCCGCCGCTACCGTTGTCTCGGTGTTTCCCCGCTTCGGATCACTAATAGGATTAGGTAATGCGTTCGCGGGACTAGGGACGATTTGCGAGACCGTCGGCGGCAAAAATCCTGTGCCAATGCTGGCACGAAGAGCGAACCCGGCTACCGGGACATACTTCAGCGCGACCGTGGGATCAGTCGACCTCACCCGGTTCTTGGTCCGCGTAATGATAGACGATGGCGTTGGGTTGATAACAATTCCCGTGACACCACGCGTGGTGTATTCGTCATGTCTCGCGGCGAGCTGAAATTCAAGAGACTTAATAAAGGGTGTTCCTGTGCTCTCGACCACCACAGGAATGGCAAACTCGACGTAAGCACTGTCGACGGATTGCGACTTGCTGGGGTTGAAAATGACAATGTTGGTAACCGATCCAGAATAGATGCTGCCATCTCCGATGCGTTCATCGCGATGCTCGAAAAATCCTGAGACAACCGCAGCAGAACCCCATGGCAGCGTGTATGGAAGCGGGCCACTCAACCGCAGCGTTGAATCCGCACCGTTTGTCCTGGTCGGTTTGGCCGTGCGCTGCGGCGTCGGAAGCGTGCTGTCGAAAGCAAAGGGATCAAATGGAAATCCAGTAGGGTCGCGCAATATGTTGAATGCGCCGTTCGTCGCAGCAGCGTTCAGTCCGGGTAAAGACCCCTTGCCGTAAGTGTACGCAAGCCACGCGGAAGTCCAAGTGAAGTCCGCCTCCGCCGTCCAGCTGTCCGACATCTTAAAGATCAACCCCCCGGAGATACGGTTGCTATGATTTGTGACCTTCTGCTCCTCGCCCAACCTCATGGGCGTGACAACGCGAATCGCTTGCTGGAACGGGTTTGTCGCGATCCCGGGCGGCAGCACAAAACCGAAAGCTCCGACCAAGGAACGAGGCGCTTCACTCTGGTTGATTGATGATTGGACGTCCACGAACACGTTAAGCCGGCTAGAAATCTCGTGCCGAAGCGTCGCAATGACTGATTTGATCTCCGGACCACTCATCAGGCCCATTTGCCCACTGCCATTTTCGCCGTTACCCCAGTTGAGATTATATTTTCCCGCTCCACCAACTAAGGCGGCACCATTATCCGTCTGGGGGCCGGCGTAACCGACTGGAACAAACGTGATCGGCGAACCGAGTGGCTGGCCACTTCGGAGCACAAGGTTGGAGCCGTCGGTCGACCTGATATTCGGCGTGGAACTTACGGGCGGTACGGCACTCGAATACGCAACCAAGTAATTACCGCCATTGTTTGCGACTATCCGATTGCGATAATCTTGGGTGAATCTCCGGTCCGACAACGCGAGAATCGATTGCTTTGACCATGTGCCAGCTACAAGAACATTTGTCCTACCTTGGTTGAACACAGTGCCGGCAGAAATATCGATGCGCCTGATAGCGCTGTCCGTCCCAAATGTGTTCTCGTAAGTGAGCGTGGTTTGGAGGCCGGTGTAGTCACGCCTCAGAACAATATTGATTACGCCGCCGGTCGCCCCACCTCCATAAATCCCCGAGGCAGTCGTCGGAAGAACCTCGATTCGCTCGATCGCGCTCAAGGGGACGCCGTTGAGGTCGGGTTGAAGGAGAGGAGTTGTGAGCACTCCGTTGTTCAGAGTCGGCGTCCTACGACCGTCGATCAAGATGAGGGTCTGGTTTGTACCCAGGCCTCGAAGATTGATCTGACTCGTGTTCCCGTTGGAGCCTGGACCAATCGCGGGCTGGGAATTTGCTCCTGTCACCGAAACCGTATTTTGCGGCAAATAGTTCTTTAGAAAGTCTTCGACGCTGCTGGCACCGGACCGTTCGATTCGTCCGCGATCGAATACCACATAAGGCTGCGGGCCGCCAGCAGAACGAGGCTTGTCCATATTCAGCAGCTTCGACTCCATCACCTCGAAGGTATCGAGCCTCAGGGTGCCGTTTTCGTTGCGCGCCGCCCGGTCACTTGCCGGGCGGCTTGAGCCGTTTTTTTCCGCTCGCTCCACGCTCGTCTCCCGACGGACGGTCAGCGATCCCGTCTGGGAATCGGGCACCGCCACCAGCACCGTGCCGGTCAGCATCGCGTCGAGCGCCTCCTCGGGGGTCATCTCGCCGTGCACCGCCCGGGTGCGAACCCCCTCCACCGCGTCCGTCGGAAACAGGATCTCGCGACCTGACTGCTCGGCGAGCCGCTTCAGGGATTTCTCGGCGGTGTCGGCCGGAAGATTGTAGGCTTTCCGGGGCAAATCAGCCGCCGGAAGGAAACCAACAAGAAAGGTCAGGACAAAAGCAGCGAATACTCTGCGCATCTGTGCCATGGGGTTCTGGGTCATGACCATGATGTCGGATGTCCCTGCAAAACCCGATAGCGGAATTTTGCCTAATATTAACGGATTCGGTGCGTGTAGCACGGGTCTCCGACCCGTGTGGGCGGACTCTGCCAACTGAGAACGTTGAGCACATCCGTTTAGCTCGAGTCCACCTTCACGGGTCGGAGACCCGTGCTACACGCGGCCACGAAAACGGCAAGGTCGGGGCCGAATTCGGGTTCGGAAAGAGTGGCCGCAAAAATGCGCAAGGGCGCCCGCGCCTATTGGCGCACGCGGGATTCAATTCGGAGCCTTGGAGCCCTTGCTGCTGTTCGGCAGGGTCTTCGCCAGCAGCGGGGAAATCGGGCGGGGTCCGACAAGTTTTTACCACGAAGGGCGCAAAGGTCGCGAAGATCGTGTAGCACGGGTCTCCGACCCGTGTGGGCGGACTCGGCCAACGGGGAACGTTGAGCACACCCGTTTAGCTCGAGTCCAGCTTCACGGGTCGGAGACCCGTGCTACGCTCGTTTCCTCCTGTAAAACCTTCCCCGTCACCTGGCCTTATAGAGAACGATCTCGCTGCCCCGGCTCTCGGCTTCAATCGCGAAGCCGTTGTGGAGGAGATGGACAAAGGCGTCGGTGTTATCGAGGCGGAACAGGCCGCTCACACGCGTCGGGGCAAGCGAGGGGTCGCCGAGGACGATCCGCGGCGTGCCGCGGGTCAGCGCGTGGTGGTTGAGCGCGGCGATCGCCTCGACCAGCGGCGTGCCGGTGAACTCCACGCGCGGCGCGCGCCATGCCAGGCGGCTGTCGACTTCGGCCGGCGCCACCGGCTCGATGTCTGCGGCTCCCACCGCGATTTTCACGACCACGCGGCTCCCGGCGTCCACCGTCCCCAGCGATTCCGCCGTCGTGTTCGCCGCGTTGTCCGCCGGCTTCTCCACCGCCACCCGTCCCTCGGTCACCAGCATCTCGACCGACGTTGCGCCGAGGTCCACCGAGAACGCCGTGCCCACGGCGCGGAACCGGATGCCGCCGGCCGAAACGAGGAAGGGGCGCGCCGGGTCCTTCGTGACCTGAAAATGCGCCTCGCCGGCCACCAGCGTGACGCGGCGCTCCGCCGGAGTGAAATCCGCGAGGATGCGCGCACCCTCTTTCAATTCGACCACGGTCCCGTCCGGCAGGGTCTCGTGCGCCGGTAGTATCATGACGGGGGCGCTGGGCGGCAGGCTCGCAACGGCGGTCGCGGCGTCCGTCTCCGGCCCCTGCCTGCTGAAATTCCAAGCGAATCCGGCGATCACGAGCAGCACCAGCGCCGAACCGGCCCGCACCGTCCGCCGGCGTTTCCGCCGTTTTGCCCGCACGCTGAGCTCCTCGAGCAGCTCGTCGGCCGCGCCGGCCTCGAACGGGCGATCGAGTTTTTTCCAGCCCGCCGACAGTTGCTCGAAGGTCGCGCGGTGCCCGGGATCGGCGCCGAGCCAGGCCTCGAGCCGGGCGCGGTCGGAGGGGGAAAGACCCGCGTCGCAACGCGTGATCCACTCGGCGGCCAGATCGGTGACGTCAGCGGTTTTCATGACCGGAAGAAAGGTTCACCCCGCGGGCGACGAGAAAGTGGGCGCAGCGCTTCACCCCCAGCGCGACGTGCACCATGACCGTGCCTTCGGCGATCCCGAGCTGGGCCGCGATCGCCCGCTGCGAAAGGCGTCTGAGCTTGAAGAGAACCACAATTTCGCGGCAGCGCGGCGGCAGCGACTCGATGGCGTCGGCGAGGAGCGCGAGTTCCTCGCGCGTGCAGGCCGCGTCGGCGGCGCTGGGCCGGTGATCGAGGACGGTCAGCCTCGCCCGATCCGAGACCGACTCGAAGGGCGAGCAGGTCTCGTGGCGAATGACATCGGTGGCGACGTTGCGCGCGACCTGGAAGAGAAACGCCTTCGCCGAGTGGATCGACTGCCGGGCGCGCGCCTGCCAGAGCCGGAGAAAGGATTCCTGCACGACATCGTCGACATCGCGGACCGACGGATATTTGCCGCGCAGGTACGAACGCAGCTGCGGGCCGTGCGGCTGCACTTCGTCGGCGAACCATTTCGCCAGGCTCAGGACGGGCGCCCCGGCCTCCCCCTCCTCCGCGATGCACGGTGGCGCAGACTGGGGAGCGGCTGGAAGCGATTGCGACATGCGTTCAGTCGGACAGGGGCCCGGGCGCCTGACTTCGGAACAGAATTTGAACAAAAGGCCGGGAAGGAAGCAAAGGTTTCGGCGTCGTGTTCCGGGAAAGGGAGAAACCGGAGGATCGAGCCGGGAGTCGGCCCGCGGCGAGGGGTGGGATCATGGCGCGAGGTGCGAGGAGAGAGGCGTTTCTCTTTAGACGGATGAGCTGGCAAAATCCCATAGGGGAATTTTAAGGAATTTGTGTAGCACGGGTCTCCGACCCGTGGGGGCGGACTCTGCCAACGGAGAACGTTGAGCGCGGCCGTTTAGCTCGAGTCCACCTTCACGGGTCGGAGACCCGTGCTACACAAGGGAGATGCTTGCGCGTGAAGGACACTGCGGCGCGCACGAAGGCGTCGCCGTCCGGGCAGACGTCCTGGAACATCCCGCGCTGGAAACCGAAGTCACCGATTCCCGTGTTGTACGACTCGAACCCCACATATTCGGCGCGAGTCTCCTGCAACGCCGAAAAAATCTGCGGCCACGGCAGCAATCCGCCTCCCGGAACCCCCCGGTCATTCTCGCACGCGTGCAATCCCCAAAGCCGGTCGCCCACCAGCCGGATCGCCGCCGCATAATCGCGCACCTCGGTCACCAGATGATAGGTGTCGAGGAGGACAAACAGGTTGGCGTGATCCGCGAGCGCGAGCAGCTCCATCGCCTGCGCCGGAGTGTTCACCACATGGGACCGGAAGCGGCTCATCGGCTCGATCACGAGTTTCACCTGCGCCTTGGCCGCATGGTCGGCGAGCGCGTGCAGGCCGTCGGCCGCGCGGCGAAATTCGTCCGGCGGCGGCCGGCGCCGCAGGACTTTGCCGGGCCGCCCATAGATCGCCCCGGCATAGGCGACCGCACCCAGGTCCGCCGCCTGGTCGATCAGCCGGGTGTGAAACTCCGCCGCGCTGCGGCGGTTGACGGGGTCGTCGTCGGAGAGGTCGGCGCCTGCCGGCCATTCTCCTCCGGGGCTGACCACGATGCCCACGTCTGCGGCGTCAGCCGCGCGGCGCGCCGCGGAGGCGGAGAATTTCGCATCGAGCCCGAGCGAAACCTCGAGGAGCTCGAGCCCGAGGGAGCGCGCCCTTTCGAAGAGGAAAATTTCCGAATCGGCCCAGCGTTGCGTCCAGAGAAAAATATGCGCGCCGAGTTTCATGAAAGGTGGCACGGGTCTCCGACCCGTGTGGCTGGACGCATGCTGACTGTGAAAGCTGAGCTCATCGGTTGTTCTCGAGTCCAGCTTTACGGGTCAGGAGACCCGTGCTACTTCAAAATGCCCGGCCGGTGGCACGGGTCTCCGACCCGTGTGGCTGGACGCACGCTGACTGTGAAAGCTGAGCTCATCGGTTGTTCTCGAGTGCTACTTCAAAATGCTGGCCGGTGCGTTGTTCTCGAGTCCAGCTTCACGGGTCGGAGACCCGTGCTACCTTAGGAATGCCTCGTGGAGGCCGCCGTCGACGGTGATCACCTGGCCGGTCGTCTTGCTCAGACGCTGGCTCACGAGGAGGAAATACGCCTCGGCCTGGTCGGCCGGCGTAATCGGCGCCTTCGTCAGGGTCCGGTCGGCGTAAAACTGCGCCAGTTTTCGCACGAGCGAGTCGGTCGCCTCGTCCTCCTTGAAGGGAATGTTGTACTTCGCCAGTGACCCGATCACCCGGTCGCGGGGAAACATCGCGGATCCCTGCACCACCGTGGCCGGCGCGACGCCATTCACGCGGACGAGCGGTGCGAGCTCGATCGCCAGTTCGCGGATCAGGTGGTTCGCCGCGGCCTTCGAGGTGTCATACGCGATTGATCCCTTCTTCGCGACGACCGCATTCGCCGAAGTCGTGAGCACGAGCTGGCCTTTGAGCCCCTGCTCCTTCCAGGTCCGCGCCGCCTCGTCGCCGACAATGTAACTGCCCGTGACATTGACGTGAAACGTGAAGAACCACTTGTCGTCAGGAATGTGCCCGGTGGTGTCGCTCGGCCAGAACACGCCGGCGGTGACGATGATCGAATCGAATCCGCCGTAGGCGAGGGCGACCTGGTCCAGCATCGCGCGCACGCTCGCGCGTTCGGTGATGTTGCACGCCAGCCCGATCGCCGGGCCGCAGCCGGAAATTCCCGAGCCTGCGACGCCGATCCCCTGCCCGAGCTTCGCGATGATCTCCTTCGCGGTCACCTCGGCCGTCTCGACCTTCATGTCGACGCTCACGATGTGGGCGCCTTCGCGGGCGATGCGGAGGGCCGTTTCCTTGCCGATGCCCGAGCCGGCGCCGATGACCACGACAACCTGGCGCGCGAGCTCCTTTTCCGCGGGCATGCGCTGCAGCTTCGCCTCCTCCAGCTGCCAGTACTCGATGTCGAACGCCTCCTGCTGCGGCAGCGCGATGTAGCGGTCGATCGCCTCCGCCCCGCGCATCACCTCGACCGCGCAGTTGTAGAACTCGGCGGTGACGCGCGACTCCGACTTGTCCTTGCCCCACGCAATCATGCCGAGGCCCGGAATGAGCACCACGGTCGGATTCGCATCGCGCATCGCGGGCGAGCTCGGCTGCCGGCACTTTTCATAATATGCCGCGTAGTCCCGGCGGTACGACACCAGGCCGGAAGCGAGTTTGGCCTTCAGCGCCGCGACATCCTCGGTCTGTGGATTCCAATCCACGTACAGCGGCTTGATCTTGGTGCGCAGGAAATGATCCGGGCAGGACGTGCCGAGTTCGGCGAGCCGCGGCGCGTCCTTGGAGTTGACGAAGCGGAGGATCTTTTCGTCCTCCTGCACCGTGCCGATGAACCGCTTCTGCTGCGAGACCTGCCCGCGCAGCCACGGCAGGATGGCGGCGAAGTGCGCGGCGCGCTTTTCCGGCGGGAGCGTCGCGTGCTTCGGGCCGCCGAAGGCCGCGGCGTCGCCGCCCTTCGCGGCATATTTCTGCTCGATATAGGCGGCCGCCTTCTCGATGCAGTCGAGCGTGTAGGTGTAGCAGGCCCTCTCGTCATCGTCCCACGAGATGAATCCGTGCTGCCCCATCATGATCGACTTCACCTTCGGGTTTCGCCGGCAGATTTCCTGCATCGCAAGCCCGAGCTCGAAGCCGGGACGCATCCACTTCACGTACGCCATCTCCCCGCCGAAGATTTCCTGCGTGATTTTCTCGCAGCCGGCCGATGCGGCGATCGCGATGATCGCGTTCGGGTGCATGTGGTCGACGAACTTCGCCGGGATGAAACTGTGCAGCGGCGTGTCGATCGAGGAGGCGCGCGGGTTGAGGTTGAACGTGGCGTGGCCCGCCATCGCGACCATCTCGTCCTCGGCCGCGGACTTCAGGCCCTTGTCGGCACGCGACAAATACAGCGCCTGCATCCCGATAAGCTTCGACTGATAGAGGGAGGAAAAATTCTCGCGCGTGCTCGTGCGCAGGTCGCCGCCGGACCCCTTGACCCAGAGCACCTCGGTCGGCTGACCGGTGAGCGGGTCGGTCTCCGTGAGCTTCGACGACGTGTTGCCGCCGCCGGTGTTGGTGATGCGCTGGTCGCTGCCGAGGAGATTGGAGCGGTAAACCAGCCGGCCGACGGGGTCGAGCGACGCGGCCTTGGCGTCATCCCAGAGGTAATTCACGAATTTGCAGGACTTCATAGATTCAAAAAAGAGGAAGGAAACCACGAATCGACCAAAAGCTGGAGAGGCACAGCCGCACTAAAACGACCCAGCCTCAGGAACTGAAATTGAACAGAAGGTAACGAAGGAAACGAAGAGGTGTCCGTTGAAAACGCCAGGGTTCACAAGCGGGCGCCAGATTTTGATTTCAGCTCCGGACCCCCTCCAGGGTAGTCCTGCTTGCCACCCTGACTCCGCACACGGCGGGCCCTTCGTTATCTTCGTTGCCTTCTGTAGGATTGTTCCGGGACTCAAGGTTGGCCCTGCAGCGGTTTTCATTCGCGTGAACTCGTGTCCCTTCGGGGTGAAACTCAGCGCAGCCCGAGCATCTTCTCGCGATAGTGTTCATCCGGCCGGCCCGCGATGCGCCGGGCCACCGCCGGCGAAAGAAAGCGCGGCGCACCCAGCGCGGACGCGCCAAGAAAAATCTCCGCGGCCTTCACCGCCATCAGCGTCGCGGCCAGCACCGCCTCGGGCGTCGCCCCAAGGGCGATCAAGCCGTGGTTTTCCAGGAGGATGACGCGTGGCGGGCGGGCGAGTCGTTTCACGTGAGCCGTCACCGCGCGGCGGATGGCCTGCGCGAGCCTGAGTCCGGGGTCCACATATGGGACGAGCACGAACTCGGCTCCGCAACAGACGATTTCGTCCGGGCAAAGCCGTCGCGTCGCGAACGCTCGCGCCTGCTTCGTCGCCAGGATCGCGTTCACCGCGACCGGATGCGTGTGGCCCACGAAATTCACCCCGGGCAGGGTCAGCAGCCAGGCGTGAAACATCGCCTCGACCGAGGGCTTCTTCGCGCCCGGGTGCACGCGCGACGCGAGCAGCTGCTCGTCCACTGCCGCATCCTCTATCGCACGCTCGTCCAGGGCCGGAAGCAGCTGGGAGAAGCGGCACTCCGTCACATTCACGGCGGCGAGCGTTCCCAGCGTCGAGCCGCTCGCCTTGACCAGAAAGGTGTCCGCCGAAACCCGCGCCGACGTGTTGCCCTCGCCGAGGATCGCGAGCTTCCGCTCCTCGCGACCGAGCTGATGCGAGAGAGCGAGGAGGCGATCGAGCAGGTCTGAGGCCGCGGACATGAGGGAAAATCAGATGATAGATTTTGGGAGATTTCCATCACAATCTCGCAAGCGGCGGGCGTGGTAGCGGATTCTGCGTGGGTCGAACGGGAGGGGCTCAATGCGCCGGCGGCTGCGTCGACCGCGAAACGTTCGATCTCGTCTCCAGCGCATTAGGGGCAATGCGCTCCACCTGCTAGCAGCCGCCGTCAGGCGGCTGACTCCATGGTGCTTCCGCGGTCGAACGCGGGCCACAGCCTTCTGACGTCGGCTGCTACGAGAGAATCCGGCTGCGTCGACCGCGAAACGTTCGCTCGCGTCTCCAGCGCATTGGGGCAATGCGCTGCACCCGGTAGCAGCTGACGTCAGGCGGCTGGGTCTATGGTGTTTGCCCGGCCGAGCGCGGGCCACAGCCTTCTGACGTCGGCTGCTACAAGAGATCCCGGCTACAGGATCACGTTGTCGACCAGCCGGACCTCATCGATCCACGCGGCGATCGCGAGCATCGAACGGCCGGCGACAGCGTCGCGCATCGTTTCCATCGTGGTGGCGTCGACGATCGAGATGTAGATGATCCGGACCCGCCGGTGCTGGCTGAGGATGTGCGTCGCCTCCGCGATAAGCCGGTCGGGGCTGCGCACGCCGCTGTCGAACATGTCCTTCACGACCTTGAGGGCCTTGCTCAGTGCCAGCGCCTCCTGGCGCATGCTCGAGGTGAATTCGCGGTTGCGCACGCCGGCGGCGAGGCCATCCGGTTCGCGCACCGTTGGCACCATCACGATCTCCACGTCGAAGTGCAGATCCGACGCCATCTTTCGCACCACCGCCGCGCGCTGCGCGGTTTTCTGCCCGTAGAACGCGAAATGCGGGCGGAGGATGCTGAAAAAATTCGCCATCATCGTCGTCACCCCGCGGTAATGAGTGGGACGCGAGGGACCGCAGAGCGCCCGGCTCGTCTGGTCCTCGATGACATAACTCGAATAACCGCGCGGATACATCTCCTCGACCGAGGGCGCGAAGACCACGTGGGCGCCGGATGCCTCGCAGAGCTTCAGGTCCTCGGCGAAGCTTCGCGGATAATTCGCGATGACCTCGTTCGGCCCGAACTGGAGCGGATTGACGAAGACTGCGACGACCACCACGTCGGCCTTCTTCGCGGCGGCGCGGATCAGCGTCTCCTGCCCCGCATGCAGCGCCCCCATGGTCGGCACGAGTGCGAGGGTCTTCCCCTGACTCCTCAGCTGCGCCGCGGTCGATCTCATTTCCGACACAGACTCGATTTTTTGCATGGGGCGGTGGCAGAGGGTGCTGGCAATCCCGCCCGGATGAAAGTTGAAAATCACGAACGCGGGGGTTCCGCTTTTTTGGGCAGAAAGCCGCACGGAGCCAAACGTCGCGGGCGCTTCGTGCCCCTTTGCGAGCTTCCCCTCAAATCCGGGTTTGCTTCGACGCAGGGGTTCCAGCAATGACAGCTCCCCTCAATTTCCCGCCATGATCCGCATCAACGAGAACTACACGAAGCTCAAGGCCTCCTATCTTTTCGCCGACATCGCCAAGCGCGTCAGCGCCTACGTCGCCGCGAACCCCGCGAAGCCGGTCATCCGGCTCGGCATCGGCGATGTCACCGAGCCGCTCCCGCCGGTGTGCGTCGAGGCGCTGCACGCGGCGACCGACGAGATGGCGCGGCGCGAGACTTTCCGGGGTTACGGCCCCGAGCAGGGGTATGCGTTTCTGCGCGAGGCCGTGGTGCAGCACGAGTTCGCGCCGCGCGGCTGCGAGGTGGAAGCCGACGAGGTCTTCATCTCCGACGGTTCAAAGTGCGACTGCGGGAACATCCAGGAAATCTTTTCGACCGACATCCGCCTCGCGATTCCCGATCCGGTTTACCCGGTGTACGTCGACACCAATGTCATGGCGGGGCGCACGGGAGCGAACGTCGATGGACGCTATCCGGGGGTCACCTACCTCGACTCCACTCCGGCCAACGGGTACGTGCCGGCGATCCCGTCGACGCCCGCCGACCTGATCTATCTGTGCTTCCCGAACAATCCCACGGGAGCCGTGGCGACGAAGGCCCAGCTCGAGGCGTGGGTCGCCTACGCGAGGAAGCACCGGGCGATCATCCTCTTCGACGCCGCTTACGAATCCTACATTCGCGATCCGGCGATTCCGCACAGCATCTACGAGATCGCGGGCGCGCGGGAGGTCGCGATCGAATTCCGGAGCTATTCCAAGATCGCCGGCTTCACCGGCACGCGCTGCGCCTACACCGTCGTGCCGAAAGCGCTGAAGGCCTGGGATTCCGCCGGGAACGAACACTCGGTGCATGCGCTCTGGAATCGCCGGCATACGACGAAATTCAACGGCGTCGCCTACCCGATCCAGAAGGCCGCCGCGGCGATCTACACTGATGCCGGCAAGGCCCAGACGAAGGCGCTCACGGATTTCTATCTTGGCAACGCGAAGCTGATCCGCGCCGCGGTCGCGAAGCTCGGACTCAAGTGCGTCGGCGGGGACAACGCGCCCTACATCTGGGTCAACACCGGCCGGGATTCGTGGGAGTTCTTCGATCTCTTGCTGAGCAAAGCCCAGGTGGTCTGCACGCCGGGTGCCGGGTTCGGCAAGTGCGGCGAAGGGCACGTGCGCATCAGCGCGTTCAATTCCCGCGCGAACGTCGAGGAAGCGCTCGCCCGGATCGCGGCGGCGCTGAAGTAGAACGGGTCTCCCGACCCGTTGAGCTGGACTCGAGTCCACGGACCGGTCCGCACTGTCTTTCGGTTCGAGCCCGGCCCTCCCGTTTGCCGCGTCCAGCCACATGGGTCGGGAGACCCATGCTACGTAGAACGGGTCTCCCGACCCGTTGAGGCGGACTCGAGCCCACGGACCCGTCCGCACTGTCTTTCAGTTCGAGTTCGGCCATCAGGTTTGCCGCGTCCAGCCACATGGGTCGGGAGACCCATGCTACGCACATCGGGTCGAGATTTGGTTTGGCGGCGGGCGGTGTCGCGAGTGAACATCGGGACGATGGCCGTCCTTTCGGAAACTCTCCCTGCCCGCGTGGCGGCCGAAATGGCCGGCGACGTGCTGGAGGTCTCGCTCGGCGGCGTGTGGCAGGCCGCCGAGGTGCGGCCGTCGTGGGGCGAGGTGCTCGGGACGCGCCGGCCGGCGCGCGTCCGTTTCCGGGTCGACGAGGTCGAGAAATGGGACAGCTCCCTGCTGCTGTTTTTGTTCGCCGCGCAGCAATGGTGCCAGGCCAACGGGGCGCATGCCGACGTCGGCGCGCTTCCGGAAAAAATCCGGCTCCTCCTCACCCAGCTCGCCGCCTCGCACGAGACCTGCGTGCCCTTCGACCGCACGGAAAATTTCCTCATCACAGTCGGGCTGGCGACCAGGGACCTCGTGTCCAAGGGCACCGCGATGTCCAGTTTCGTGGGCGAATGCGTGCTGAGCGCGGCGCGGGTGGTGAAGAATCCGCGGAAATTCCGCTGGCGCGACTGCATCGTGGAAATGCAGCAGTGCGGGGCGATGGCCCTGCCGATCGTCAGCCTGATCAGCTTCCTCGTCGGCGTGACGCTCGCCTACACCGGCGCGCTCGTGCTCCGGCAGTATGGCGGCGACATTTACGTCGCGGACCTGATCGGCCTGGCGATGGTGCGGGAGATGGGCGCGATGATGACCGGCGTGGTCCTCGCGGGCCGCACGGGCGCGGCGTTTGCGGCCCAGCTGGGGAACATGAAGGCGAACGAGGAGATCGACGCGCTCGAGACGCTGGGGATTCCCGCGGTCACTTTCCTCGTGCTGCCCCGTCTGCTCGCGCTCGGCGTGATGATGCCGTTGCTCGCGCTTTATGCGAACGCCCTCGGAATCTTGGGGGGCATGGCGGTCGCGCGCGGCGTGCTCTCGATTTCTCCGACCGCCTTCTGGGTCGAGATGCTGACGATTGTGTCGCTGGGCGACGTGGCGGCGGGCGTGATCAAGGCGGTGACCTTCGGCCTGATCGTCGGCGTCGCCGGCTGCCTGCGCGGGCTGCAGGCCGACCGCAGCGCGGCAGGGGTCGGGCGCGCGGCGACCTCGGCGGTGGTCACGGCCATCCTCTTCATCATCGTCGCCGACGCGATTTTCGCGGTGCTCTTCAACATCGTCGGGCTCTGACGCGATGATCGACCCCACGCCCGGTCCCGCAACCGTCCCCGCCATCGAAGCCTCGCGGCTGACCTGCGGCTATGACGGCACGGTGGTGCTGAAGGACGTGAGCTTTGCGGTGAGGCCCGGCGAGATTTTCTTCGTGATCGGCGGCTCGGGCTGCGGCAAGAGCACGCTGCTCCGCAATCTGATCGGGATCGAGACGCCGATGACCGGCGTGGTGAAATACTTCGACCGGGTTTTTGCGGAGAACGACGCGGCCGCGCGGCGCGCCCTGCTCCAGACCTTCGGCGTGCTTTACCAGAGCGGGGCGCTGTGGAGCTCGCTCACGCTGCGGCAGAACGTGGCGCTGCCGCTCGAGGAATACACGCGGCTCACGCCCGGGGAGATCCAGGAACTCGTCGCGCTCAAGCTTTCGCAGGTCGGGCTGAGCGGCTTCGAGGATTACTATCCCTCTGAAATCAGCGGCGGCATGAAGAAGCGGGCCGGCCTCGCGCGGGCGCTGGCGCTCGACCCGGCGATCCTGTTCCTCGACGAGCCGTCGGCGGGCCTTGACCCGATCACGTCGCGCCGCCTCGACGAGCTGATCCTCGAGATCCGCGGGATGTTCGGGACCACGATCGTGGTGGTCTCGCACGAGCTCGCTTCGATTTTCAGCATCGCCGACCGCGTGATCATGCTCGAGCGGGCCGCGCAGGGGATCATCGCCGAAGGAAAACCGCGCGAGCTGGCCGCGGACAGCCGCGATCCGCGCGTGATCGAGTTTCTTCATCGGGGCGACCTGCCGGCGCCCGGCGTCGCCGGCGGAGCGGCCAGCGGCCAGTGACGAGCGCCATGAATTTCGGATTGGAGACTCAGCCGCTGGCGCGACCTGGAATGATCCGCACCCGACCGCGGGGTCCCGGGACGCGGACGGCCCGGCCTGGAATCGCGTCGCCGGCCACTTGTTACTCGTCACTTGTCACTTCCTCCCCAGCCTTTATCCCTTCGTTCACGTGAAAACCAAGTTCAGTCCCGCGGTGGTCGGCGCGTTCGTGCTGGGCGGATTCGCCCTGATCATCATCGGGCTGCTGTCGTTCGGGAGCGTGAGTTTTTTTTCGAAGCCGCAGCGGTTCGTGGTGTATTTCGACGAGTCGATCCACGGACTTGACCTCGGTTCCCCGGTCAAGCTGCGCGGCGTGCGCGTCGGCCGCGTGGTCGACCTCAATGTCCGGTATGACAAGGACAAGAACCACTCGGTCGTCGTCGTGGTGTGCGAGTTCAGCAAGAACATGGTGACCGACACCTCCGGCAGCGTGATCGACGTCTCCCAGCGCGGGGAAATGGCGATCCTGGTCGACCGCGGCCTGCGCGCCCAGCTCGGGGTGCTCGGGTTGGCGACGGGCCTCCTGTTCGTCGAGCTGGATTTCATGGATCCGAAGGAATTCCCGGTCGACAACCGGCTGACGGATCCGAGATACCCGGTCGTGCCGGCGATGCCTTCGGCGATTTCCGAATTCCAGGCGAGCGTGTCGGAAATTCTGGCGAACCTCCAGAAGGTCGATTTTGCGGGAATCTCGGTCGAGCTGAAGACCGTCCTCGTTTCGGCGCACCGGCAGATCGATGGGCTGGACCTGAAGGGCGTGGTGGCGCAATGGAAGCAGACGGGCGTCGCGGTCGAGGCCGCGGCGACGGCCCCCGAGATCAAGCAGACGTTCGCCAACCTGAATGCGGCGGTGACGGACCTGCGGACGGTGCTCGCGAAACTCGACACCCAGGTGATGCCGGCGGGCAGGGAGCTGCAGGAGACGCTGGCGCAGGCGAAGACGACGCTGGAGTCCTTCAACGCCGCGGCCAACGACGCGCGGAAGTTCATCGCGGCGCAGGGCGGCCTGGGCGACGAGGTCACGCACACCCTGGCCCAGCTCCGGGACGCGGCGGACGCGGTGCAGCGGCTCGCGGACTTCATCGAGCGGAATCCGAACGCGCTGATCACCGGGAAAAAGCCGCGCTGATTTTCAACCACGCAAAAAACGGAGATCGCGACGATGATGATTTTGAACCCAATCCGCCGGATTTTTTCCTCGCGCCTCTGGCTCATTGCCGGGGCGTTCGCGATCGCAGGATGCTCGCTTCCGCAGGCGCAGCCTGACCTCACGCGCTATTTTGTGCTCACCCTCCCGGCCGCGAAGGCCGCTCCGGCCGAGGGCGCGCACTTGCGCGTGGCGCTGCGGGCAATCCAGCTGCCGAGTTATCTTCGGAGCAGCAAGGCGATGCAGGTCCGCGTGGCATCGAACGAGATCACGTACGCGGACGAATCCCGCTGGGCGGAAGGGCTCGAAGCGGGCATCGGGCGTGTGCTCCGCGACGGTTTGGAGGGACGCGGCCCGATCGCGCACGTCGTGGCGTCATTGGGCGAGGACCACGATTTCGAGATTCTCGTGACGGTGATCCGCTGCGAGGGCGACCGTGAGGCGGGCGTCGCCCGGTTTGTGGCGCAGGTGGAGATTTTCACCCCTGGCCCCGACGGCGTGCGCCGGGCGCGGGAGACGTTTACGACGGAGATCCCGGGATGGGACCGGCAGGGTTACGGCCAGCTCGCGCAGAAACTGAGCGAGGCGATCGACGGATTTTCGGATCGCGTCGCGAGCCTGGTGGCGACGGTGAAGTAGCACGGGGCTCCGACCCGTGAAGCTGGACTCGAGCCGACCGACCGGCCCGCACTGTCTTTAGATCGAGCTCTGCCATCACGTTTGCCGCGTCCAACCACATGGGTCGGGAGACCCATGCTACTCGGCCACCCGTTTCAACGCTTCTTCGGATGCCCATACCCAAGACCAATCGGCCAGCCTGGCTTTGACCGGATTCTCGAGGGTGTATCGCACAGCTTGCGCGAACTCCGGATCGTCCCGGATGAGATGATCGTAGTACTCGACCTGCCAAAAGGGGCCTTCGCGATCCAAGGCACGGTTGGCTTCCGTACCGGTATATCCCTTCCACGATTTCATTATTTCCGGCAAGGAATGGCCGTTCACCGGCGTCAACACCGCATGAACATGATTGGGCATGATGCACCAGGCATGGAGCAGATAGCGTTCGCCGACGAAGTGGCCGAGGGCGTTCGCGACGATCTTCGCCACGGATGGATTGCGAAGGAAACATCCGCCGTATCCGGCATCGAGATAGCGATCGATGCGGTGAGCGAACAGCTCGCGAATTTCCTTGATCGCTCCCGGCGTGAGCGGCTCGTGGCCGCGGTGGAAGCGGGCGAGCATTTCGGCACGCTCTCTTTTCCAGCTGGCCAGAACGTGCTTGGGAAGAGAATCGGCCAGCCGAAAACACACGGCATAAGTGGAACCGGGCGCCGTCCAGTGGGGAAGATGGGCGCCTTGTCGGACGCGAATGTGCTGAGGCAGCAGCGAGCGATGCATCGCGCGAGGCGGTGCGCTCGATGAGCCCGCGTCGAATATTTTGCGGCTCTGCTGATCTAAGATACAGGTGGCATAACGGGTCGGAGACCCGTTTTACGTAGCATGGGTCTCCTGACCCATGTGGCTGGACGCGGCAAATGTGAGGGCAGAGCTCGACCTGAAGACAGTGCGGACCGCTCGGTGGGCTCGAGTCCAGCTTAACGGGTCGGAGACCCGTTCTACGTCGCATGGGTCTCCTGACCCATGCGGCCCAATGCCGAGTCGACCCCACCCCCGACTCTCGTGCATCCTGTGAAATACTCATGACCCGATTTGCCACTCTCCTCATCGACCTCGACGGCACGCTGGTCGACGCCTTCACGACGATCCATCGCGGGTATGTTCATACGCTGCCGCAGTTCGGCCGGCCGGCCCCGGCAATGGACGAGGTTCGCCGCGCCGTGGGCGGCGGAATCGCGAACGCCATGGGCCATTTCCTTCCTCCGGACCTGATTCCGGCCGCGATCAAGGTTCACACCGATTATGTCCAGACGATCCTGCTCGACGACGTCACGCTGATGCCGGGCGGAAGGGAGTTCGTGCGCTCGCAGCACGAACGCGGCCGGCAGCTCGCCGTTTTCACCAACAAGCAGGCAGAGGCCGCCCGCCGCATCTGCGCGCATCTGGAAGTCACGCCGTTCCTCGACGGCGTGTTCGGCGCGGGCGACACCCCATGGTTGAAACCGCAGCCGGAATTCACCGAATACGTCCTGGCCAAGCTCGGCGCGCAGGCGGGCAGTGCGCTGCTCATCGGCGACTCGCCCTTCGACGTCGCCACCGCGCGGAATGCGGGATTTCCGGCGTGGTGCGTCACGACGGGAACGCACGCGGAATCCGAATTGCGCTCCGCCGGGGCAGACGAAGTGTTTCCCAACCTCGCCGCCCTCGGCGGGGAGCTGAAATAGCGGGCGCTTTCCCGATCGTCGGTCGAAGAGACGGCGTTATGCCGGCACCAGGATTTTTCGCGCGGGAAAATCCAGGTCGAACGGCTCGTCCGGCGCCGGCGCGTGATAGGTGCTGATGATCGCGTAACGATCCGTCCCCGCGGCGTTCGGCGTCGAACCGTGCACGAGCCGGTCGGAAAAAACGATTCCCGTGCCGCGCCGGATCGCGCAGGTGACCACGTCACCCTCCCGCCAGTCGGCGTTCGAGACCTCGTCGTGGAATTCCCCGTTCGCGAGCCCCTTCTTCACCATCTGCCAGTCCTTGCGATGGCTTCCCGGCACGACCGTGAGCGTGCCGTTCGCGGCGGTCGCGTCGTCCAGCGGGATCCAGACGGAGAGCTTCGGACGCGTGTTGCGCCAATAAAAACAGTCGATGTGCCACGGAGTCGGAAACGTCTTCGTCGCCGATTTATAGACGATCTTGTCGCTGAGAAACATCACGCCCTGCGGCATCAGCTCCCGCAGCGGCCCGAGCACGCGCGGATCCTCCGAAAGCTCGCGGAAGAGCGGGCTGGTCGCCGCCATGTGCAGGTGGACCGACGCGCCGGGCTGGGCATGCGTGTCGAGCACGCGGCGCGCCTCCGCCTTGAGGCGGTCGCATTCCGCGGGCGCGATCAGGTCGGGAAGAATGACGAAGCCGTCGCGCGCAAAGCGTCCGGCCAGGGAGGAGGAAAGGGCTTGGGTCGATGACATGGATCGGAAAAGGGAAATATCAGGCGGGCGTTTTGGGCGAAGGCAAACGCCGACGCTTGAACATTCACCTTGCGAAGACTGAGTCCCTGTTTGGATCGCGCAGACGGTGACATCGCGATGTGCCGGTCGGGACGGCGACCAGAGCATAGCGGCGATGCGTTCCACAGAATCCGCTTCACTCCCTCGTGGCTTCCACCAACGTAACGGGACCGGTTCACCCCTGCCCCTGGAGCGACCGATACCCCTCATGACGCTGCACCCGATCGACTGGATCATCATCACTCTTTACGTCGTGGGCTGCCTTTCGGCGGGTTTGTGGATGCGGCGCTTCATTCGCGGGGTTGACGATTTCACGATCGCAGGACGCGAGGTTCACGTGAATCTCGGGATCGCCTCGCTGGCGGCGACGGAGCTCGGCCTCGTCACGGTGATGTACACGGCGCAGCTCGGCTATGAAAAGGGTTTCGCCGGCGCGATCATCGGCGTGATCATGGCGATCGCCTTTCTCGTCGTCGGCCAGACGGGTTTCGTGATCGAACCGCTGCGGAACGCGGGGGTGATGACGATTCCCGAGCTGTTCGAAAAACGTTTCAGCCGGCGCGTGCGCTGGCTGACGGGTGTCTTCGTCGCGCTCGGCGGACTGCTCAACATGGGAATTTTTCTCCGGCTCGGCGGCGACTTTCTCGTTCACGCCACGGGCATGCCGCCGACCTGGCTCGAGAGCGTGATGACGATCCTCCTCGCGCTGGTCCTGCTCTACACGGTGCTGGGCGGAATGCTCTCGGTGCTGGTCACCGATTATCTCCAGTTTCTTGTTGTCGGCGTCGGCATCGTCGTGACCTCGGTGCTGGTCATCCTGAACATCGGCTGGTCCCACCTCGTCGAGGGCCTGCAATCCGCGTGGACGGTCAGCGCCGCCACCGGCGGCAAGGCGGCGCATCCCTTCAACCCGGCGCATCCCTCCAACTTCGGCTGGGGCTACCTCATCTGGCAGTTCGTCTTCCAGCTCGCGGTCGTGACCACCTGGCAGACGACGATCACCCGCGTGCTCGCGATGAAGGATTCGCGCAGCGCCAAGCAGATGTACCGGCGCGTTTCGTTCTATTTCGTCGGCCGCTTCCTGCTGCCGGGCCTGTGGGGCGCGGCGGCGTTCGTTTATTTCAACCAGAAGGGCGGGCTCCCCGCCGGGCTCGACACCTCGACCGCGATGCCGCGCTACCTCAGTGAAGTGCTGCCGGCCGGGATGCTCGGGCTGATCGTCGCGGCGATGATCGCGGCCGAGATGTCCACGGTCAGCGGCTACATGCTGACGTGGGCCACCGTGATCTACAACGACATCATCACCCCGTGCCTGAAGCGGCCGCTCTCGAACAAGGGCCAGCTGTTTCTGACGCGCAGCATCCTCTTCGGCATCGCGGCGTTTCTGCTGTTCTACGGCTTGTGGTACAAGATGCCGGGGAATGCCTGGGACTACCTGGCGGTGACGGGCAACATTTACCTCGCGAGCGTGTTCTCGCTCCTGATCGCCGGGCTTTATTGGCCGCGGGCAAATTCCACGGGCGCGTACGCGGCCCTGATCCTCGGCGCCATCGGCCCGCTCACCTTTCTGGTGGTGAACGCGGTCGTCGCGAAGGAACACCAGATTGCGCCGGAGGTGGCGGGCGCGTCCTCGTTCGCGCTCGCTTTTCTCGGCATGATCGTCGGCTCGCTCGTCACGCGCGCGCCGCTCAAGCAACCCATCCCCAGTCCCGCCTGACCATGAAAGATCCCTATCTCCTCTTCTGGACCGTGCTTCTTTTCAGCTCGATCGCGTGGTACGGCTTCCTCGTCTTCTATATCGGCATCAAGGCCGGCGGCGAAATCAGGACGCTGATCAAGGACCTGACGATCGCCCGGCCGACGGAGAAAAAGTAGCACGGGTCTCCGACCCGTGACGCTGGATGCGGGCGAAACGGTGACCCTCGGCGTCCACCGTAAATCGCGTCCGCTCCAACGGGTCGGGAGACCCGTTTTACGACGCCCTTCTCCCGCAGGATTGCCTCGCTGCGTTTCTCGGCTTTCTGTCCGCCTTCCGTGACTTCCCCCGCGCCCAGCATCCTGACCGGCGTCCTCGAGCGCATCATTTTTTTCAACGAGGAAAACCATTACACAATCGCGGAGTTCCGGCCCGATGCCAGCGACACGAAGGACGCCGCCGCCAAGGTGACGATCGTCGGCGCGCTGCCGGGCGTGGAATGCGGCGAGACGCTCCACCTCGACGGCGAATGGACGCACCACGCCCAGCACGGCGCCCAGTTCAAGATCGCCGGCTTCAAGTCGGAATTGCCCGCCTCGGTGTACGGGATCCGCAAATACCTCGGCAGCGGTCTCGTGCCCGGCATCGGGAAAGTCTACGCGAACAAGATCGTCGATGCGTTCGGCACCGACACCTTCCGCATCCTGAGCGAAGAGTCCGGACGCCTGCGCGACGTCGAGGGCATCGGCAAAAAGCGCGCCGGCCTCATCAAAAAGGCGTGGGACGAGAAACGCACCGAGCGGGAGCTCTATATTTTTCTCCAGACCTACGGCGTCACGCCGTCGCAGTGCGTGAAGCTCGTCAACCACTTCGGCCCGCAGGCGAAACAGATCCTGATGAACGAGCCGTACCGGGTCGCCCGGGAAATCGACGGCATCGGCTTCAAGACCGCCGACCGGATCGCGATCAACCTCGGGTTTGCCAACGACGCCGCCCCGCGCCTCGACGCCGGCCTCATCTTCGCGCTCGATACGCTCCAGGAGGAAGGCCACACCGCCTTTCACGAGGGCGACCTGATCGCCTATTCCGCCAACCAGCTCGAGACCGATTCCAGGCTGCTCGAGGCGCGCATCGCCGCGCTCATCGAGAACAAGTCGCTGGTCATCCATGCGCCGCCCGGTGCCCCGCAGTCCGCCGTCCGCCATCCGCAATCGCTGATCCAGCTTCCGCACAACGACCGCGCCGAGCAGAAGATCGCCGACGTCGTCGCGCGCCTCGGACGCGTCACCAGCGGCCTTCCTCCGATCAAGGCCGCGGCGGCCGTGGATTGGGCCGAGAAAAAAGCGGGCTTCACGTTTCACGAACTCCAGCGCACCGCCGTCCGCCACGCGCTGACGCACAAGTTCACCATCCTCACCGGCGGGCCCGGAACAGGGAAGACGACGATCCTTCGCGCGCTGGTTGAAATCCTGAAGGCGAAGAAGGTCCGCGTGCATCTCGCCGCCCCGACCGGCCGCGCGGCCCAGCGCCTCGCCGAGACGACCGGCGGAGCGGCGTCGACCATCCATCGGCTCCTCAAGTACGACCCGGCGAGCGGCGGCTTCACCAGCAACGAATCCCATCCGCTCGCGACGGATTTCCTCATTGTCGACGAAGCCTCGATGCTCGACGCGCGGCTCGCGTCGGCGCTGCTGCAGGCCGTTCCGTCCAAGGCGCATCTCCTCCTTGTCGGCGACACCGACCAGCTCCCGAGCGTCGGCGCGGGAAACGTCCTCAAGGATCTGATCGCGGCGGGAGGCGGGATCGGAGATCGCAGTTCGCAGTTCGCAGTTCGCAGCTCGGCAACGGAAGATCGAAAATTGCAGACTGGCGGTGGGGCTGGGAATGCGATGGGAGCGACGCCTTCAACGGACGATCGAACTGCGAACTCCGAACTGCGATCTGCGAGGGTATTGGTCCCGGTGACCCGCCTTTCCGTCATCTACCGCCAGCAGGAGCAAAGCCGGATCGTGACCACGGCGCATGCGATCAATGCCGGCGACCCGTCGCTGCCGCCCGCCGTCGCGGACTTCGCGGCGATGCGGGACTGGGGCGACCTCATGTTCGTCGCGGCGAAGGACGCCGAGGACTGCCTGGGAAAAGTCATCGCGCTCTGCACCGAATTCATCCCGCGGCACTGGAAATGGCTCGACCCGGTGAACGACGTGCAGGTGCTCGCGCCGATGCACAAGGGCGTGGCCGGCGTCGCGAATCTCAACATTTCCCTCCAGGCCGCGCTGAACCCGCACGAGCGCGGCCTGCGCGGGCCCAGCGCCGAGTACCGTCCCGGCGACAAGGTCATCCAGCTCCGGAACAACTACGACAAGAACCTCTTCAACGGCGACATCGGCTCCGTCGTCTCGATCGACGGGATCAAGGGCACGCTCGACGCCAGATTCGACGGTGAACGGCACACGTTCGAGCGCGGCGAGTTCGGCGATCTCGCGCTGGCCTACACGATCAGCATCCACAAGTCGCAGGGCAGCGAGTACCCCGTGGTGATCATCCCGCTGCTCAAGGGCCATTTCATGATGCTCCAGCGAAACCTGCTCTACACCGCAATCACGCGTGGCCGAAAGCGCGTCGTGATCGTCGGCGAGCCCGCCGCCTACGCGATGGCCGTGCGGAACAGCGAATCCAAGCAGCGCGTCACCCACCTTCAGCAGAAGATCGCGGCCCGGTGATTTCCCTTCAGGCTTCTGGAAACAGCCTCCTGACGTCGCCTGCTACTTGATTACCTGTAGCAGCCGAGGTCACGAGGCTGGCGCGATCCGCGACTTTACCGCCCGGCGCGTGATCCGGCCGACGATTGATCGGACCCGTGAAATTACCAGATCGTGGAAACGACTGCGGCGTCGGTGATGTTCGCATCCTTCGTCACCAGCGGCAGCCGGTGGACCTTTGCCGTGGCGGCGATGATCCGATCGAACTGGTCGCCGTGGGGCAACGGCAGCGACGGAGCGACGATCGCGATGTCCAAGGTGATCGGCAGCACGGTGACGTAATTAAGCAGGTTGCCGAGGACTTTGGCCGCTGAACCACTGAAAGAGATCCGGCCCGCATGAAGCAACAGGCCGATTTCCTGAAGGCTCACATCCGCAATGGCCAGTTGCTCGTAGGGCGTAGTGCCGATCGCGCGCGCCGCCTTGGGACTCAGCCGGTCCTCGTCGTCGGTCGCCGCCCAGAGAAAAGCATGCGTATCGAGGAGGTATCGGAGCCGCGCCATTACAACGAAGCCCGCCAGCTATCGTTCGGCAGAGTAGGTTTCGTCAAGTCGTCGTGAAAGGCGATCTTGCCTTTGGCGACTCCCAGCAGGGACCTCCGCGAGATAACCGCGGCGAAGACGAATTCGCCCGCCTTGTCCTGCACGCGCACGGTTTCACCCTTGCGGGCCCGCGCCTTGATGGCCGTGAAATCGCGGAGGAAATTGCGGGTGTTCGTTAACACCCGCCGAGAATGTCTGACATATTTTCATTTGTCAAACGGTGCCTGGGGCAGCTGCAGTCACGGCCGAACCGCAATCCTCACCCGTAGGTCGGTTTCTGCGGCCAGCCGCGCGGCGAGTCCTCCCAGTCTTCCTGCCGGCCATAGGGAGTCGTATCGAGCAGGCGATAGGAGTCGGTGAGGCTTTCCACGCCGCGGGCGTAGGTCGAATACGTGTGATACACCTCGTCGCCGATGCGGAAGAAAACGCTCAGGCCATGCGCTTCGCCCTCGAAGCCGCCCGGCATGCCATGGGCGAGCATCTCCGCCTTGGTGCGGTAGCCGTATTCCACCGGCGCGATCTTTTCGTCGAGGGTGACATGGAAGTCGTAATTGAAATCGCTCCCGAACGACGAGACCCACGGGCGTGTCCAGCCCTGCTTCTTCGCGTACCGCCGCAGCTTCGCCAGCGGCGCGCGCGAGATGAGGAGGAAGTGCGTGTTGCGCTCGCGCAGCAGCGACAGGTCGCCGAGGGCGTTCACGTAGCCCGTGCATCCCGGACACCCTTCGGTCCGCGCCGGATCGAACATGAAATGATAGACGATCAGCTGGCGGCGGCCGTCGAAGAGATCGCGCAGGTGCTTTCGCCCTCCCGGTCCCTCGAAAAAATAATCCTTTTCGATCCGGACCATCGGGAGTTTCCGCCGCTCCGCCGCGATCTGGTCGTAGTTTCGGGTGACCCGCTTTTCGCGTTTCAGGTGTTTTATCCGCTGCGCGCGCCACTCGGATCCGGACACGATGGCGGGATGCGGCACGGCCACGTCTTTGCCGCGGATGGTTTTGGGTTGGGAGCTTCGGGAAGTCATGGGTGGAAATCGTCAAGACCCTCGCCGGTCTTTCAACGGATACAACGAACGAGATGCCCAGTTTCGGACAAAGCACTCCGCGACATCGCCCGGTCATGATTCCGGCCGTCTCAAGAGGCTTGGCGAAAGGTCCGCGACCGGCCAGCGTCTGGACTCTCCAACGCATGAAATCGAAAATCCTGTCACTCCTTGCCGCCTTGCTTCCGCTTGGCCTCTGCGCCGCCGGCCCCGCTCCCGATCCCTCCAACCGTCCCGCCGTCGAGGGGATCCGCCCCGAGCGCGTCGAAGGGTTCACCTACGTCAAGACGGTCGGAAGCATTTCCGAATACACGCTCAACGCGAACGGTCTCCAGGTCCTCCTGCTCCCCGATCACTCTGCGCCCGTCATCACCTTCCAGGTCACCTACCGCGTCGGCTCGCGCAACGAGGTCACGGGCACGACCGGAGCCACCCACCTCCTCGAGCACCTGATGTTCAAGGGCTCGACGAATTTCAACTCCGACAAGGGCAACAAGCTCGACCAGGTCCTCGACCCCATCGGCGCGTCCAACAACGCCAGCACGTGGGTCGACCGCACCAATTACCACGAGACCTTCGGCAACGAGCATCTCCCGCTCATCGTCGAGATCGAGGCCGACCGGATGCGCGGGCTGCTGCTGCGCGAGTCGGACCGCCAGCCCGAAATGACCGTCGTGCGGAACGAGTTCGAGCGCGGCGAAAACTCCCCCGTCTCCGCCCTGATCAAGGAAATCACCCAGGCCGCGTACGTCGCGCACCCGTACCACCACAACACGATCGGCTGGCGCAGCGACATCGAGAAGGTCTCGATCGAAAAACTCCGCGAGTTCTACGACACGTTCTACTGGCCCGACAACGCGACCGTCTCGATCGTCGGGGATTTTGATTCCGCCGCAGCCCTCGGGCTGGTCGGAAAATATTATGGCGCCATCCCCCGCGCGCCCAAACCCATCCCGCAGCTCTACACCGAGGAGCCCGAGCAGTCGGGCCCGCGCCGCATCGTCGTGAAGCGCGCCGGCAAGCTCGGCGTCGTCGCCATCGGCCACAAGATTCCGGCCGCCACCCACCCCGACGCCCCGGCGATCACCATCCTGAGCTCCATCCTCACCGACGGCAAAAACAGCCGGCTCTACAAGGCGATCACCGACCAGAGCCTCTCCACCGGCGTCTCCGGTTATCCGTTTCCGACCCATGATCCCTCCCTGCACTTCACGTTCATCCCGCTTGCGCCCGGCGCCACGCACGAACAGGTGGAAAAGATCGCCGTCGACCAGATCGAGAAGCTGAAGCAGGACGGCGTGACCGACGCCGAAGTCCAGACTGCAGTCGCGAAATACCTCGCCGACGCCGCCTATCAGCGCGACGGCACCTACGAGATCGCGAACAATATCAACACGGCCATCGCCATCGGCGACTGGACCACGTTCTACACCTTCGACGACGCGATCAAGAAAGTGACCGCCGCCGACGTCCAGCGCGTCGCCCAGAAATATTTCAACATCGACCAAAGCACCACCGGCTGGTTCGTCCCCACCGCCGCGAAGCCGGCGGCCCCGGCAAAGCTCTGAGCCGTACTCCACCTGTCGCCGAAAGACCAAAGCCCACTCCCATGAATTTTTTCCTCTCCCTGCTCCCCGTCCCCCGCTCGCTGCCCCGCGCATCGCGCCTCCTGCTCCTTGCCGCCTGCTCCGTGCTGCTGGCCGCCGGGACCGCCTTCGCCCAAATCGCGCCGAAAGTCGTCCGTTCGAAGATCGCCGGAGTCGATGTCCTGATCTACCGGACCGGCGTGCAGGACGTCGTCACGATCAAGGGCTCGCTGCCCGCCGGCGACGCCATGTGCGCCAGCGGCAACGTCGCCCTCGCCACGCTCTGCGGACAACTCCTCGACCAAGGCACGACGAAGCAGTCCAAGTTTGCCATCGCCGAAAAACTCGAGCGCGTCGGCGCGACGATCGAATTCAACGTCGGCTCGCAGTCATTGGAGATCAGCGCCAAATGCCTGAAGCAGGACGTGCCGCTGGTCATCGGCCTCATCGCCGAGGAACTCCGCCATCCGGCGTTTTCCGAGGAGGAATTCACCAAGGCCAAGGCCCAGGTCGCCGGCACGATCCAGCGCCAGGCCGAGAGCACCGACTACCGCGCCACCGAGGCGTTTAAGCAGGCGGTGTATTCTCCCGGGCATCCCAACCGCGACGCGACGAGCGACGAATTCCTCGCCGCGCTGGAGTCGGCCAAGCTGGATGACGTAAAGGCGTTTCACGCGAAATATTTCGGCCCCGCCCATTGCACGCTCGTGCTCGTCGGCGACGTCGATGCACCGGTGATCGAGCGCGAGGTCGCCACGGCCTTCGCCGGCTGGACGGGCGGCGCCGATTATCTCCGCGCCGCGAAATCCACGGGCACGGACGCACCGCGCGAGCAGACTATCTTCATGGCCGACAAGACCAGCGTGTCGGTCATCATCGGCCAGCCCAGCGGCCTGCACTACGGCGATCCCGACTACGTCGCCCTGCGCGCCGCCACCTCGATCCTCGGCAGCGATTTCACCAGCCGCCTCGTGCACCACGTGCGCGACACCGAAGGCCTCACGTACGGCATCTCGTCGCAACTGACGCGCGACGACTTCACCGACGGCGAGTGGCGCATCAGCGCGACCTTCGCCCCCAAGCTCCTGAGCCAGGGAATCTCCTCCACGATGAAACAGCTCACCGCGTGGTATGACCAGGGCGTGACGGCGGACGAGCTGGAAAAGCGGAAGACAAATCTTGTCGGCCACTACAAAGTGGCGCTCGCGACCACCGAAGGCATGGCGGGCTCGCTGCTGGCCTCGGTGAACCGCGGCGTCGGGCCGGAATGGCTCGACCAGTATCCCGGCAAGATCAACGCGCTCACGCTTCCGGAAGTGAACGGTGCGATCAAAAAGCACCTCAATCCCTCGGCGATGGTCGTCATCAGGGCCGGCACCGTCCCCGGCGCGCCCCCTTCGCCCGCCAAAAACTAACGGCTCGCGCAGCGGTTTCCGACTCTCCGGGATCAGACATCCGCAATCCGTAGTTCGAAAAAAAGGCCGGGGCGGGGGATTGCTCCCCCGCCCCGGCGTTGTTTGCTGTTTAAACTGAGGCCGGCTTCGTTGCCTGGCGCCGCAGTGTCGGTCGGACGAGACGGGTCCACACCTTGGGCAGGTGCTTGATCGCCTGCGTCCAGTTGCGTTGCAGGCCCTGGCGTTTTTCAACCGGATGATCCACATCGGGCATGAAGTCGCTCGCGCGCTGGTACGGGTCTTCGCCCGAATCCCAACTGACGAACGCCACACCCGAGGAGAGACCCGGACTGATGACGTAGAGCTGTCTTGTCCTGTTTTTCATGGTCAGATGGAGTCGTTGCCGCACGGCGCGGCAACGACTCCCGGCTGACCACAAAACTGCGAAAGAACGGGCGTAACCTGTGCGCGCTCGCCTGACGGTCAAGGGGCTTTTTTCGCGGGCGGTTATTGAGCCCTTGCCCGGGATTGAGACTCCCGGTGGCCAATGTCGCGGACAGCAGCGCGGGCGGCCGGGCGGGAAGGCCACCGGCCGGACGAACATCGAACTTTCAACGCTCAACTTCCAACATGGAATGCCCGAACGGTGGGACCAAGACATCCTGTGGCCGCCTATTTCGTCAGCTTCTTGAGGCCCTTGTTGATCTTCGCAACGTCGCAGGCATTCGGATCGTAGTCGGGTCCGAGCCATTCGAGCCATTCGCGGCCCAGGTCCGTCTCGGGCTCCTTGATGCACGCGAGCATGTCATGAAACGCCTCGAGGCCGCCGCAATCCTCGGGCGGGCCCGCCCGCTCGCCGGCGAGACAGACCGGATAGCTCGTGCCTTTTTCGATCAGCAGGACCTTCTCGATCTTGATCTCGATCTGCCAGCCCTCCCCGAAATGGTACTCGTAGACAAACTGGTTCCGATGCTCCAGGTCGAGATCGGCGAGGCCGACGTCGCGGTCGTCCTCGATCATCGCCTCGTCGCGCTTCATCGGATTCCCGAACCGCAGCTCCTCCAGGTTGAAGGCGTGCGTCTGGTAGTCGAACCAGTCGAAGGCGACCTGGATGCTGTCGTGCAGCCGCGAGAGCCACATCGATTCGCGGACGAGGAGGCGCCGCCAGATGCGCGGCTGGCAGCCGACCACGGAGAGCCGCAGCGAAAAAACCTTCTCAACGGGTTTCTTCACCTGCGTGCCCTTGCCTTCGAGCAGACCGATCATCCCCGCATTCAACCGCGCATCGCATCGCGTGCAAGAGTGAGAAGTGGCACGGGTCTCCGACCCGTGAACGCGGACTCCGCCCACCGGGAACGTCGAGCTCAACCGTTCAGCTCGAATCCCACTTTACGGGTCTCCGACCCGTGAACGCGGACTCCGCCTACCGGGAACGTCGGGCTCAACCGTTCAGCTCGAAATCCACTTTTCGGGTCTCCGACCCGTGAACGCGGGTTCCGCCTACCGGGAACGTCGAGCTCACCCGTTCAGCTCGAATCCAGCTTCACGGGTCGGAGACCCGTGCCACTTCAAAACTTCACCTTCACGTACCCTTCCATCCGGAAGGGCAGCTCGGGGAAAATCAGCTCGCTCGCGGTGTAGGCGTCGCCGTTGTGGATCCAGTTGCGCTGATCCGTGACGTTCAGGAAATCGAGGTTCGCCGACCACCGCCTCGCCTCGTAAAAGAGCGACGCGTTCAGCGTGTACTGCGCGGGAATGTGCCACTGATCGTCGAGGTTGCCTCGCTGGCGGCTCTGCCACTGGACGTTTCCCCCGATCCCGAACCCGCCGGCGAGCCGGTAGCGCGCGCTCGCGTTCACCATCGTGTTCGAAAATCCGAGCAGCGGCCAGTCCCCCGCAGGAACCTGGTTCGCGTAGGGATCGTAGAATCCCACCGCGGTGCCGAGACCTCCCGGCCCGCGGCCGAGAGCGTAGGCGGAATAAATATCCCGCCCTCCCGCCTGGTACGGCTGCGAATCGACGTAGTGCCCGCTCTGGAACGTCGCGTTCGCCGTCAGGCTCAGCCGACTGTCGGGCTGGTAGGTTGTCTCGAACTCCACGCCGTGCAGCGTGAGGTTGTTTTTCTTTCCCCCCAGCGCGACGCGCGACCGGTCCTGCTGGAAGCCGGTGAGCGCCGCGAAGAGGCGGTTGTCGAGGAGCGCGGCCTTGACGCCCGCCTCCCAAAGTTCGCTGAGGTTGCGGAAGTCGTCGCGGTTGATCTGTCCATCCGGCAGATTGAGGATCACCCCGCCGCCCGTGACATTGCCGTTCGCGGCGCGGATCCGGTTGTGCGTCGCATAGAACGAAAGCCCCGGGGCCGCCCGGTACAGGAGACTGTAAGCCTGGGAGAAAGCACTGACGGTTTCGGCGTCGCGCCACGGCACGCCGGCCGCGTCGCCGAGCGGATCCTTCGCGCGCGCGAAAAAAGTGTCCTCGCGCAGGCCGACGATCGCGGAGAGCTTCGACGTGATCGCGATGTCCTGCTGCCAGAACGCCGCGGGATTCCACGTCTCGCTGCGCACGGTCTCCGGGCTGTCATCGCTCGCAGGAAATAACTCGCGCCCGCCCGGCCCGATGAAACCCGGAAACGTGCTGTTGGGGTACCCGGCGCGAAAATTGAAGACGCGCGAAGGATCGGTGAGGTCGAAGTTGTAGAAATACTCGTTGAAGTAATTCGTGAAGCTCTCGCGCCCCTCGTAGCGGACCGTCACGCCGGCGATCACCGACTGCGGCAGACCGAACGCGGTGAACTTGACGTGCGCCTCGGTGCGGTTTTCGGCGGTGTCCTGCGTGACGTATTCCGCGTACTCGAACTGATGCGCGCGGCGGCGGTCGACGTGCTCATAGAGCGTGCGATTGACGAGCTGGAGCGCCGGCGAAACCTCGCGCGTCACGATCACCTGCGCCCGCGCCACCGTCGCGTTCGAGAAATCCCCCCTGGAAAAAAGCGTGTCCTCCCACGGGATTTTCACGGCGGTCGTCGCGGGGACCGGCCCCGGCAGCCCGAGATCCGCCGACGCCCCGGTGTAATACGTGCCGTGCCAGACCAGCTCCTGGTTGACGCGATTGACGCCAAGCACCTCCGGCGACGCCTGCCAGAGGTACTGCACGTTCGCATCGACGCTCGTGCCGGGCGCGGGACGCCACGCGAGCGCCGCGAAGAAATCGAAACGGTCGTCGCGCACGTCGTTCTTTTTCCAGAAGGTGTCCCCGCCCTTGCCTTCGATGCTCACCCGCCAGGCGAGCCGGTCGGAAACCGGCGCCGTCGCATCGACCTGTACGGAGCCGTTGAGATAACTGACCTCGCCCGGCGCCCAAGTCCCGAAACGCGTCGTGACGACCGTCTCGGGCCCGGAAAAATTCGGGGCCTTGGTGACGTAGTTCACGTAGCCTCCGGAAAAATATCCGGCGCCGAACACCGCCGAGCCGGGGCCGCGGACGAGATCGATGGCCTCGACTCCGTTGAACGAGGGAAAATAGCCGTAGAGGTTATAACTGAGGCGCTGGCCGTTGAGGTAGGTTTCCGCGGTGTCGCCGCGGATGTTGGGCACGGTGGTCTTGCCGTAGCTCGCGCCGGCGTAGGCCGACGGCGAATAGAGGAGGATTTCGCGGACGCCGTGAATCTGGCGCTCGTTGAACAGCGCCGTCGTCAGGCTGCTGACGCCGCGCGGCGTTTCGAGCAGGGCGCGATCCTCGCCGAGAACCGAGGAAGTCTCGCGCGTGAGCGGATTGATCGACTGCTCGACGGGCAATCCAACCACGACGAAGCGGGAGAGGGTTTCAGGATCCGGCGTGGACTGGGCGCGGGCGTGGAAACAGGCCAATGCAGCCAGGGCGGCGAGAAACGGCAGGCGGTGCGGGAATTTCATGGTGGGTGTTGAGGCCCGGCCCAAGACGAACTCCCGACGACGGCGGCGCTGCGCGCCCCAAGGCGCTGGCAGCGCCTGCTGTTTCCTTCGTCGGCATGATCCGTTTCAGGTTCGAAGGGTCGAGCGGCCGGTCGCGCCGCAATCTCAGCCCTCCGCGGAGGACACCCCTACAGGCAACGCGCAGCAAAGGGCGCGCGCCTCGCACTGCAAGCGGGAAGTGGAAAGTGGCACGGGTCTCCGACCGTGAACGCGGACTCCGCCAACCGGCAACGTCGAGCTCTACCGTTCAACTCGAATCCCACTTCACGGGTCGGAGACCCGTGCCACCCCCCCAAACTACAAAAGCCGCCCCTTGCGGGGCGGCTTTTTG
>JAQGON010000196.1 GCA_028293565.1 Verrucomicrobiota bacterium | reverse complement strand
CGAAAGATGGGCAAGGCGAGCATCGTGATTCCATCAAAGGATGAGTTTCAGAAGCTCGTGGCCAAACTGCGCAGCCAGGACGATCGTTCCCACCAGGCGGCCAACTTGGTGGAGTTCCTGGGTTACTCCGGGATGAGGCTGGCCGAGGCAACGTCGGTTCTATGGGGCGACGTGGATTTCGAGAACTCCCGGTACGTGGTCACGGGCGGCGAACTTAAGACCAAGAACCATGAAGCCCGCTCAGTGCCTCTCTTTCCTGCTTTGCGTCAATTCCTTGAACGGCTGAGGGCGGAGTACCAACGCGCCGCGAGTGATCGGATCATCGGCATCGACAACGCGAAGACGGCCATGCGGAGCGCCTGCACTTCGGCGGAGCTGCCGCAGTTCACCCATCATTGCATGCGCCATTACTTCGTGAGCAACGCCATCGAGGCCGGGATCGACTTCAAGACCATTGCGGCGTGGGTCGGTCACAAGGATGGCGGGCTTCTCGTGGCCAAGACCTACGGACACATGCGCGATACGCATTCCCATGAGATGGCCAAGCGGATGACCTTTGCAGCGCACGCTGAGGCCCCGCCGAGCGTTTAAAGGGGGCTGGGGTTGGATCAACCCCAGATAGGCGCGGAGCGCCGTGGCAAAGCGCCGTACGGTCGGCGCGTGGAGCTCCGGCGACTCCATTCAACGTCGCCCTAGGAACCAAACTAGACCCTTCAAAAGCGATTTGATGAATTGTCTACACACGCGACGACACCGGCACTGGCGAGCGCAGGCCTGCTAACTGCGGTAGACTGGGGAAAAAGCTGCACCAACATTAGCAAGAGATAGGAGGGCGGGCCGGAGCCGCGCGCAGCGCGGCCCGGCCTGCCCCCTTTCCTTGTTATTACTGTCAGTAACTAGTAATAATTAAACTGGTGCGACTAGGCTCGCGGCGCAGCCGCGTTTTCCTTGTTACTATAGTTAATAACTGTCCGCGCACCTTTTAGGGCAAATGGTCACTATCGGCGGGATTCAGTTTCGAAAACCATCTCAACTCTCGTATTCCGGCTATTTGATTGAGCCGATCCGACATGGCATTTACGTACTTAGGAAACGTCAACTATGCCGCTTCGCATTTACGCCGACTTCAATTCAACCTCCGAGGACGGGTGGTGCTGGTGCCTACGCTACGACGGACGGTCGTTAGATGAATGTGCCGACGACCTGAGCCTTGAGGAAGGTATGCCCGCGATCCTTTATTACGCGGACGAAGGTGAGGAATTCGAGTTTGACGGGGTTCTTTCATATCGCCCCGTATTGCCGCCTCCATCTCCGCAGTGGTGTGGCCGTCCCGACCGCACTACATATCGTCTAATTCGCGGTTGACCAAAACGTCAGACCATACCTCGCGTATGACATTTTCGTTCGGTCAATCTAAGCAAGAGCGCGTCGAGGTAGACGTAATGCGTTATGAGCGTTTGCCTATCGGCGAGTATCATGACGACAATTGGTTGACCTCAAGAATTCTGGTTCGGGCGGGTGGTTTTAGTGGCGAAGTTGAAGCCGCGATCATTACAGCGGAGCTTGTTCAGTTCCTAAGTCAGCTACGTCCTCTCTTCGATACATTGCGCGGCGCGGCGGAGTTCTCAACGTTGGAGGGGCAGTTGCATCTACGTCTGGTAGGGGATGGCAAGGGTCACATTGAGTTGGTCGGCGAGGTAGCTGACCAGCCCGGTATCGGGAACAAGCTGCGCTTCCAGTTCCAATTCGACCAAACGCAGCTCGGGGCATCTATTCGCGAGCTTGAGGATGTTACATCGAAGTTTCCTGTCCGTTCAGTCTGACCAATCATCTCAATCAGGGTGACGGAAAGAGTAACCCGTTTTAGTAACCCGGTGCCCAAATTTGGGCGAATTCTGGATGACTCCACTTGATGTGCGGTTCGATAAAACTGCGAATCTACGAGTGAAACTCGACTCGGTATGATTGCAGAGGATTCAGGCGAAAGTGCCTGTTCAAATTAGAAAACCGCTGCTCTATCCAGCTGAGCTACCACCGCGTACCGGGCAGGACGGGTAGCGGCGGGAGCGAAAGGCGACAAGGTGAAAAGGGTGGAGCAGGCATGCGCGCTGTGCGCAACCGGCTTGGTCAACGCAAGGTATCTCCAAAGGGGCTGTCCCTTGTTTGTCCCCTTGGAATCTGGGTCCTCACCTTGTTACCCGCGGGACTACCGACAAACGGCTTTTTTTCCAAGACCGATGGCGGTCGGGACGGCGCGACGGCGCTCGGCGGAAAATATTGAGCGGGGGAGCGGAATATCCCACGGTGTTTGAAAATGGGCATCCCGCGTTGAACTCCCCGGCGAAAAAGCTGGATCGCATTGCCTGGCTGCTGCTGCCCTTCGCGGCCATCGGCGTTGCGGTCGCCGCCTGGAGCGCATTCCGGTCCCTGCCTCACTGGAGCTGGAGCGCGAACCGGCTGGCGGCGTCGGTGCGCCTCGCCTACGGTTTCCCGCTCTACACGGGCCCCGGTGGCGTCGCCATGAGCGACTGGTTCTATGGGCCGGTGGCGGCGATTGCCTACCTGCCCGCCGCCCTCGCCTCCGATCCGCTCGGGGCGCTCCGGATCGCGGCGGCGCTCAACGGGCTCTATTTCCTCCTGCCGCTGGGCGTGGTCTTCGGCGGCGCCCAGCGCGGCGCATCACCGGCCTGGACCCGCTGGGCCGGACTGATCTTTGTCACCGGCGCGTTCCTGCTCCCGTTCGGCCTGTGGTACGGCGCGGCTTCGCTGCACGTCGACACGGTCACCATCGCCCTCGGAATAATTTCCTGCGCGGCGCTGGTGCGTTTCGACCGGTTGCCGCTCGCCGCCGCCTTGTGCGTCCTCGCGGCGTGGACGAAACAGACCGATTTCCCGCTGGCTTTCGCCCAGCTGATCTTTCTCGCCCGGGTGCGCGGCGGCCGGGCGGCGAAGGTCTACTTCGGCTGGCTGGCCGGCTGGGCGGCACTGGCGACGGCGGTGTTTTGCGCGTGGTTCGGCGCGGGGACGCTCTGGCATGACCTCATTGTGCTGCCCATGCGTTTCCCGATCGAGACCGAGCGGATCGGCATCGAATTCGCGGCCGTCGCGCGGAACACGTGGTGGATCCCGCCGGTGGTTTTCGCCGCCTGGAAATGGCCGTGCCCGCCGTCGGACGAACGCGCCGCCCGCGACCTCCAGCTCGGCTGGCTCCTCTGCCTGGCGAGCGTGATGCTCCTGCCGCTGGGCTTCCTCGCCGCCGTCAAATACGGCGGAGCCCAGAATTCGGTCCATTCGCTCGCTTACGGCATCCTCGGCGCGACGACGCTGGGCCTGCTCTCCCTCGGTGCGGACCGTCGCCGGTGGGGCTGGGTGGGCCCTGGCCTGCTCCTCGCCGGTGCGCTGGCCGTCGCGGGGCTCAATGCGAAGCGGGTACTCGCAACCGGATCCCTCGACCGCAAGTGGATCGGCGAGCAGCATCGCGAGGCGTTCGAATTCGCCAAGGCGCATCCCCACCAGGCGTATTTTCCGTGGGACCCGCTCGTGACCTTGATGGCGGAGCGACGCGTTTATCCGTTCGAGTGCGGGTACCACGACTACCTGATTGCTCGCGAAGCGCCGCCGCCAGCCGTGGTCCGCCGCGCCTTCCCGGAAACGCTGGCCTACCTGGCCTATTTCCGCGCCGATCAGCCACCCATGGAAATTCCCGGGCTGTTTCCGGAGTTCAGCCACCGGCGGGTGATCGGCAATTGGACGATTTACAGCCGGCCCGCCGACAACGCGACGCCCTGATTGCGGGGCGGCGGCCACGCGGACCATGCCCGCTTTTATCTCGCACGTCCCGCTTCCGTCCAGAGGGCCATGCCACCCGAAGCTCCAGCAGGAGCGGAAATGGCGGGATGGACGGGACTCGAACCCGCGACCTTCTGCGTGACAGGCAGACGCTCTAACCAGCTGAGCTACCACCCCGTAAACCGGGAAAGGTGCGGAAAGTAGAATCGAGGTCGGTCAAGTCAAGTGTGGTTTTGGCGCCGCGCTCCTTCCGGAAACCGCCGCCAGCGCCACTGAATGAGCGGCTCCGCGCTGCGACAAAAAAGGCCCGCGCCGTTGGGCGCGGGCCTCGATTCGCGACGGCTTACTTGCAGCAGTCGCAGTGGCCGCCGTTGCAGTCGCTGCAGCAGCTGGCGCTCTCGCTCGATTGGGCCGTGGCGCCAGTGCCGGCGGCGGAGCTGCCAAGCGCCGCAAACGCGGCGAGGGCGAGCATGACGAGAGCAATGCGTGACTTGTTCATTTTTCGATTTTTTAAGAGTTACGGTTCAGTGAATCCAGGCTCGCTTCCCCTCGCGGCGGCCGCAGGAGCGGCAGTTCCGTCCGTTCCGGTCCTGTCTCCGACGCGAGCCGCAGTCGCATCGGGGGCGCCGGCCGACGCACGGCATCATCGCCGGAGCCCGCCGGCACGGCGCAGCAGTTCGCCGTGCACAGCGAGCACGTCTCGCATGGATTCCGGGCGTGCTCCGCGGATTTTTTTCGCGAATGCGAACCGCAGCAGGTGTCCGCGATTTTCGCCTCGCAGGAGTCGGCCGTCATCCGCGGCGTCATCCACCCGCCCGCTCCCAAAGCGAGCGAGCAACAGACGATCACGATGAACCGCGACTTCATGGCTCGGCCCGCAAACTGGAGCGCTGCCCAAAGCGGAGCGAGGCTTTTAGGTCCGGTGGCACGGGTCTCCGACCCGTGAAGGTGGACTCGAGCTAGAGGGGGGTGCTCGACGTTCTCCGTTGGCAGAGTCCGCCCACACGGGTCCGAGACCCGTGCTACCGCCACGTCGTTTAGAACCAATCGGGCAAAATGCGGTCCAAGGGCCTGCACCTGACTCGGCGGATGCCGGGACCGACTGTCAATCATGGCCAACAAAAACAAAATCTCGCGGAAAGAAATGATCGAGCTGCTCAACGAGGATCTTGCCCGCGAATACCAGGCGATCATCGCCTACACCGTCTACAGCTCCATCCTGAAAGGCGCCGCGTACACGGACATCGCGCACGAGCTGAAGAATCACGCGGCGGAGGAATTGGCGCACGCGCTACTCATCGCGAAGCAGATCGATTATTTCAACGGGACGCCGACGACGGTGCCGCTGAAGGTCAGATTGTCCGACAAGGCGCCCGACCTCCTGCGCTTCGACCTGAAGAACGAAGAGGACACGATCCGGAACTACCGCGAGCGCATCCTCCAGGCCGAGGCGATGGGCGAATTCGCGCTGAGCGAAGTGTTGCGCAGGATCATCGCGCAGGAGCAGGAGCATCTCCAGGATTTGTCCGACGCGCTCGGGATCGACGCGCCGAAGATTTCGAAATGAGCCGGGGCGTTCCGCTCGACGCGCCGGGGAAGGCGAGCCGGCCCTTCAGCGTTGCCGGAGCCGCCCCCGCATCGGGGCGGTGCGTTCCACCTACTCGAACCGGTAGGTCGTGTTGAAGATCAGCTGGATCTTCTTCGACACGAATACGCGCACCTTGATTTTCCCGGTCGTGGCACCGGCGGGCGTGGCCTTGCCCTCGATGTGCCGCGGCTCGCCCTGCGAACTGACGCCGCGCCCCTGGAATTCCACGGCCTCGCCGCGCGCGAGCTGGCGGAGCTGGTCGTCCGTCACGTCGATCGCGATCGTGCCGTGTTCGTTGTAGAAAAAATAGGGAAAGACCTTCGCCTGGTACGTCGAGGAATAGGTCGACTGCTCCCGCGTGAACGGCGGCATGGTCATCTTCACGCTGCCGATGTAAATCGAGGTCCGGGTCGGCGCGATCGCGACGGTGCGGTAGTGGGGGAGATCCGCCTGCGCGGCTTTTCCAGCCGGCAACAACGCGAGGGCGCAGACCGTCAGCAGCGAGCAGCGCGAGAGCATGACGGACAGTGCGAATGGCGGCAGACGGGTCAAGTGGCGCCACGCCTCCGTCCATCCGGCTCGAACCTGTCGACGAGAACGAGGCGCGAAAGACATCGGCGGCCCCCGGTCGCCCGCGGAAAGCCGGCGCTGCTGAATTAAATGGAATGTTTTCCCGCTCTGCGCTCTCTTACGTCTCCTATGATCCCCCGCATGCTCCGCCCCATCCTGTCGGTTACCGCCGGACTGGTCCTCGCGACCGGCCTCGGCGCGCAAGCGCCCGCCCCCAAGCTCGAGTTCCCCGCCGCCAGCCCGAGCGCCACGGTCAAGCAGCGCGTCGGCCTCACCGACATTGAAATCACCTACGCCCGCCCGAGCGTGCGCGGACGCCGGATCTTCGGCGGAATGGAACCCTACGGCGCGGTCTGGCGCACGGGCGCGAACACCGCCACCAAGATCACGCTTTCCACGCCGGTGAAACTCAACGGCACCGCCGTCGCCGCCGGAACCTACGAGCTCTTCACCATCCCGGGAGAATCCGAGTGGACCGTGATCCTCCACAAGAACCTGTCGCAGTGGGGCACCTACGCCTACGACGCCAAGAACGACGTCGCGCGCATCAAGGCCACCCCCGTCGCGCTCGCGAAACCGGTCGAGACGTTCACGATCTCCTTCGACAATCTCGCGAACGAATCCGCCGCGACGCTCACCCTGGCCTGGGAAAAAACCAGCGTGCCGGTGAGGATCGAAACCGATGTCGTCGGCCCGCTCGTCCCGAAAATCGAGGCCGCGATGGCCGGCGAGGGAAAGAAACCGTATTTCTCGGCGGCGATGTTCTACTATGAGAACAATCTCGACCTGAAGAAGGCGGCCGAGTGGATGGACGCCGGCCTCGCCGCCGATCCCGAGGCGTTCTACATGGTTTACCGGAAGGGTCTCATCCTCGAGAAAATGGGCGACAAGGCCGGCGCGCTCGCCGCCGCCAACAAGTCCCTCGAGATGACGCGGAAGGAAAAAGGATCGATCCGCGATGAATACATCCGCCTGAACGAGGCGCTCATCGCTCGCGTGCGCTGACCCGATCAACGCCCATGAAACCGAAATTTCTTTTCGCCGCCCTGGCCGCTGCGGCCATGGTTCTCACGCTGCCGGCGGCTGCGCCGGTCGAGCCCGCCGCCAAGCCGGATTCCACGACGCTGCTCGCACGTCCGGCGGTTCCTCCTCCGGCCGCGCCGCGCGCCCGGGTGAGCCCGCATGAGACGATCAGCCTCAAGGTCGACGACAACCGCGTGACCGTGGTCTATGGACGCCCCTATTCGAAGGACCCGAAGACCGGCGCCCCGCGAAAAATCTGGGGCGCCCTCGTGCCGGCGGGCAAGGTGTGGCGCACGGGCGCCGACGAGGCGACGCTGTTCGTCACGCAGCGCGGGATCGTCCTCGGCGGAGTGCCGGTGCCGGCGGGGGCCTACACGCTCTACACGCTGCCCGCGGCCGACGGCAGCGCGAAGCTGCTGCTGAACCGCAGCGTCGGGCAGTGGGGCGCCGACCCCTACGACGAGAAGCAGGAGTTCGCGCGCGTGGAGCTCCGGCGCGCGGACCTTTCCTCGCCGGTGGACGAATTCACGATGGCGCTCGAGAAGTCGCCCGACGGCGGCGCGGTGCTGAAAATGGCGTGGGAGAACACGCAGTACTCCGCGGCCTACGCGGTCAGCAAGTAGCGACATGCCGCCGCCGGCCGGAAGTGGCAGGGGTCTTCGCGCCCGTGGTTGGGCGCGGGCGCTCCTGATCCTTGCGCTGCTCGGCGGCCGCCCCGCCGGCGCGGCGTCCCAGCCGCTCGGCGCGGCGGACATCCTGCAGGAGCTGCGGAGCTTTCGAAACACCGGCAGCGTCCTGTACGTCGCCGCGCACCCGGACGACGAGAACAACCGGCTGCTCCCTTATCTCGCGCGCGGACGCGGCCTGCGCACCGGCTATCTTTCGCTCACGCGCGGCGACGGCGGGCAGAACCTCATCGGGCCCGAGCTCGGGCCGCTGCTGGGGGTGATCCGCACGCAGGAGCTGCTCGCCGCGCGTCGCATCGACGGGGCGCGGCAGTTTTTCACCCGCGCGAAGGACTTCGGTTTTTCGAAGGACGCCGCCGACACGCTGCAGCGCTGGGACCGGCAGCAGGTCCTCGCGGACATCGTGCGCGTGGTGCGGACCTTCCGCCCCGACGTGATGATCACGCGTTTCTCGCCGATCCCCGGCGGGACGCATGGCCACCACACCGCCTCGGCCATCCTCGCGATCGAGGCGTTCAAGCTGGCTGGCGACCCCGCCGCCTTTCCCGACCAGATCGCGGCGGGACTCGCGGCGTGGCAGCCGCGCCGGCTGGTCTGGAACAGTTTTAACCGCGCGAACTTCGGACCCGACACCACGCCGGGCGTCCTTCGGCTCGAGGCCAACGGATTCGATGCGTTGCTCGGCGAATCGTTCGGCGAAATCGGCGCGCGCGGACGCTCGCTGCACAAGAGCCAGGGCGAGGGACGGCTCGGCACGCGCGGCTCGTCGATCGAGACGTTTGAACAGGTGGCGGGCGAGCCGGCGACCGGCGACCTCATGGACGGCGTCGACCTCACCTGGGCGCGGGTTCCCGGCGGCGGCGGGATCGACGCCGCGGTCGCGACCATCGTTGCGCACTTCGATCCGCAGGACCCTGCGGCGAGCGTGCCGGCGCTGCTTGACGTGAGAAGCCGCGTCGCGGCGCTGCCGGCTGACCCGCTCGTCGCCGACAAACGCATCCAGCTCGATCGAATCCTCCAGGCCTGCCTGGGGCTCTTTGTCGACAGCACGATTCCGCAGGCCCAGGTCGTTCCCGGCGAAAAACTGACGCTGCGCCACACGGCGATCGCGCGCACGGGCTTTCCGGTGAAATGGATCGGGGTGCGTTATCCGGGCCTGTCATCCGTCACGCAGGGCGAGCCGGTCGGGCTGGTGAACAATGTTTCCTCGTCCCGCGACGCCACCCCCGCCGTGCCGGCCGACGCGCCGCTGAGCCAGCCTTACTGGCTGCAGGAGAAGGGCACCGACGGGATGTTCCGCGTCGACGATCCGGCGCTGATTGGCCGGCCGGAAAATCCGGCGGCGTTTCCGGTCGAGCAGATTTTCGAAGTGGGAGGGCAGACCCTCGTGATCGCCGACGAGCCGGTCCAGGTCGTGGCCGACCCCGTCCGCGGCGAAATCCGCCGCCCCCTCGAGGTGATTGCGCCGGTGTCGGTCAACTGGACGAAGAGCCTGGAGCTCGTCGCCCCCGGTGCCACGCGTTCGGTCGCCGTCGAGGTGATCGCCTCCCGCGGCGACGCGCGCGGCACGCTCACGCCGGAGCTGCCGGCGGGCTGGAGCGTCTCGCCGGCCTCGCGCGACTTCGCCCTGGCCGCGGCGGGCGAGCGGGCCTCGTTCAGTTTTGACGTGACGGCTCCCGCCGCTCCCGCCACCGCGGTGATCACCGCGCGCGCGGCCATCGGCGCGCGGGGCCACCACCGCTCGCGCGCCGAGATTCGCTACGACCATATTCCGGCGCAGCTCCTGCAGTTTTCGGCGGAGCTCAAGCTCGTCGCCCTCGACGTCGTGACGCGCAGCCGAAAAATCGCCTACCTGCCGGGAGCCGGCGACGACGTGGCGGACGGCCTGCGCGAACTCGGCTGCACCGTCACCGAGATTTCCGGCGCGGACCTCACGCCGGAGAAGTTGCGCGCATTCGACGCCGTCGTCGTGGGCGTGCGCGCGTTCAACACCCGCACCGACCTCATGCCGCGGCTGCCGGCGCTGTACGCGTGGGTCGAGACGGGCGGCACAGTGGTCATCCAGTACAACCGCCCGGGCCGGGACCTGCGGACGGAGAACCTCACGCCGCTTCACCTCCGCATCGCGGATCTCCGCGTGACCGACGAGACCGCGCCGATGACGATCCTCGCGCCGGATCATCCGGCGCTGAACGCGCCGAACAGGATCACGTCCGCCGATTTCGACGGCTGGGTCCAGGAGCGCGGCGCGTATTTTCCGGCCGAGTGGGATCCGCGGTTCGTGCCGCTGCTGGCGTCGAACGATCCCGGCGAGGCGTCGCTGCGCGGCGGCCTGCTCGTCGCGCCGTACGGCCGCGGGCACATCGTCTACACTGGCCTCGCCTTTTTCCGCCAGCTGCCGGCCGGCGTCCCCGGGGCTTACCGCCTGCTGGCCAACCTGATTTCACTGGGAAAATGAACCCCCCTCCCCCGGATGCCGGCGAAGGGACCGGGCTGCCCGGGCTGCGGCGGTGGCGCTCGGTTTACGTGGCGGTGCTGGTGATCTTCGCCGGGTGGATCGCGCTGCTCACCCTGTTGACGCGCTGCTATTCGTGAACGCGCTCGACTACGTCGTCCTGCTCGCGGTGCTGGTGGGGATCGCCGCCTACGGCATGTGGGCGACGCGCGGCCGGCAGGACCTGCGGACCTATCTGAAGGGCGGCAACACCCACTGGCTAACGATCGGGCTTTCGGTGATGGCGACGCAGGCGAGCGCGATCACGTTTCTCTCCACTCCGGGGCAGGGGTTTGAAAGCGGGCTCGGGTTCGTGCAGAATTATTTTGGCGCGCCGGTCGCGCTGATCCTGATCGCGGCGGTGTTCCTGCCGATTTACCGGCGGTTGAACGTTTACACGGCCTACGAATACCTCGGCCGCCGATTCGACGCGAAGACGCGGCTCCTCGGCGCCGGGCTGTTCCTGGTGCAGCGGGGCCTGGGCGCGGGCATCACGATCTACGCGCCGGCTATCGTGCTCTCGACCGTGATGGGGTGGAGCATGAACGCCACGATCATCTGCAGCGGGCTGCTGGTCATCGCCTACACGGTCAGCGGCGGCACCCCGGCGGTGAACCTGACGCAGAAGTACCAGATCGCCGTGATCTTCGTCGGTATGATCGCCGCGTTTCTCGTCCTGCTCGCGCGTCTGCCGGCGGGCCTGACCTTTGGGGACGCTCTTTCGGTCGCCGGCGGATTTCACAAGCTGGAGGCCGTGGACTTCTCGCTGAATCCCGACCGCCGCTACACGGTGTGGTCGGGCCTGCTCGGCGGGACGTTTCTCGCGCTGTCGTACTTCGGCACCGACCAGTCGCAGGTGCAGCGTTACCTGACCGGAGCGTCGCTCCGCGAAAGCCGGCTGGGGCTGATGTTCAACGCCGTGTTCAAGATCCCGATGCAATTTTTCATCCTTCTCCTCGGGGTCCTGGTCTTCGTCTTTTACCAGTTCGAGCGTCCGCCGGTCTTCTTCAACGCGTCCGCCTGGCATCGCGCCGCTCGCGGCGAGGCTGGGCCGAAACTGCGGGCGCTGGAGCAGGACTTCGACGTCGCGCAGGCGGAGAAGCGGCGGCATCTGGCGGCGTGGATCGACGCCCGCCACGCCGGCGACCTCCCCGCGGCCGGGGCCGAGCGCGCGGCGGCGCAGGCGGCGCATGCCCGGACGGAAGCGGACCGCGAGCAGACGAGGCTGGCGTTGAAGGCAGCCGACCCGAAGGCGCAGACGAACGACTCCGACTACGTCTTTGTGACGTTCATTCTTTCGTACCTGCCGCATGGGCTCATCGGGCTGCTGATTGCGGTCTTCTTCGCGGCGACGTTCTCGTCGAAGGCCGGCGAGCTCAACGCGCTTGGCGCCACCACCACGGTGGACTGGTACCGCCATGTGATCCGCCGCGACGCCGACGACGCCCGCTGCGTGAAGGCGTCGAGGTGGTTCACCGTGCTGTGGGGTTTCGTCGCGATCGGGTTCGCGCTCTTCGCCAACCTGACCGAGAACCTGATCCAGGCGACGAACATCATCGGCTCGATCTTCTACGGGGTGGTGCTGGGGCTGTTCCTGGCGGCGTTTTTCCTGAAGTGGATCGCGGGCACGGCGGTGTTCTGGGCCGCGATCGCGGCCCAGGTGCTGGTGTTCGTGCTCTACGCGACGCTGACCATTTCCTATCTCTGGTACAATTTCATCGGCTGCGCGGCCTGCCTCCTTTTCAGCATGATCCTCCAATTCTTTTTTCCGCGGACGGCGCGGAGCGTCGCCGGCGACGAAACCCGGAACCCGTCGTGACCGGTTCTCCCTGCCCCGACCCGCGGCGAAGCGTGCCCTCCGCGGGGAAAAAATGAACGCTCCCGTGATTTGCTTCGGACAGCAGCCGTGCGGTTTTTTTCCGCGGCGATTTCTGTATGCGAAGATTGTGACCGCCCGGCGGCTCCAGTCGGAGAGGGGCGGCGAGATCGTTTTTTTCCTGCACGACAGCGATCACGACCCGCGGGAGACGCAGACGACGCTGCGTCACCGGCAGAGCGGCGAGCCGGTGACGCTGAATTTCTCCTTCGTGAACAAGGTCCAGCGGCGGTGGTCGCCGCTGTTCGCGAAGCAGGTTCCGCCGCCGTGGCCGGTCAACATGGCGCGACAGCTGCCGGTTTATCTCGAGCCGAGGTGGGTCGAGGCGTTCAAGCAGGTGGCGGCGGGCAACGCCGCGGATTTCTGCCTCGAGATGTACCGGCGCATGGGGCTGCTCGACGGCATCCGTGTCGTGCGTTCGGGAGACCCGGCGGTGAGGACGGCGGCCTGCGACGTCGCCGATTTTTTTGTCGACGTGCCCTATCTGGGGGAGCGCGTCCGCGCGCGGATGATGGACGGCGCGCTGAAGCTGCACGAGGGCGGGGACTGTTATGTGACGCTGCCGGCGGCGGAGTTCACGAAGGCGCAGGTGAGCCCGACGCGGGACAGCCGGCTGCGCTGGATGCAGTCGGTCGTCCGCTGCACGCATTACATCGCGGGCGCGGGCGAGCAGGCTTACTTGAACAAAGCGGATGCGCCTGAAATACAGTTCGTCGACCGTGACCCGATTGAACGTTCCGATGAAGCCTACACCGACCTCCCGGCCTGAGCTCCCGCCGCTGCTCGCGTTCGGCGCGCATCCGGACGACATCGAGTTCGGCGCGGGCGGCGTTGTGGCCCGGGAGAGGTCCGCGGGGCGGCCGGTTCATTTTGTCGTCTGCTCGCGCGGCGAGGCGGGAACCCACGGCACGCCGCGGGTGCGCGCGGCCGAGGCGAGGGCGGCGGCGCGGGTGCTGGGGGCGACGATCGAATTTCTCGAACTGGACGGCGACGCCCGCCTCGAGCTCAAGGCCGCGCACGCCCTCGGGCTCGCGCGCGTCATCCGCCGGGTCCGGCCCGGCATCGTGCTCGCGCCGACCGTGGTGCCGAACCAGCACCCGGACCATTGGCGGCTCGGCGTGCTGGCGCGGGACGCGGCCCGGCTGGCGCGATTCGGCGGATTGGCGCCGCTGCGGAAGCAGCCGCCCCACGCGATCGGGCAGCTGTTTTTCTATGCGCTTTCGCCCGGCGCCGAACCGCCGGGCATGCCGCCGGTGCTCATCGATATTTCCGCCCCGGAAATCATGCGGCTCTGGCGCGCGGCGATGGCCGCGCATGCTTCCCAGATGAGGACGCGCAATTACGCCGAGCTGCAGGTGACGCGGGCCCGGGTGGCAGGACTGGCGGCGGGAATCGACCATGCCCAGGCGCTTTTTCCCAACGATCCGCTCGTGCTGGATTCCCTGGCGGCCGTGACGCGCTCGGCGCGGCGTTTCTGACATGACGGCGGATCGCCCGCTCCGGATCGGAATCACCTGCTACCCGTCGGTCGGCGGCAGCGGGATCCTGGCGTCGGAGCTCGGCGAGGAGCTCGCGCGGCGCGGGCACGAGATTCATTTCATCAGCTACGAGAAACCCTTCCGGATGCCGGTGCATCCGCGGGTGTTTTTCCATCCGGTGGTGGTGAACAGCTACGGCCTCTTCAAGTATCCGGACTACACGCTGCCGCTCTCTGTGAAGATGGCCGAGGTGAGCCGGGACTGCGCGCTGGACCTCCTGCACGTCCATTATGCGGTGCCGCACGCGACGGCGGCGTTTCTCGCCGTCTCGATGCTTCCGGCGGGCGCGAGGCCCAAGGTGATCACCACGCTGCACGGCACGGACACGACGCTGCTCGGCCGCGATCCGGGATACGGCCCGGCGGTGCGCCATGCGCTCGAGCATTCCGACGCGATCACGACCGTCTCCGATTTCATGCGGTGCGAGACGGTCCGCGTGCTCGGGGTGACGCGCCCGATCGAGGTCGTGCACAATTTCTTCGAGCCGCAGCGGACGTCGCGATCTCGCGAGGAGGTGCGGCGCGAACTCGGGGTGGGAGAGGGCGAGGCGGTCCTGCTGCACCTATCGAACCTGCGCGCGCTGAAACGCATCGACCTGCTGCTCGCGGTGGCGGCCCGGCTCGCGCCGCGCAACCGGTTCAAGCTCGTGATCCTGGCCGGCGACGACTTCGCGCCGTTTGCCGCGGAGGTGGAGCGGCTCGGGTTGAGCGGGCGGGTCGTCGTGCGCGAGCGGGTGGAGGAGATCGAGAACTACCTCGGCGCGGCGGACGTCGGGCTGTTCACGTCGGAGACCGAGAGCTTCTGCCTGAGCATCCTCGAGCTGATGAGCGCGGGCTGTCCCAGCGTGGCGTTCGCGGTGGGCGGAATTCCGGAAGTGGTGGCGTCGGGGGAAACGGGGCTCCTGGTGAAGTTCGGCGACACCGAGGCGATGGCTGCCGCGGTGGAGGCGTTGTTGAACGATCCCGCGCGCCGGGCCGCCTTGGGGGAAAACGGCCGGCGGCTGGCGCGGGAGAAATTTTCGGCGGCGGTGATCGTGCCGCGGTATGAGGCGGTGTACCGGCGCGTCTGCCAGCAGCGTTAGGGCATTTTCGGTCAAAGTGTAGCACGGGTCTCCGACCCGTGTGGGCGGACTCTCCAACGGAGAACGTCGAGCACACCCGTTTAGCTCGAGTCCAGCTTCACGGGTCGGAGACCCGTGCTACACGAGATGCCGCGGCGCCCGCATGCGTGCCTCCCCGTGAAATTCATTGCGCGGAGCGGGAGGGCGGCGTGTGCTGTGCGCGTCATGGCCAAAGCAACCCAGGCGACTTGGGGCGGACGCTTCACCGCGGGTCCCGCCGATCTCATGCTGCAGTTCAGCGAGTCCGTCTCGTTTGACCGCCGGCTCGCGCCGTTCGACATCGCGGGCAGCAAGGCCCACTCGGCGATGCTGGCGCACGTCGGCCTGATCACGGCGAAGGAGCGCGATGCGATCCACGCGGGGCTCGACGACATCCTGGCTGCCATCGTCGAGGGAAAATTTCCCTGGGACGCGAAGCTGGAGGACGTCCACATGAACATCGAGCAGGCGCTGACGAAGCGCGTGCCGGCGGCGGCGAAGCTGCACACGGCGCGGAGCCGGAACGACCAGGTGGCGACGGACATTCGGCTCTGGCTGAAGCACGCTTGCGCGCTGCTCGGCGAAAAGATCGCCGGCGCGGAGCGGGCGCTGCTGGGCCTCGCCGCGGCGAACCGCGAGATCCTCATCCCCGGCTACACCCATCTGCAGCGCGCGCAGCCGGTCTACCTCGCACATCACCTGCTGGCGTGGCTCGAGATGCTCGAGCGCGACCGCGCGCGGATGACGGCGGTCGCGGCGCAGGCCAACTGGTGCCCGCTCGGCGCCGGGGCGATTGCCGGAACGACCCTGCCGATCGACCGGGAGTTTGCCGCCGTCCAGCTCGGCTTCGTCGACGCGAAGGGCCGCGCGCAGGTCACGCAGAACTCGATGGACGCCGTGGCCGACCGCGACGTGCTGATCGAGTTCGCGGCCGCGTGCGCGCTCTTCGGGGTGCATTTCTCCCGGATCGCGGAGGACCTCATTCTCTGGAGCACCGCCGAATTCAGGTTCGCGGAGGTGTCGGACGCGTTCAGCACGGGATCGTCGCTCATGCCGCAGAAGCGGAATCCCGACGCCTGCGAGATCCTCCGCGGCAAGGCGGCGCGGCTGCAGGGAAACCTGCAGACGCTGCTGACGCTGACGAAGGGTCTGCCGCTGACGTACAACCGCGACCTGCAGGAGGACAAGCCGCCGGTGTTCGACAGCCTTGACCAGTCGGCGCTCTGCGCCGACGTGCTGGCGGGCGTGCTGGGCGGCCTGAAATTCTTCCCTCTGCGCTGCGCGGTGGCGGTGGCGGATCCGGCGCTGCTGGCGACGGACCTCGCGGATTATCTCGTGGAGCGGGGCGTGCCGTTCCGCGAGGCGCATCACGCGGTCGGCGCGGCGGTCGGCTTGGCGGAAAGGAATTCCATCGCGCTGAACGAGCTTTCGCTCACCGACATCCAGCAGGTGCACCGCGCGTTCGGCGCGGACTGGACCGAGGTGTTCGACCTGAAGCGCGCGATCGCGAAGCGCGAAGGCACCGGCATGCCGGGGCCGAAGCAGATCGCGAAACAGTTCAGGCGCTGGGAAAAACTCCTGAAGTGATCTTCCTCGCGGAGGGTCGGGAGGGAGGAAACGCCGGGTGAGAGAAGGCCTGCGCTTGGCGCGATCCAACCCCTCGCTTGGGGGCCAGGGCCGGCGGCCGCGAATTCGCGCTTCCGTTCCTCCGCGTTTTCGCGATTTGTTCAGTGCTCCATGGCCAAAGTCCGCCTTCTTTCCGACCGGGTCGCCAACCAGATCGCCGCGGGCGAGGTGATCGAGCGGCCGGCGGCGGTCGTGAAGGAGCTGGTCGAGAACGCGCTCGACGCGGGTGCGACCCGGATCGAGGTCGAGTTTCGCCATGGCGGGCGGTCCCTGATGCGCGTCGAGGACAACGGCTCGGGCATGTCGCGGGACGACGCGCTGCTCGCGCTCGAACGGCACGCCACCAGCAAGATCGTCGAGGCCGTCGACCTTGACCGGCTCGCCAGCTACGGTTTCCGCGGGGAGGCGCTGCCGTCGATCGCGAGCGTTTCCCGCTTCGAGCTCCAGACCCGCGAGGAGGGCAGCGATGCCGGGACCGAGATCCTCGTCAACGGCGGAAAATTTGTCCACGTCCGCGAGTGCGGCCGGCCGGTGGGCACGCGCATCGAGGTGACGCACCTCTTCAACTCGGTGCCGGCGCGCCGGAAATTCCTCAAGACCGACCAGACGGAGGCGGCCCACATCGTGCAATGCGTGCGGCTCTACGCGCTGGCCTGTCCGCGCACGGCCTTCACGCTGATCGAGGACGGGCGCGTGATTTTCCGCTCGCCGGAGTGCGCGACGCTGGACGAGCGCGTCGGGGAGATTTTCGGACGGCAGCTCGCGGAGGGCCTGATGGCGCTGGAAGCCGTCGAGAGCGGCATGCGGCTCAGCGGCCTGGTCGGCCGTCCGGGCGTCGGACGGGCGACGCGTCACGAGATGATCGTGTTCGTGAACCAGCGGCCGGTCGACAGCCGCACGCTCAATTACGCGCTGATCGAGAGCTTCCACGAGTCGCTGCCGAAAGGCCGGTATCCGCTCGCGTTCGTGTTTTTCGAATGCGATCCCGCGACGGTGGACGTCAACGTGCACCCCGCGAAGCGGGAGGTGCGTTTTCGCAGCGAGCCGGCGGTCCGGGCGTTCGTGATCCGCAGCGTGCTCGCGCGGCTCAGGGAAATCTCGGAAGGTCCGGTGGCGGAGGGCGGATTGCGGACGGCGGATTTCAAGACGGAGTCGCCAACCGTCGGGCTCGGAAGCCCGCGAATTCCCTTCGCCTTTGCTCCGCGCGCCGCGCCCGCTGCGCCGAGGGCGGAAACGCTTCCGGGGCCGGTGTCGCCGGCGGTCCCGGCGCCGGCCGATCCGCGATCCGCGATCCGCCCTCCGCAATTGGCCTGGCGTTTCGTGGGGCTGGCGCATGGCGCGTACGCGCTGTTCGAGACGACGGCGGGGCTGGTGCTGCTGGACCGGCGCGCTGCGCATGAGCGCGTGTGGTTCGAGCGCCTGCACGATCAGTTCCGCCGCGGCGCGGTTCCCAGCCAGCGGCTGCTGCTGCCGGTGCCGGTGGAACTCGATCCGATCCTGGCGGTGATGATGCTCGACCGGTTAAAATTCCTCCACGCCCACGGCTTCGAGGTGATGGAGTTCGGGCGGAATTTTTTCCGGATCGAGGCGGTGCCGGCGTGGATGGAGCCGGCGGACGCCGAGCCCTTCCTGCGCGACCTGCTTGGCGCCTTCCGCGAGGGACGCATGCCGGAGGACCGGCCCGACCTCGCGCGCGAGGAGCTGGCACGCCTCGCCGCGGCCAAGGCGATCCGGCTGCCGCCGACCGCCGGCGAGGCGGAATTGCGGAGCCTCGTCGCGCAGCTGTTCGACACGCGCTCGCCGCTCACCAACCCCGCCGGGCGGCCGACCTACATCGAGCTCCACCACGGCGAGCTCGCGCGGCGGTTTCAGAAGTAGCGCCTTCAGACCCGGAGCAGGAGGCGGGGCGGCGGACTCCTGACTGTCCCGCGAGAAAAGGCGTGCCTAGGGCGCGGGCCGGCATGAATGTGGGTGTTCAGCCCATCCATCCATGCCGACTGCCGCCAAGAAAGTGTCGTCCGTTTCATCCGCGGTTGTTCCGCCCGTATCGGGAGGACGTCCCCAGGCCGACCCGCCGGAGGAGATTTTGCGCGCGCTGATCCAGCGGCATCTCATCTCGACGCTGGCGCGTCCGCCGAGTTCGGCCACGCCGCGCGATTGGTGGGTGGCGACCGCGCTGGCGGTGCGCGACACGATTCACGAGCGGATGATCGCCACGCAGGCGGTGCACAACGCGCAGAACGTCCGGCGCGTTTATTATTTTTCGCTCGAATACCTGATGGGCCGGCTGTTCGGCAGCAACCTGCTCGCGACGGGCATGTTCGACACCGCGAAGGCGGCGCTGACCTCGCTCGGCCAGGACTTCGAGGCGATCCGCGAGTCGGAGGTCGACATGGGCCTCGGCAACGGCGGCCTGGGCCGGCTGGCGGCGTGCTTCCTCGATTCGCTCGCGACGATGGACTTTCCGGCGCTGGGTTACGGGATCTATTACGAGTTCGGCCTCTTCAAGCAGACGTTTCTCCAGGGTCAGCAGGTCGAGCATCCCGACAACTGGATCCGTTTCGGCGAGCCGTGGGAGGTCGTGCGGGCCGAGTACACGCAGGAGGTCCGCCTCTACGGGCGCGTGGAAAACGTGTTCGACGACCGCGGGAATTACCGTCCGCGCTGGGTCGACACGAAGACGCTGATCGGCGTCCCGCACGACATTCCGACGGCGGGCTACGGCACGAACACGGTCAACATCCTGCGGCTGTGGGCCTCGAAATCCTCCGGGGACTTCGACCTCGCGGCGTTCAACCGCGGAGGCTACGTCGAGGCGGTGCACGAGCAGGCCGTCGGCGAGACGATCTCGAAGGTGCTTTATCCGAACGACAAGACCGAGACGGGCAAGGAGCTGCGGCTGACGCAGCAGTATTTTTTCGTGGCCTGCTCGCTGCGCGACATCGTGCGCCGCCACTTCCGGACGACGGGGAACAGCTGGAACAATTTCGCCGACAAGGTCGCCGTGCAGCTCAACGACACGCATCCGGCGATCGCGATCGTCGAGCTGATGCGGATCCTGCTCGACGAGCAGAACCTTTCCTGGGACGCGGCGTGGACGATCGCGGCGCGGACCTTCTCGTACACCAACCACACGCTGATGCCGGAGGCGCTGGAAAAATGGGGCGTCGCGCTGTTCGAGCGCGTGCTGCCGCGCCATCTCCAGATCATCTACGACATCAACGCCCACGTGCTGGCGGCGGTCGAGGCGAAATGGCCCGGCGACAACGACCGGAAGCGCGAGTGCTCGCTGATCGAGGAGAACGGCCACAAGATGGTGCGCATGGCGAACCTCGCGGTCGTCGGCTCGCACGCGGTGAACGGCGTCGCCGCGCTGCACACCGAGCTGCTGCGGAAGCATCTCTTTCCCGACTTCGACGCGCTTTATCCGGGACGATTCCAGAACAAGACCAACGGGATCACCTCGCGCCGCTGGCTGCTGAAAAGCAACCCGCGACTGGCGGAACTGGCGACGAAGACGCTCGGGAGCGACGCCTGGGTGCGCGACCTCGACCAGTTGCGGGGGCTGGAAAAGTCCGCCGCCGATCCCGGCTTCCAGCGGGAATTCATGGCGATCAAGCACGCGAACAAGGTCGACCTCGCCGCCGTGATCAAGGCGGAGTGCGGGCTGGAGGTGTCGCCGGAGGCGCTCTTCGACGTCCAGATCAAGCGCCTGCACGAATACAAGCGGCAGCACCTGAACCTGCTTCACATCCTCGCGCTCTACCGGCGGCTGCTGCAGAACCCGGCCCTCGACGTCATCCCGCGGGTCTTCATCTTCGCGGCGAAGGCGGCGCCGGGGTACGATCTCGCGAAGAACATCATCTATGCGATCAACGCGATCGGCGCGAAGATCAACGCCGACGACCGCATCGGCGGAAAACTGAAGGTCGCCTTTCTCCCGAACTACCGGGTCTCGCTCGCGGAAAAAATCATCCCGGGCGCCGATCTCTCGGAGCAGATTTCCACGGCGGGCAAGGAGGCGTCGGGCACAGGCAACATGAAGCTCGCGCTCAACGGTGCGCTGACCATCGGCACCCTCGACGGCGCGAACGTGGAGATCAAGGAGGAGGTGGGCGACGAGAACATCTTCATTTTCGGCCTGAACGTGGAGCAGGCGGAGGCGCTGAATGCCGCGGGGTACAATCCCTGGGATTATTACAACCGGGATGAGGAGCTGCGCGCGGTCGTCGACTGGCTGGGCAGCGACTTCTTCACCCCCGGCCGGGCCGGCGCGTTTTCGCTCGTCCACGGCAGCCTGCTGCAGGGCGGCGATCCGTTCAAGGTGCTGGCCGATTTCCGGGCTTATTCCGACGCGCAGGTGCGGGTCGACCGGGCGTACCGCGATCCCGCCGGGTGGGCGCGGATGGCGATCCTGAACACCGCGCGCATGGGAAAATTCTCCAGCGACCGCACGATCCGCGAATACGCGGAGCAGATCTGGCGTCTGCCGGCGGTGCCGATTCCGCCGAACTGAGGCGGCTGGCAACCTTCCGCCGTTCGCGGACTCTATTCCCCATGCGTTTTCCGCAGGCGCTGAGCTTCGGGATGGGGATCTTGCTCGGTGCGCGTGGATCCGGCGCGGGGCCGGCGGCGCGGAATGTGTTCGTGCCGCCGCTGACCGGTGAGCTTTCCGGAAACTTCCAGCCGCTCCAGCTGGCCGGCGCGCCGGAACTCCATTGGAAGATCGCCTTCGAGCTCCCGGCCGCGGAGCAGCGCCGCGCGGTTTTCACGGCGGAGGGGCCCGGCACCCGCCTGCGGGTGGAACTGCAGCTCGACGCCGCGGGGACGGGTGCGTGGCGGTTGCTCGAGGGGCGACTCGAACTCGGGCCGTGGCTGGGCGGCCGGATCAGCTCGGGGCGGGCGGAGTTGTCGGGCGAGGGCCGGATCGAGGGCCTCGCCCTCACCGGCGAACTCGTCCTCAAGCTCCATGACGTCGACCTCGGCGAGCTGCTCGCGCTGGCCGATCCGGAAAAAGCCTATGTCCGGACGGCGAGCGGGCGGGTCCAGGGCACGGTCGGAGTCCGCCTCCGCGCCAATGCGTTTGGCGCAGGGGACAGTCGCCTGAGCCTCGTCCCCGGAACCGTGGCGACACTCACCTTCGTGCCGTCGCCGGGACTGTTGACCGGATATATTCCGGCGCAGGTGCTGAAGGCGTATCCGGGGATCGAGGCGATCGAGATGGGACGCACGCCGCTGGAGGCGAAGGTGCTGGCGCTCGTGTTTCGCCCGGACGGAGACTCCGAAGGGCGCGGGGCGCGCGTGCGCATCGAAGGCCGGCCGCTGGATCCGAAAATCATCGCCCCCCTCGAGCTGGACGTGAATTTCACCGGCCCCCTCGAGAGCGTCGTGCGCAAGGCGCTTGATTCGCGGCTCAAGGTTAAAAAATGAAACGGGCGGCTCCCCAGCCGAAGCCGAACATCGAACTTTCAACATTCAACTCCCAACATTGAATGCTGATCCGGCAATCACAGAGTATGCGCGTGAACGACTGGAACGGCGATATCCCAAGGCCCACGCGCTGACGCTCGTCGCTACGATGGGATTGGACGTTGGAAGTTGAAAGTTGGACGTTCGACGTTCAGCCCGGTGTCAGTCCATTTTTCCGGAAACTTTATTCGCCCCGCCGAGTCCATGGCCCCACCGTGAACCCCATGAAATTTTGCCGCCAGCCCCTGGTTCTCTTCGCCGCACTGCCGCTGGCGGGCTGCCTGCACGTCAAAACCGACCCGATCGAGGTCAAGCCGATCCACATCACCGTCGACGTGAACGTGAAGGTCGAGAAAGCGCTCGACGATTTCTTCGGCGAGCTCGACCAGAAATCCACCACCCTCGCCACGCCTCCGGTGAAATCGACCCCCTGATTCCCATGAAAATCTCCTTCTTCCGCCTCCTCCTGGTCGCTTCGGCGCTCTTGCTCGCCGGTGCGCTCCCCGCCCTGCGTGCCGAGGATCTCGCGGCCGTGAAATCCAGGATCCACGCCCGGCTCTCGACGCTCGATTCGCTCAAGGCCAGCGGCGCGGTCGGCGAAAACAACCGCGGCCTGGTCGAGGTGCGTGACGGCGGGGGCGAAGCCGCCACCGTGGTGCCCGCCGAAAATGCGGATCGCGAAGCGGTCTACGCCGAGATCGCGCGGAAAACGGGGTCGACCCCCGACGCGGTGGCCCGCGCCCGCGCCCACAAGGTCGCATCCGAGAGCGCCCCCGGCGTCTGGCTGCAGAAGGACGACGGTTCGTGGGCGAAAAAGTAGCGTCGCGGGCGTCTCGCCCGCATGCCGGTGCTACTTTATTGCTTCCGGACGCGGGGCCGGCAAATTCGCGGGACGATGAATTTCCGTCATCTCGGCCGGACCTGGTTGATCATGCTCGCGGCGACGGCCGCCACGTTCGCCAAGGAATTTCAGCCGGCCATCGTCTACGATTTCGGCGGGAAGTTTGACCGCTCGTTCAACCAGTCGGCCAGCGAGGGAGCCGCAAAGTTCAGCAAGGAGACCGGGATCGCGTTCCGGGAATTCGAGATCACCAACGCCGCCCAGCGCGAACAGATCATGGCGCAGCTCGCCAAGCGCGGCTCCGACATCATCGTCGCGATCGGGTTCACGCAGGCTTCGGCGGTCGAGAAAGTCGCGAAGCAGTTTCCGGCCGTGAAGTTCACCGTGGTCGACGCCGTGGTCGACCTGCCCAACGTCCAGTCGATCAATTTCCGCGAGCAGGAATCCTCCTACCTCTGCGGGATGGCGGCGGCGCTGGCGACGAGGACCGGCAAGATCGGCTTCGTGGGCGGGATGGACATTCCGCTGATCCGCAAGTTCGCGCTGGGATATGTCGAGGGGGCCCGGCACGTGAAACCCGGGATCGAAGTCATCCAGAACATGACCGGCACCACGCCCGCGGCCTGGGCCGATTCGACCCGCGGGGCGGAACTGGCCAAGAGCCAGTTCGGCCGCGGCGTCGACGTGGTGTTTCACGCCGCGGGCGCCACGGGCCTCGGCGTGATGCAGGCGGCCACGGACGCCGGCCTGCTCAGCATCGGCTGCGACAGCAACCAGGACTACCTTCATCCCGGCAGCGTGCTGACCTCGGCGCTGAAGCGCGTCGACGTCGCGGTGTACAAGGCATTCCAGAACGCGCGGAACGGCACCTGGAAAGCCGGGCGCCTCGAACTCGGGCTGGCGGAGGACGGCGTCGATTACTCGTACGACGAATTCAACCGGCGCATCCTGACACCCGCGATGAAGCAGCGCCTCGACGAGGCGAAGGCCGAAATCGTGGGCGGAAAAATCAAGGTGTCCGAGTACCAGGCGGAGTAGCGGGCCGCTGCGAGCGCGAGCGAGCGGACCCCACCGTGCCTGACCGCCCCTCGCGATGAATCTTCCGGACTCCGCGGCTCCTCCCGCGCTCGAACTGCGCGGCATCGACAAGCGCTTCGGCACGGTGCACGCGAACCGCGGGGTTTCGCTTTCGATCGCGCGGGGAACCATCCACGGGTTGATCGGCGAAAACGGGGCGGGGAAGTCGACGCTGATGAACATCGTCTACGGATTCCAGCCCGCCGATTCCGGGGAGATCCGGGTGCAGGGAATTCCGCGGGTGTTCGGCTCGCCCCAGGACGCCATCGCGGCGGGCATCGGCATGGTGCACCAGCACTTCATGCTCGTGGAGAATTTCACCGTGCTCGAAAACATCGTCCTCGGCGTCGAGGGCCGCCGGCTGATCGCGCCGGGCCTCGCGCGGGCCCGCTCCGCGCTGGCGGCGCTGGCGCGCGACTACGGGCTCGAGGTGCCGCTCGACGCGCTGGTCTCCACGCTGCCGGTCGGACTGCAGCAGCGCGTCGAAATCCTGAAGGCGCTGTATCGCGGCGCCGAAATCCTGATCCTCGACGAGCCCACCGCGGTGCTCGTTCCGCAGGAGGTCGAGCAGCTTTTCCGGATGCTGGGCCGGCTGGCGGGGCAGGGGAAGACCGTGATTCTCGTCACCCACAAACTGAAGGAGATCATGGCCGTCACGAGCCGCGTCACCGTGATGCGGCAGGGCGCGGTGGTCGCCGAGGTCGCGACGCGCGAGACCACGCCGCGCGACCTGGCCGAGAAAATGGTCGGGCGCGCGGTGCTGCTGCGCGTGGAAAAAACGCCCGCGACGGCGGGCGCCGAATTGTTGGCGGTGCGGGACCTCGAGGTCGTCGACGCCTTCGGCGTCGCGCGGGTGAAGGGCGTGAGCTTTTCCCTCCATGCGGGCGAGATCGTGGGCGTCGCCGGCGTGGCGGGAAACGGCCAGTCCGAACTGCTCGAGGCGCTGGCCGGGATCCGCGTTCCGCGCCGCGGCGAGATCCGCGTGGCGGCGGCCGGCGGTTCGCCGGCGGGATCGGACCCGCGCGCGCGCCGGCGGCTCGGGCTGGCGCACGTTCCCGAGGACCGGTTGAGGATGGGCGTGGTCGCGGCGTTTTCGGCCGAGCACAACGCGATCCTCGGCTATCACACCCTGCCGGAGTACAACCGCGGGGTTCTCCTCGACGGCGACGCGGTCCGCGGCGCGTGCGAACGGAAGATGGCCGGCTACGACGTGCGGCCCGCGAATCCGCGGCTGCCGGTCTCGGCGTTTTCCGGCGGCAACCAGCAGAAGCTCGTGATGGCCCGCGAAATCGAATCGGATCCGCGGGTGCTGCTCGTGGGGCAGCCGACGCGCGGGGTCGACATCGGCGCGATCGAGTTCATCCACCGGCAGCTCGTCGGGCTCCGCGATGCCGGCAAGGCCGTGCTGCTGGTTTCCGTCGAGCTCGACGAAATCATCGGCCTGTCGGACCGGATCCTCGTGATGGCCGGCGGCGAGATCATCGGCGAACTCTCGCCCCAGGAAGCGACCGAGGAAAAGCTCGGGCTGATGATGGCCGGGGTGAGGGAAATGGCGGAGGGCGGAAGCCGGAATCCGGAAGGCCGATGAGCGCCGTTCCCTCCATGAAACTGCCGCGCTGGGTGGAACTGGGAATGCTGCCCGTGATCAACCTCGCGGCGGCGCTGGTGGTCTCCGGCCTCGTCGTGCGGTGGATCGGGGAAAGTCCGTGGGCCGCGCTGAAGCTGATGACCGACGGCGCGTTTGGCTCGCAGGAGGCCATCGGGTACACGCTGTATTACGCGACGAACTTCATCTTCACCGGACTGGCGGTGGCCGTCGCCTATCACGCAGGACTCTTCAACATCGGCGCGGAGGGCCAGGCTTACATCGGCGGTCTCGGGACGGGACTCGTCGGGTTGTGGCTGGGACACTGGCCGTTCTGGGCGGTGCTCCCCGCCGCGGTGGCCGCCGGCGCCGTCTTCGGCGCGGCCTGGGCCTTCATCCCCGCGTGGCTGCAGGCGAGGCGGGGCAGCCACATCGTGATCACCACGATCATGTTCAACTTCATCGCGTCGGCGCTGATGACGTACCTCGTGGTCAACGTGCTGATCAAGCCGGGCCAGCAGTCGCCCGAGACCCGCGAATTTGCCGCCGGAGCTTCGATGCCGGGGATGCATGCGATGCTGGGAAAAATCGGCGTCCCGTTCACCGCGACGCCACTGAACCTTGCGTTCTTCCTCGCGCTCGGGCTGGCCGCGCTGGTGTGGGTCTTCCTCTGGCGGACGCGCTGGGGTTACGCGGTGCGGGTCGCCGGGTTGAATCCCGCCGCGGCGGTCTATGCCGGAATCAGTCCGGCGCGGGTCACGGTCGGAGCGATGCTGCTTTCCGGCGCGCTCGCGGGCCTCCTCGGGCTGAACGAGCTGATGGGATCGCAGCACCGGATCCTGCTCGATTTTCCCGGCGGCGCGGGCTTCGTCGGAATCGCGGTCGCGTTGATGGGCCGGAATCACCCGCTGGGAATCTTGGCCGCCGCCGTGCTGTTCGGCGCGCTGGCGCAGGGCGGCTCTCAGCTCTCGTTCGACATGCCGCGCGTCAACCGCGACATGGTCGTCGTCATTCAGGGACTGGTGATCCTCTTCTGCGGCGCGCTCGAGAACGTGTTCCGAAAACCGCTGGAAGCGGTTTTCAATTTTGGGTCGCGGCTCGCGGCTCGCGGAAAGACGGACCGCTGAATTTCCGAAACCGAAGTCGAACCTCTGGATCCCTTGGCCGTCACCTGATTTTCGCCCTTCCGCTCCCTGCCCACCGCCTTCCGCCATAGAAAATGGAGTCCTACACGATCATCGTGCTTCTTCTGGCCGCGACGCTGCGGGTGGCGACGCCGCTGGTCCTCGCGGCGCTGGCGGGGCTGTTCTCCGAGCGGTCCGGCGTGATCGCGCTCGGGATCGAGGGCATGATGCTCGGCGCGGCGTTCGCGGCGGCGGCGGTGTCCGCGACGAGCGGATCCGCCTGGCTTGGGCTGGGCGCAGGGGTCGCGGTGGCGACGGCGCTCGCGCTGCTCATCGCGTTCGCCTGCGTCACGCACCGCGGCAACCAGGTCGTGGCCGCCATGGCGGTCAACATCATGGTGGCGGGGCTGGGGCCGGCGCTGGCGCTGGCCTGGTTCAATCTCGGCGGCCAGACTCCGCAGCTCGACGGCGCCGGCCAGCGCTTCGGCGCGGTGCTGTGGCCCTGGGCGCAGGCGGCGCGCGAGGCGCCCTTTCCGGGCCTGCTCTACGCGGAGCTGCTCAGCGGCCACAACCTGATCGTCTATCTGGCGGTGGCGCTCGTGCCGTTCAGCGCGTGGGTGCTGTACCGCACGCGCTTCGGCCTGAGGCTGCGCGCCGTGGGGGAAAATCCGCACGCCGTGGACACCGCGGGAATCTCCGTGACACGGCTGCGGTACGAGGCGGTGCTGATCTCCGGAGTCCTCTGCGGCGTCGCCGGGACCTATCTTTCGACCGCGGCGAGCGCCGGATTCGTCCGGGACATGACGGCGGGAAAAGGGTATCTTGCGCTGGCCGCGATGATTTTCGGGAAATGGAAACCATGGCCGACCTTCGGCGCATGCCTCCTGTTCGCCTTCACCGACGCGTTGGCGACGCGGCTGCAGGGAGTGACGCTGCCGCTCGAGGGAGTCGTCCCGGTTCAGCTGATCCTCGCGCTCCCTTACGTGCTCACCGTGCTGCTCCTCGCCGGATTCGTCGGCCAGGCGGTAGCCCCCGCGGCGATCGGCGTGCCGTATTCGAAGGAAAAGTGATTTGACCGCGAAAGCACGCGAAGGGCGCGGCCGCCTGGTTTTCTTCGCGCTCTTTGCGCTCTTTGCGGTCAAAACTTACCGACTGAATTCGACCACAAAGGGCACCAAGCGCACCAAGGTTCCGATCTTTGTGCGCTTCGCGCCCTTCGTGGTGGAACAGGCCGGCGCCGACCGTCGGGAACCGGCTTGGATTATGCGCGGTCTTCGTTCCTGCTGGTCGGCGACATGACTCCTGAAGAACGGCTGGCGCGGCACCTCGGCAGGACGCCGGATATTTCCCGCGCGCTCTTCGTGGCGGCGAACGCGACGATCAACGGCGACGTGGTGCTCGCGGCCAACAGCAGCGTCTTTTACGGAGCCGTCCTGCGCGGCGACATCCACGAGATCCGCGTCGGGGAGGGCACCAACATCCAGGACAATGCGATCGTTCACCTCGCCGACGACTACGGCGCCTACATCGGCCAGTGGTGCACCATCGGCCACGCCGCGATCATCCACGCGTGCACGATCGCCGACGAGTGTCTCATCGGCATGGGCGCGACGGTGCTCGACGGCGCGCGGATCGGCGCGCAGAGCATCGTCGGCGCGAATTCGCTCGTGCCGCAGCGCTTCGAGTGTCCGCCGGGCTCCATGGTCTACGGCTCACCGGCGAAAGTGATCC
>JAQGON010000172.1 GCA_028293565.1 Verrucomicrobiota bacterium | reverse complement strand
CGTACCTCGCGTGGACCGCGCTGTCGCGCGGATGGTGGGGCGAGGGCGAGGTGAAATTCTACCTCGATGGCGACCGGGAGTTCCCGACGATCTGCGACAACGGCACCGAGGATTATTTCGGCGGCGCCTGGGGATTCTTCAAGCATCCGCAGAAGGACCAGGTCGAGCAGGCATATCACTCGCCGTTCGTCGGCATGCCGCTGGCGCACACGGGCAGCGCGGATGGCCCGCGCTATTTCAGCCTCTATCGCTGGCACATCCTCGACAGCATCGGTTTCGCGAAGGACCTCCGCGTGACCGTGCAGACGCTCGGCTGGTGGCCGGGGCACATTTACCAGCCGCTGACGGAGGACGTCGCCTCGACGGCCTTCTGGTACCAGAGCGAACCGCACACGCCCTTTCCCGATTTTCCCGCGATGAACGACCGCTGGCAGCGGTGAGGTTTTCAAACCGTTTGAACAGAAGCGAACGAAGGCAACGAAGCGCCGCCGGTTGATGACGCAAGGGTTGCAAGCCGGGTCATGGAGGTTGGTTTCCGAACCCTTCTCCTGAGTAGCCTCCGCTTGCAACCCGCACGCTGCACATGGAGGGCGCTTCGTTTCCTTTATTAGCTTCTGTTCAAATTCAGTTCTGAACGTGTTGTCATCAAGGCCTCGAATCCCGACGGCAGGGTGGGGTTTTCAAACCGTTTGAACGGAAGCGAGCGAAGGCAACGAAGCGCCGTCCGTTGACGACGCCAAGGTTGCAAGCCGGATCACGGGAGGGTTGGTTTCCGAACCCTCTTCCTGATCAGTCTCCGCTTGCAACCCGCACGCCGTACATGGAGGGCGCTGAGTTTCCTTTATTAGCTTCTGTTCAAATTCAGTTCTCAACGCGTTGCCGTGAAGTCCTCCAATCCCGATCACCAATGCTACCTTGACGCAGTCGCGCGGCAGCGGGCGCATCAGGAGAACTGGCTCAAGGTCGGGTACGCGCCACTGGGATTTTATCTGAAGGATTTCTGTCTTCATCGGGTAAACGGGATCTGGCATCTCTACCACATCGCCGGCACGCCAGGGGTGAGTTGCTGTCTCCCGGGCAACGAAGTGTTCTTCGGCCACGCGACCACGCGCGATTTTCAAACCTGGGAGACACACGAGCCCTGTTTCTTCATCGACGTGCGCGGGTGGGACCACGGCCATGTCTTCGCCCCGTTCGTGATCGAACAGGGCGGGCTTCATTGGATGTTCTACACCGGCGTCGCGACCGACAACACCCAGCGCATCGGCCTGGCCACCTCCGCCGATTTGTTTCACTGGGAGCGCGTCGGCGACCGGCCGGTCATTCGCCCCGAGGAATTCAGCTGGGCTTTTTGTCCGGCGAGCGGCGGCGCCGCCTGCCGCGATCCGCATGTCATCGCCTATGATGGCGGGTTCCAGATGTACTACACCGCCGTGACAAAGGAGGGACAGGGCTGTGTCGCGCGCGCGTCGTCACCGAACCTGCGCTCGTGGCGGGACGAAGGTGTCGCCTATGTTTTTTCCGGCTGGAACCAATGCGAGTCGGCCAACGTGCAGCGGGTGGGGGACCGCTGGCGGTTGTTCTTCGGCGGACATCATGCCTGGAGCTACGTCGACTCGGATACCGCGCTGCGCTGGCCGGACGTGACGCCGCGAAAAATCCGCGACGATGTCACCGGCATGGAAGTCATCGCGCGCCGCGGCGACCGCTGGCTCGTCGCCTATTTCGGCCTGCGGTATTATCGGCTGCTGCTCGGAACCCTCGACTGGTCGTCACCGGATCCGACGATCGTTCCGCTCACCGACCCGTCCGGACTGCGGGAGTTTGACGTCTAAAAAATCCAGCACCCGGCCACGCCGGCGAGCGCGGTCAGGCCGAGCACGAGCGAGACTTCCTTGCGCAGCACCGGCGAGCCGAGGCTCACGGCGAAGCCCGCCTTGGTGAGGGAATTCGCCGCCGCCGCGACGAGGACCGCCTGGAGCGCCAGGTGCAGCGGCACCGCCGCGCCCGTCCCGCTGCCGGCGATCGAGAGGGAAATGGCGTCCACGTCGGTCAGGCCCGAGAGAAAGCTCAGCGGAATCAGTCCTCCCTGCAGCCGCTCCCGGCTCATGATCGCCTTCACCAGAAAACCAATCACCGCGTAAAGCACCGCGAACTTCACCGCGGTCCTGAGGCTGAGCGGGTTTTCCAGGTGCGGCGGATGCACCGGCGCGAGCCCTGGCCGCCGTCGGAACCAGAGCCAGGTGCCGTAGCCCACTCCGGGAAAGGCCATGAGCGCAAACGGCGGGACCAGCGCCAGCCCCAGCTTGAGATTGAGCACGCTGACCGCCACCGCCACGCGCGCCAGCATCGCGCAGCACGCAATGACGATGCCCATCGCATAGTGTTCGGAATCGCCCGGGTCCTCCCGGCTCCTGCGGCTGAAGGCCAGCGTGGTCGCGGTGCTCGAAGCCAGGCCGCCGAACAATCCGGTCACCAGGATCCCGGCCTTCGCCCCCAGCCCGCGCATCGCCAGGTAGCCGAGAAACCCGATTCCCGAGATCAGCACCACGAGGAGCCAGATCTTGTAGGGATTGAAGGCGTCGTACGGGCCGTAGTTCTCGTCGGGCACGAGCGGAAGGATCACGCCCGTGATCGCGACAAACTGCAGCGTCGCGCGGATGTCGCCCTCCGTGAACCGGCGCGTCCACGCATGCAGCGGCTGCTTCAGGCCGAGCAGCACCATCACCGTCGCGGCCACGACCACCGCCGCCTGCCGGTCGTCCCAATACACCAGCGCCCCCACCAGGATCGTCAGCAGCGCCGAGGCGAACGTCGTTCCGCCGGGACGCGACCGGGTCGGCGTCTTCGCCATCGCCACGATCTGGTGCGCGCCCACCAGCACGCCGACCGCGACCAGCAGCCCCGGCGCGGCGCTTTCGCTCAGGAGCGCCGCGACGCATCCCAGCATCGCCCACATCGAATACGTCCGCATCCCGCCGAGATCGATGTGGCCCTCGTGCGAAACCTGGTCGCTCCACTGGCGGATGAGGCCGACCAGCGCGCCGAGGCACGCGCTGAGCAGGATCGGGGCAAGGGACTCGCGCACAGGGCTGGAAGTTGGAGGTTGAAAGGTGAAGGCGAGGACCTGCCGCCCGCCCGCTGATCGGACCGCCGGCACCATGGCCCGGGGTCCCGTGGCTTTCAACTTTCAACCTCCCGCTTTCAGCTCTTGCCCCGCGCTGGCGCGGTTGCTACTTCCTCCTTTTTCATGAGCGACACTCCCAGCGACATCAGCCACGACCAGCATGCCGTGCGCCGGCAGAAGCTCGCCGAAATGCGGGCGGGCGGGTTCGATCCGTTTCGCGCGAGTTTCGCGACCACCCACTTTTCCGCCGGGGCGCTCGGGGCGTATGTCGACGGCCAGGACAACGCGGTCAGCGTCTCCGTCGCCGGCCGGCTCGTCGTGATCCGCGACATGGGCAAGAGCCAGTTCGTCAAGATCCTCGACCAGCAGGGGCCGATCCAGCTTTACGTGAAGAAGGATGTCGTCGGCGACGAGGCCTATGCCGCGTTCAAGAAGCTCGACCTTGGCGACATCATCGGCGCCCGGGGCGCGCTCTTCAAGACGAAGACGGGCGAAGTCACCGTGCGCGTCGAACGCTCGGTCCTGCTCGCCAAGGCGCTCCGGCCGCTGCCGGAAAAGTGGCACGGGTTGAGCGATCCGGAGCAGGTCTACCGCCAGCGTTACCTCGACCTGATCGTGAACGCCGAGTCCCGCGCGCGCCTGCAGCGGCGTTCGCGCGTGGTCTCGCACATCCGCCGGTTTCTCGAGGAGCGCAGCTTCATCGAGGTGGAGACGCCCGTGCTCGAAGCCACCGCGGGCGGCGCGGCGGCGCGCCCGTTCGTGACGCACCACAACGCGCTCAACGTCGATTTGTTCCTGCGCATCGCCACCGAGCTCCGGCTGAAGCGCCTGCTGGTCGGCGGCTTCGACCGCGTGTTCGAGATCGGACGCATCTTTCGCAACGAGGGCGTTTCCCGCCGGCATAATCCCGAGTTCACCATGCTCGAGGTCTATGAGGCGTACAGCGACTACCGCGGGATGATGAAGCTGGTCCGCGACCTTCTCACCGGCCTCGTGCGCGACGTGATCAAGCCGGACGACGGCTCGCTGAAGATCCGGCATGCCGCCAGCGGACAGGACATCGACTTCGGCGGCGAATGGCGCGAGGTGCGGTACAAGGATCTCGTCCTCTCGACCACGGGCGACGCCGGGTGGTTCCAGCGCCCGAAGGCCGAAAAGATCGCCAGGGCCGAATCCCTCGGGCTCGTCGTCGACCCCACGTGGGAGGAGTTCGAGATCACGAACGAGATCTTTTCCAAGAAGATCGAGCCGACGCTGATCCAGCCCACGTTTGTCACGCATCTGCCGAAGGAGCTCTGTCCGCTCGCCAAGCTCAATGCGGAGGATCCGACGGTGCTCGACGTGTTCGAGCTCACGATCGGCGGAATGGAGATCGCGCCGGCGTATTCGGAACAGAACGACCCCGACGTGCAGCGGGAGATGTTCGAGCACCAGGCGGGCGGGGAACGGCAGAACGTCGACCAGGATTTTCTCCTCGCGCTGGAGCACGGCATGCCGCCGGCCGGCGGCATGGGCGTGGGCATCGACCGCCTGTGCATCCTGCTCACCGGCGCCGAAAGCATCCGCGACGTAATCCTCTTCCCCCAGCTGCGTCCGGGCGGCGGGGCCGCCTGAGGGCGGATTTCGGATTGCGGATTGCGGATTGAAATGCGGCGTGCTGAGTTGCCCGGCGTGATGGCGACCACCCCTGATGTGCCCGGACAAATTCGGAGTGCGCGTGCCCGCGGCTGGATTGAGCCGGGTGCTTCGCGATCTCCCGCCTCTGAAACATCCGCACCCTGCAATCCGCGATCCGCATTCGTAAGGTAACGTAACGTATGCCTTGGTACTTTTATCTCGCCCTCAAGCAGCTCTTTCCCACCGGGCGGCGGTTTCCGTTCTTCACCGCGATTTCAGTGCTGAGCGTGTGCCTCGGCGTGATGCTGCTCGTCGTCGTCCTTGCCGTGATGGGCGGCTTCGGATTCCAGATTCGCCGGATGATCGTCGACACCGAGGGCGAGATCCAGATCAAGGCGCAGGGCTTGATCGGCGATTACCGCTCCGTCGTGAAACGCGTGCAGGCGGTCCCCGGCGTCGCCGGCGCCACGCCCTACGCCGCGGGCATCCTGATGGTCCAGTACGAGAACAAGCCGGCCTTTCCCCAGATGCGCGGGCTCGACATGGCCAGCGTCGAAAACGTCGTCTCGCTCGGGCGGTTCGTCACCGCGGGCTCGCTCGACGCGCTCGATGACGACTCCGTGGTCCTGAGCGAGGGCCTCGCCGAATCGCTCGGCATCCCCGTCGGCGCCACGCTCGAGATCTACACGCCGCTCATGCTCGTGCAGCGCGACGGCGGCGTCATCCTCCCTCATTCGGTCAAGGTCGCCGGCGTCCTGCGCATCGGGCACCAGCAGCTGGACAGCTCGACCGTGTACTGCACGCTGCGCCTCGCCCAGGACCTGTACGGGCTCGCCCGCGACGTCCATGGCGTCAACGTCCGCGTGCAGCCCGGCGCGAACGAGGACGACGTGGCGGCGCGGATCAACGCGATCCTCCCGCCGAACACCCGCGCGTTCTCCTGGATGGACAGCTTCGCCGATTTTCTCACGGTGCTTCGCCTGGAAAAGAACATGATGATGTTCGTCCTGCTCTTCGTCGTCCTCGTGGCGGCGTTCCTGACGATGAGCCTCCTGCTCGTGCTGGTGCTGAAAAAGACCCGCGAGATCGGGCTGCTCGGCGCGCTCGGGGCCAGCCGGCGCCAGATCGCCTTCTGCTTCTGCCTGCAGGGCGTCGGCATCGGCGTCGTCGGCACCGCCGCGGGCCTCGCGCTCGGGTTCACCGTCGTCCGCTTCCGCAACGACATCGTGCACGCGATCACGCGGCTGACGGGCGGGCAGGAGATGATGGCGCGGTTCTACCAGTTCAGCGAACTGCCCTCGCACATCGAGACGCGCGACCTGGTCGTGATCGTGGTCGCCGCGCTCGTGCTTTCGACCCTGGCCGGAATCGTGCCCGCGCTCCTCGCCGCGCGGCTCAAACCCGTGGAGGCCCTGCGCAGTGAGTGACGCGATCCTCTCCGCCCGCGGGCTGAAAAAAACGTTCCTGAGCGGCGACCGCCGCATCGAGGTCCTGCGGGGAGTCGACCTCGCGGTTGGCGCCGGCGAGACCGTGGCGATCCGCGGCGAATCGGGCTCGGGCAAGTCGACGCTCCTGAATCTGCTCGCCGGCCTCGACGCGCCGGACGCGGGCACGCTGGCGTGGGACGGCTCGCCGGACACCGGCGCCGCGCGGCGCGTGACGTTTCTCGGGATCGTGTTCCAGTCGTTCTATTTGATTCCCGAACTCGACGCCCTGCAGAATGTGCTCATGGCGGCGCGAATCCGGAAGGCGCCCGCTTCCGCTGAAATGAGGCGTGCGCGGACCCTGCTCGCGCGGGTGGGGCTGGCCGAGCGCGCCGACCACCTGCCGGCCCACCTCTCCGGCGGCGAGCGCCAGCGCGTCGCGGTGGCCCGGGCCCTGATGAATTCACCGCGGCTGATTCTCGCCGACGAGCCGACGGGCAATCTCGACGAGCAGACCGGCGGCGCGATCATCGATCTCCTGCTCGGCCTCAGCGCCGAGACCAGGACGACGCTCGTCCTCGTCACGCACAACGCCGCGCACGCCGCGCGCTGCTCGCGCCAGCTGATGCTGCACGGCGGGCGGTTCGCGTAGGTCGCGCGCCTTTCAGACGTACTTCGGCGGACCCACCATCAGTTCGACCAGCTTCGGATCCGCGCCAGCCAGCACGCGCTCGAGCGCGGGTGTGCGGGCCGCGCCCTGGCAGCGCCAGGCCAGGCTGTCGCCGCGCGCATATTGGAGCTGCATCAGGTAACGCGTGTGCTTCCCCGTGTTGGGGCTGCCGCGATGCCAGACCTGGTGGTTGAAAAGATAGATGTCGCCCGCGCGGCAAAGCACCGGCTCGGCGCCGCGGCCTTCGAACACCGGATTTTCCTTCGGAGAAAGCCGGCCGGAATAATGGCTGCCCGGGACCACCTCGGTCGGCCCGTCCTCCGACGCGAGGATGTCGCTGAGCGGAACCTGCACGCTCAGCCACGTCAGCGGCAGGCGCGCGCGGGCCTCCCACCGCGGCACGTCGGGCGGCAGCGGATACTCGAGCTTGTCGTCGACGTGCCAGTGCGAGATCGACTGGCCGGGAAGGTTGCGGATCACGTTCTGTCCGCAGAACCGGCACTCGGGTCCGAGGATTTTCCGCACGAGCGAAAGGATCGGCTCGCGGATGAACAGGCGGGCGAACGCAATGTCCTGCTCCTCCGGGTTGCGGATGACGAACGACGGGCTGCTCTTCGCGATCTCGTCGGTCAGGACGCGCAGCGCCGCGCATTCGTCGGCGCCCAGGACGCCGGGGACCACGACGCAGCCATCGCGGTAAAACCGGTCGATGATGTCCTCGGTTTCCGAGGCAGAAAGCGGGGCCGTGAGGCCTGACGCAGCCGTGGCAGGGGTCATGGGCCAAGATGAATCAGGAACGCGGGAAAAAAATCAAACCTCCGCACGAAAAACTTTCGCCCCTCCTCCGCCTTTCCCGGGTTGCCTCCTGTAAAATGCCTTGGATCGTCGTCTCATGTCTTCCCCGAAAATCCGCTGCGGCGTCGCGGGCGTGGGTTCCCTCGGCCAGCATCACGCCCGGATCTATGCCAGCCTTCCCGGAGCCGAGCTCACGGGGATCTTCGAGGCCGACGACACCCGCGCAGGCGAGATCTGCGCGAAATACGGCTGCCGCCGCTTCTCCTCGCTCGAGGAACTGGGCGACGCCTGCGACGCCGTCTCCGTCGTGGTCCCGACCGACCGGCACGCGGAGGTTGCGCTGCCCCTCCTCGCGCGGGAAACCCACCTGCTGATCGAAAAGCCGATCTGCGCCTCGCTGGCCGAGGCCGAGCGCGTCCTCGCGGCCGCGCGGCAGCACGGGTGCATCGTCCAGGTCGGCCACGTCGAGCATTTCAATCCCGTGATGAGTTTCCTCGAGAAGGAAATCGACGAGCCGCGCTACATCACGGCGGAGCGGCTCGCCCCGTACCAGCCGCGCGGCACCGAGGTCGGCGTCGTGCTCGACCTCATGATTCACGACATCGGGATCGTCCTCGAGCTCGTCAAATCCCCGATCGCCCGGATCGACAGCGTCGGCGTCACGGTGCTTTCGCCGAGCGAGGACATCGCGAACGCCCGGATCCAGTTCCAGAACGGCTGCGTCGCGAACCTCAGCGCCAGCCGGATGAGCACGAAGAAGGCGCGCGAGATCCGGATCTTCCAGTCCGACGCGTATCTCTCGCTCGATTTCATGAACCAGGCCGGGCACCTCGTCAAAAAAAGCGACATCATCGCCTACGGGGTGAAGATGAAGCTCGGGCTCGTGAAGGCGGGCGATCTCGGCGCCATCCCGGTGAAGGAGATTCCGATCGAAAAAGGCGAACCCCTGGCCCTCGAGCTCGCGCATTTCGTCGAGAGCGTGGCGAAGGCCAAGCAGCCGAAGGTCGGCGGCGCACTGGGAAAATCCGCGCTCGAAGTCGCGATCACGATCACCGAACAGATCCGGGCCGGACAGAAATGAAGATTTACCGCGACGGACGCCAGGAACACGGAGCCCGGATAACAGGCGCCAAGCTTGGTGCACTGCTCGAGCTTCGCGGCTGAATTCCGATGCCTGCCGCGCCCTTCCGACTTCCCCCTCCGGCCCAGGGTCGCGTGGATCTGCTCATCGTCGCCGGCGAGCATTCCGGCGACGAGCACGCGGCGCGCCTTGTGCGGGAGCTGCGCGCGAAAAATCCGGGCTGCACGATCGCGGCCCTGGGCGGTCCGGAACTTGCCGCGGCGGGGGCGCAGCTCCTGCACAACCTGACCTCCTCCTCGGTGGTGGGCCTGTTCGAGGTGTTGAGGAACTATCCCTTTTTCCGCCGGCTTTTCTGCGAAACGCTTCGCTGGATTGCGGAGCACAGCCCGCGCGCCGTGTGTTTCGTCGATTATCCCGGCTTCAATCTCCGGCTTGCCGCCGCGCTCCGCGGACGCGGGCTTTCGGTGAAGGGCGGCGGTGGCGTGAAACTCCTCTATTACATCAGCCCGCAGATCTGGGCCTGGAAGCCGCAGCGGCGTTTCTCGATGGCGCGCGACCTGGACGCCATGGCGGTCATCTTTCCCTTCGAGGCGGCGTGTTATGCGGACACCTCGCTCCCGGTCGAGTTTGTCGGGCACCCGTTCGCCGCTCCCGACTATGTGCCGCCGGTGCGCCACGATCCGGCGGGTCCGGTCCTGCTTCTGCCCGGCAGCCGCACGCAGGCGGTCGCGCGGATTTTTCCGGTGCTGCTCGAGGGGTTCGGGAAATTCGGCCGGCGCGAGGCGGTGGTCCTTTATCCGAGCGGCGAAATTCTCGCCGTCCTGCGCGCGGCGAATCCGCCCGCAGGCGTCCGGCTCCTGCCGACCGGCGAGCCCGTTGCCGCCTCCGCCGTGCTGACGAGCTCGGGCACCATGTCGATGCACTGCGCCCTCGCCGGAGTCCCGGGCGCGATCGCGTATCGGACGAACCCGCTGACCTACCTGCTGGGGCGGATGTTGGTGAAGGTCCGGTATATCGGAATCGCGAATCTGCTGCTGGGGGAGCCGATGTACCCGGAGTACATCCAGGGCGCCGCCACGCCGGCGGCGCTGGCGGCGGAGCTGGAAAGCTGCCTCGGCGATCCCGGGCGGCGGGCGCGCACCGCGGAGCAGGCCGTTCGACTCCGGGCCAAGCTCGGCGAACCGGCCGGCGGAACCGCGGCCGACTGGCTCGCCCGGCACTTGTAGGCGGAGCGCATTGTCGCAGGCCCTGGGCTTGTCGAACGGGCCCTCAATGCGCTGGGGCGCGGGAGCATCCAGGTGGAGCGCATTGCCCTCAATGCGCTGGGGGTGCGAGCCGACTTTTTCGCGTGGACGGAGCCGCCAACGCGTTGAGGGCAACGCGTTCCACCCGAGCAGCCGACCGAGTGAGCACATTGTCGCAGACCCTGAGCTTGTTGAACGGGCCCTCAACGCGCTCGGGGTGCGGGAGCGGCCAGGTGGAGCGCATTGCCCTCAATGCGCTGGAGACGCGAGCCGACTTTTTCGCGTGGACGGAGCCGCCAACGCGTTGGGGGCCCGTTCGACAAGCTCAGGGTCCGCGACAACGCGTTCCACCGCTACGCGGGTTCCTCGCGGTGCGCGAGCGGGTCGCCCGGCTGCGCCATCGCCTGCAGCCGCGGCTCGACCTGCTGCCACAGCGCTCCGGCGCGCGCCGTCAACAACGCGCGGCATTTTTCGATCTCCGCGTGCCGCGCGGCGCGGTTTTCGCCGGCGATCTTCGCGAGGTCGTCGAGATTGTAGACGAACACGTTTTCAAGATCGGCGACCGCCGCCTCCACGTCGCGCGGCAGCGCGAGGTCGATGAGAAAGAGCGGACGCGCCGGACGCGGGTGCATCGCCTGGCGGACGGCCTCGACCGCGACGATCGGCTCCGGCGCAGCCGTGGCGCAGACGACGATGTCGAACTCCGCGAGCTTCGAGGCCATCAGGCCGTACGGCAGCGCGAACGCGCCCAGCGCGTTGGCCAGTTCCATCGCGCGCTCGGGATTCCGGCTCGAGACGGAAAGCGCCGCGGCGCCGCGGCTCTGGAAGGCCCGCGCGGTCTTCTCGCCGATCTCGCCCGCCCCGACGAGCAGGATGCGCGCGTGCTCGAGGCTGCCGAAAATGTTCACCGCGAGATCGACCGCGACGTTCGCGACGCTCACCTGGCCCTGGTTGATCGCCGTGTGCGTGCGCACGTGCTTCGCCGCCTGGAAGGCCTTCTGGAAAATCCGGTTGAGCACCGCGCCGGTGTGTCCACGCTGCTGCGCCGCGCCGTAGGCGTCCTTGACCTGCCCGAAGATCTCCGTCTCCCCGAGCATCTGCGAATCCAGCCCCGACGTCACCTCGAGCAGGTGCTGCAGCGCCCCCGGCCCGACGAGGTTCAGCCGGAACTGCTCGAATTCGGCGGGCGTGAATTGCTGCCGGGCGCAGAACGCCCGCTGGACCTCCGCCGCGATCCCCGCCGGGCCGACGCCGTAGAATTCGACGCGGTTGCAGGTGTTGAGGATCGCGAATTCGCGGAGGCCGGCGATCGCGGACAGTTCGGCGCGCAGCGATTCCGCCGCGCCGTCGTCCAGTGACAGCCGCTCCCGCACCGCGAGCGGCGCGGTGTGGTGCGTGGCGCCGAGGACAAAAAAATTTCCGGCACTCATCGCGGCGCCGCCCTGGCGGGAACCGCCGGCGAATGACGGCTGGCGTCGACCGGCCACAGCGACACCAGCGCCGCCGCGAACAGGACGACCCCCGCCCACGAGAAACGCCGGGCCAGCAGCACGCCCCGCAGCCGCAGCGCGAGGGCCACGACGTACGCCGCCCAGATCGCGAGGGTGACGTACAGCTTCGTGAGATTGACGGTGCGCACGTCCTCGAACCAGTAGACCGCGCCGACCGCGAGCGAGGCCGACATGATCGCCACGCCCGCGGCGAGCAGGCGCACGCTCATGTGGTCGAGCTCGTAGATGGAGGGAAGGAAGGTGAACCAGCCGCCGGGGTGCTTCGTCTTGAGCGAATGATTCCGCAGCAGGAACATCGCGGAGGTCAGCGCCAGGAGCGCGAACACCCCGTAGCTGAACAGGGCGAGCGCCGCGTGCAGCTCGATCCAGGCGTTGCCGCCGAAGATGTGGGCCCGCCGCGTGGCGTCCCACGCCGGGATCGAAAGCGACCCGAGGGTCAGCGCCGCCGCGAGCGCCGCCGTGAAAAACCCCAGAAGGCTCAGGCGAAACGTAACGCCGACAAAAAGGTAGAGCGTGATCGCGGACCACGCGGTGAACTGGAGGATCTCGAACGTGTTGCCGAGAGGGCAGCCGCCGACCGATCGTCCGCGAACGTAGAGCCCGACAAGTTGAAAAAGGTACCCGACGGCGACGATCGCGTTGATCCAGCCCCGCGACTGCTTTCCACGTCGCACGAGCGAGTAGGTGCCCAGCACGAGTCCCGCGAGATAGCACTCGGCGGCGAGCCACAGCCAGGAACGATCGGTGAGACCGGCAAACATGGAGGGCCGAACGTAGGGCATTCGCCCCCGGGGGCAAGTCGCAGTCGCGCCGCCTCTCCCGCCG
>JAQGON010000157.1 GCA_028293565.1 Verrucomicrobiota bacterium | reverse complement strand
CGAACACCGTGAGGCGAAACGCCCATCCGGCCACAAAATAGGCGACGACGATCACCGCCACCGAAAGCAGCGCGCCCAGCCAGGGATTGATCGTCGCGGTCAATGTCAGCACGCCGAGCAGCGCGGTCCGCATCGCCTTCAGCGCCGCGTCAATCGCGCCCCAGGGGCTGAGCAGGATCAGGACGTTGATGGCGTGCGAGGCCATCCAGACGACGACAAACACCGCGATCCCGAAGGGAATCGTCAGCAGATCCAGCAGCCACGACAGATCGATCGAACCCAGCGGGAGCATGGCCAGCCCGTGCGTCGCCAGCGCCGGCGCGATCGCGGCGCCCTTGGCGCCGGCGACGAGCTTGGAAAGCGCGTTCATCGTCAGCGGCACCACCGCTCCCGCCGCGACGAGCCCGCTGATCTTGTTCTCGACGGCCTCCAGCACATCCAGCGGCTTTTTGAAGCCCGGCGGAAGCATCGCGCCGAGACTGTCCTTGCAGGCGCAGACCGCGACGATCAGCAGCGCCGGCATGAAAAAACTCCACTGCGCAAACCACGGCAGCCGGTCGCGCGCCTCCGCGCCCTTCGCCGAGAAATTCAGGTAGGCGCCGTAAAGCCCCGTGCCGAGCAGCGGCGAGATCGCGATCCCCGTCACCGTCGAAAGCGCCGTGGCGAAGGCACGGCCCGGCGAACCGTCCGACCCGGTCCGGAACGTCGCCTGGGCCGCGAGCAAAGGCGTCACCGCCGTCGCCAGCAGAACCGCGCAAAGGACGAACGGCGCGAAACGTTTCATGCCGGGACGCTATGGCGTCCCGCGCAGCGGGCCACCCCAAAAATGGGAGGCGTTTTTGTGTTCACCACAAAAAACGCGAAGACCGCGAAGCTCGATCCCCGGAAACCAATCCTCCGGGGCCTTGGCGGATCGAGCTTCGCGTCCTTCGCGCCCTTCGCGGTAAAAAAAATCAGCGCCACTCGCGCTCGAGGTTGAGCCACGCCACTTCCTTCGGCGTGAGCGTCACGCCGAGGCAGGCGAGCGAATCCGCGGTCTCGCTGATTTGCCGCGGGCCGATGAGCGCAAATGTCGGGAACGGCTGGCTGAGCACGTAGGCGGCCGCGATGTTGATCGGCGACACCCCTTTCTCCTTCGCGAGTTCCACCGCCCGGTCGCGCCGCGCGAAGTTGTCGTCGGAATACCAGCAGCGCACCAGCTCGCTGTCCTCCCGCCGGTCGCGCCCGCCGCGCGGCGTGAAAAAGCCCCGCGCCTGGCTCGACCAGGCGAGCAGCGGCGTCTGGGTTTTTTTGAGCCATTTCCGGGAAGCTGGATCGCTCGCGGCCACGCAGCCGGTCCAGGGCGCCTCGACCATCCGTGCCAGGCTGAAATTATTGCTGAGCGCGCCGAAGCCCTGCAGGCCTTTGCGCTTCGCATAGCGGTTCGCCGCGTTCATGCGCTCGATCGTCCAGTTCGATCCGCCGAAGACCCGGATCCGGCCCGCCTTCACGTGCTCGTTCAGCACGTCGACAAATTCGCCGACCGGCACGGCCGGGTTGTCGCGATGCATCAGGTACAAATCGACGTGGCCCGTCTGCAGCCGCTCCAGCGTGACCAGCAGCTGCGTCGTCAGCCATTCCGGCGTGCAGAACGGGGTGTGCGCCCCCTTGCCGATCACGACCATCTGCTCGCGATTGCCGCGGTGCTTCATCCACTGGCCGAGGAGCCGCTCCATCAGGCCGTCCCAGTACTGGAAGGCCGTGTCGAACGCGTTTCCGCCGCGCTCCACGTAATCGTCCCACATCGCCGCCGCGTGCGGCATCGTCGTCTGGTTGTCGCAGCCGATCACCAGCCGCGCCACCGGTTTTTCGACCCCCGCAATCGCGCCATAGGTCATCGGCGCATCCACCCGCCGCGCGAGCGGCCGGCGGGAATGAGTGCGGGTGAAATTCTCCGGTTTCTCCGACTCGTAGACGAGTCCGATCGCGGCGCGCCACGCGTCGAGCGCCGCGAGGTTGCCGAGCGTGTCGTCGACCGGCATCTGCGGCACGTCGCGCGCTCCTGCCGCGAGCGCGGCCGCGAACGCGTCGGCCTCGAGTCCGTAGAGATGCTCCGGCGTCTGGGCCGAGATCACTTCCGGCTCCGCGCCGTGGCGGTGCAGGGTGAAGCTGCAGGGGGCGTTTTCGCCCGCGGGAATCCAGGGCGAGGGCACCAGGATCGAGCCCGCCGTGCCGTAAATCCGCGCCGAGCTGTCCTGCCCCAGGCCGACGCCGCACGAAACCTGTGCGACGATTTCGTTGCCGAATTTCAAGGTCGCCGCCGCATAGACGTCGGTGCCGGTCGCCGGATGCAGATGTCCCGCCCCTGTCACCGCCGTCGGATTCAGAAACGGCACGCCGGCGGCCGCCCCCGCCATCAATCGCGCGAAGGAAACGGGATAACATCCCACATCGAGAATTCCGCCGCCGCCCAGGTCGTTGGCCCAATGCCGCGCCGTCGCGTTGAACGCGGACGCAAAACTGAACGCGGCCTGGATGAGTTTCACTTCGCCGATGGCGCCGCTCCGCACGAGCTCGACGAGCTTGGCCGTCTGCGGATGACAGCGGTACATGAACGCCTCCATCAGCAGGACATTCCGCTCGCGGCAGACCTGCGCGGCGACCATCGCCTCGGCGTGGTTCAGCCCGAGCGGCTTCTCGCACAGCACGTGCTTGCCGGCCTCGGCCGCGCGGATGAGCCACTCCAGATGCTGCGGGTGCGGCGTCGCGATATAGACCGCCTGCACCTCGGGATCGTCGAGCAGCGCCTGGTAAGTGCCATGCGCGCGCGGGACCCGGAAGTCCGCGGCGAACTTGTCGGCCGCCGCCTGCGTGCGGCTGCCGACGGCCGCGACCCGGCCGAGTTTCGAGCGCGACACGCCCGTGGCAAAAATGCCGGCGATGCGTCCGGTGCTCAGGATTCCCCAGTTCAGCGGTGAGCTCATCAGCCGCCACCATGGAGGAATTTTCCCGGCGAAAGCAAGTGGAGCCTGACGGCGGAGCGCGTTGACCCGTGCGCCGGGGACCCGGACTGATTTGGAAGGTGATGGAACCTCCGGCGCGTTGGGCAATGCGTTCCACCCACCCTTGCCTTCGCGGCTCCCCGCCGATGAAGCTCTGGCGATGCTCACGAAAGCCGAACTGGCGCGCCTCCGCTCGCTGCGCGAAAAAAAACAGCGCGAAGCCGAGGGCCGGTTTGTCGTCGAGGGTGAAAAAGTCGTCGGCGAACTCCTGGCCGCCGGCCTGGCCTTCGAGGCGATTTATGCGACACCGGAGTGGACCGGCGCGCAGGGATCCGCGCCCGTGACGCGGATCACGGCGGAGGAGATGTCGCGGGCGAGCCACTTCCCCGCTCCCTCGACGGTGCTCGCCGTCGGCGTCCTCGCGCGCCGCCCGCTCGCGCCAAAGGAGCTGGAACGCGGCCTGACGCTCGCGCTCGACGGCGTCCAGGACGCGGGAAACGTCGGCACGCTCCTGCGCGTCGCCGACTGGTTCGGGCTCGACCGCGTGCTGCTGTCGCCGGATTCGGCCGATCTGTTTCACCAGAAGGTCATCAACGCCAGCATGGGCTCGTTCGCCCGCGTCCGCGTTCACACTGCCGAACTCGCGCCGGCGCTGGCCTCCACCGCGGTGCCGGTTCTCGGCTGCGACCTGACGGGCAAGGACGTGCACACCATCGCCGCGCGGCGAAACGCCGTCATCGTCATCGGCAGCGAGGGCCGCGGACTTTCCCCGGCGGTGCAGGCGCTCGTGACCGAGTTTGTGACGATCCCGCGGCTGGGTGGAGCCGAGTCGCTGAACGCCGCGGTCGCCGCCGCCATCGTCTGCGACAATCTCCGGCGCGTGACGGGCACCTGAGCGCGCGCCGTGCTTTTCGCGCCACTCCCGCGCCGTTCCGCTGTCGCACCGCCCACGCCGAGGATGAATTCCGTCCGCCATTTCCCGCCGCACCTCGCCTTCGGCGCGCTGCTCGCGACGCTGGCCTCGTCGTGCGCCAGTCCGCCGGTGCCGCTCGAGGATCAGCGCGTCGCGGCGTCCGCGCGGTGGTCGGAACTTTCACGCCAGCGGAACCCCGCGACCACGCCGATCGCGTGGCGCGCAGCGGTCGCGCGGATGGAGGCGGACAACCCCAAGCTGCGCCAGGCGCGCGAAGCCGTGCGCGCGGGCGAGGAGGCCGTCCGCCAGGTGCCGCGCAATTATATTCCCGAACTGTCGCTCAATCTTTTCGCGTACCCGACCCTCGGCACCCTCGGCGAGGGACGCCTCGGCGACACTTTTTTCTTCCTCGGCACGATCATCAACCTCCCGAACCCGGTCCAGTATCAGGCGGAGGCGCTCCAGGCGCGCCTGCGATTCATGGCCGCGCAGGTGGACACCGAAATCCTCCGCCGCGACCTTCACGTCCGGCTCTATCGCGTCTTTCGCCGGGCGGTCCGGCTGATGGAACAGGAGGCCTCGCTCTCGGCGCTGCGCCAGATTTCCGCCGGCGCCGGGTCCGCGTCGTGGCAGGCCGACGCCCTGGTGGAACAGAATCGAGCGGCGTGGCGGCTGCTCGAGCCGGAGCTGGCGGAACTGCTCGGCGATTATTCGCGCCGATGGCGGCCGGAGCCCTCCCCGGTCCTGCCGGTTCCCGACTACGCGGCGAATCCGCCGCCGCTCGACGGGAAAAACCAGTTCGCCGCGCTGCAGATCACCAAGGCCGCGCTGCAGCTCGTCGCCCTCGACGCGCAGCGCCAGGGGCTGCTCGTCGCCGAATGGCCGCAGGTTGCGGTGCTGCTCTCGGCCCCGCCGATTTACCAGCGCAGCGCAGGGCGCGAGTCGTACCTCTCCTTTGAGGACCTGCGGGTGTCGGGCTTCATCGCCTATTCCACCGACCTTCGCGGCAGCCGCGCGCTCGCCCGGAAGCAAGCCGCCCGCCGCAGCGAACTCACGCGTCGCGAGCTCGACCTCGCGATGCAGTCCCTGCTCGCCCGACTGCAGGACGCGGCGGCGCTCCTCAACGACCTCGAGTCCCGGGCCGCCCGCCTGCGCCGGGCCGAAATCGCCCTCGAAAAAGCGGGCGCGATCGCCGAGGCCGCGAATCTTCGCCAGCAGGCCGACGAGCTCTCCAGCGAGATCGACGACCTGAATCTTTCCTTCTGGGTGCTCGACGACGCGCGCTGGCAGGCGGCGAAGGAGCCGGCACGCGACTGAGGCCGGAGGGCGGGACTTTCCCGCGCTTTCACCCTTCAATTTTCCGCCCCGCCCTCCATCCTTCCGATGATGCCGTTTTTTCTCCGCCGGTTTTCCGCGATGCTGGGCCTGCTGGCCGGAGCCGCGGCCGCGACCCTGCCGGGCGCGGCGGAATCCGCCGCGCCCGGTCCGATGGAGCGCGAATTTCCGATCGCCACGGTCACGGCGTTGCTGCGTCCGGCGGCGACGCAACGCGTGGTGGCCACGCAAAGCGGCAAACTCCGCCTCATGGCTGCCGCCGGGCCGGTCAAGATCGGCGCGCTGCTCGCCCGCTTCGAGGACGCGGAACTGCGCTCCGCGCTCGACGTCGCGCAGCTTCGCCTCCGCGCGGCGCAGCAGGCCGAGGTGGATTTCATCGCCGACGCCCCCGCGCGCCGGCAGGAGGCGATGACGCGCATCAGCGATCTCGAGGGCCGCCTCGGCATGGCGGAGGCCCTGGCAAAAAACCCGGCGCTGCTGCACGACCTTCCGGCCTCGCTGCAGGAATCGCTGGCCCACGCCGATCCGGCGGCGTTGCGCGCCCAGCTCGACGCCGCCCGCAACCGCGCGGCCCGGCTGGAGGCGCCGGGGCATGACGACGGTTCAACCGCGCATCTTCAGGTGCTCGACGCGGAGCGCGCGTTCCGCGAGGCCGAAGCACGGCTGCGCGAGTCGGCGCTCACGGCGCCATTCAGCGGGGCGTTTCAACCCGCCCTGATCTTCGCCGGCGAGGCCGGGGCGTGGGTCAGCGCCGGACAGGAAGTCGGCACCCTCCGCGACCTGACGCGCATCATCGCCGCGGTGCCCGCGCTGTCCCCGTACCTCGCGCGAGCGGATCTGGCCCGCACGCAGCTGCGCATCACCGGCGGCGGCGGCCGGACCTTCGACGCCAGGTTCAGCGACGCCGTCACCGAGCCCTCGCCGGTCATGGGCGAGTCGCGGGTCTTCCTGTATGAGTTCTCGGAGGCCGACTCGCGGCAGATCGCCGGCATGATCCAGACAAACGCCGACGCGAAGGTCGTGCTCGTGCTGGAAGAGCCGGTCGCGGTGGTGCGAAAACTGGAGGCGGCGATGGCGCATCCCGATGTCTTTCGCGACGGATGGTCCGGCGGTGTGGCGAAAGCCTGGCCCGGCTGGAGCCTCGTGGCCGAGGGGGAGAACACGCTGGGGTTGGCGCGAACGGGCGCGCCGACGAGGTGAATCCGGCGGCCATCACGCTGACGGGCGTGGCGTTCACCTATCCGGCACGGCGGGCGCGCGCCGTGTTTCGCGACTACTCCGCGCAGTTCGGACCCGGCGTGCATCTGCTCCGCGGATATTCGGGGTGCGGCAAATCGACGCTGCTGCGGCTCATCGCCGGATATCTCGCGCCCGATGCCGGCGAAGTCCGCGTGCCCGGAGGAAGGAAATCGACGGCGCGGGATTACCAGGTCCGCTCGCTCGGTTTTGTCTTCCAGTCGATCAATCTCCTCGAGGGCGTGACCGTGCGCCAGAACATCGAGATGGCAGCGGCACTGGGCGGTTTGTCCAAGCCGGAACTGCGCCGTGAATCGCAGCGCTGGCTCGAGACCTTGGGCATTGGCGGACTGGGGGAGGAAAAGCCGGACCGGCTTTCCGGCGGACAGCGGCAGCGCGCCGCCTTCGCCCGCGCCGTCGTGAAGCGCCCGCAGGTCCTGCTGCTGGACGAGCCGACGTCGGGCCTGGATGAAGCCAGCACGGCGGCGCTGGCGGCGGCGGCGCGGGATTTTCAGCGGGCGGCGCCTTCCGAGCGCATCGTGGTGATCGCCGCGCACGACGAGCGGCTTCGCCCCTACGCGGACCACGAGGTGCGTTTCGAACCGCACGGCGAAGGAGCGCCATGAGCTCCCCGAGCCTGTTCCGTTATCTCGTGCGGGAATCGCTCCTCCGGTGGGGCGGCCGGGCCTGGGTGCCGCTCGCGCGCCTCACCGTCGCGGCCAGCCTCGCAACGGCGGCGCTCCTCGTCCTGGCGTCCTTCGCGCTTGGCCTCGCCTCGCTGAGAAAACGGATCGCGGAATTCGGCCTCGATTCGATCGTCATCCGCACTCCGCTGCGGCGCGCCTCCGATCCGGCGCCGGGCCTTCCGTCGCTGGCGGACTACGGGCGCATCCTGACCCTGACGCTGCCCTATGCGGCGGCGGTGCTGGACGACGGCCGCCAGGTTCCGATCGCGATCGCGGGAGACGAAGCGCTGCGGCAACTGGCGGCGCTGAACCTCGGAGCCGGGGAACTGCCCGTGCTGATCACGGGCGCGATGCCGCCGGGCATGCCGGTGCGCGCGCGCGTCGGGCCGTGGTCGGTTGCCGCCCGGACCGCGGGCGCGCCCCCGGAGCTTCGGCCGACGGGCATGGAGGAAATGCTGATCACGCGGGCCGGCGATTTTCCGCTGCATGCCATGCTGCCCGGCACGGCGGTCACCTTGTTTGTTCGTGCGCCGTCCGCGCCGCCGGTCGCAGAACTGGTGAAGGCGCTTTCGATCGTGTTCGCGAACAACCCCTCGGCGGGAGCGACTCCGCCGGCGGTGCAGAGCGCGCTGCCGTGGCTGAAGGAGGCGGAAGAGCTGCAGGCGACGTGGCGAAAGTATGGCGCGCTGCTGTCCGCGATGCTGGCGGTCACGATCGCCCTCGTGTTCGGTTCAGCGGCGATCCTGGAATACGAGGCGGCGGCCTATCTCACGGCGCTGCTGCGGAGTTTCGGGGTCCGCCCGTTCTGGATCTGGTTTCAGCGCGCGGTCGAAGCCGCGATCCTCGCCAACGCGGGGGGCGCCGCGGCGTTTTTCGCGGCGGCGGCGCTCTCGCGTTCGGCGCTGCCGCAGGCCGGTCCCTTCCTGCGGGAAGCGGCCGTTTTTCTGCCGGTGTTCGCGGCGTTGAATGCCGGCGCGCTGGCGGCGTCCATCCCCGTCGCCTTCGCCCTCCGCCGGCCGGTGGGCCTGGTTCTCCAGTGAATGACGCGGGCTGCGGCGCTCGCTTGACGACACCCCGGAAATCGCGGAACTCTCTCCTGTCTTCCGCAGTCTTCCCTTTACCCATGACCAAACCCCGCGCCCTCGCCGTTCTCCTGTTTGCCCTTCCCTTTTTGCTCGCGGGCTGCGGCGGAGGCGGGGTTTCGACCAGCTCGGCGACGACGGTCCTCGCGCCCAAAACCCTCGTCGGCGGCGTGCTGCTGGCCAATTATCCCGACGGCCGGGCCTTCACTTTCACGATCAGCAGCTCGGCGGCCAATGGCGTGACGCGCAGTGACGGCAAGGTGAGCACCAACTGGATCGGCACGGGCTACGGCACGGGAATCATGAGTTTGCAGGTCGCCTATGGCGCCTTCACCGCGGGCAGCCTGAACAATGTCTTCGACGACTACACCCTGACGTTCACCAGCAAGGACGCCGGAGTGCTCCAGATCCGCGAGAACACGACCTCGGCGACCTATTCGAGCAGCACGATTCTGACGGGGAATTTCATGTTCACGACCTATCCGCCGAACGGGTGAGATCGGGCGAACGTCGAACTTCCAACGCTCAACTTCCAACGTTGAATTCCTGAGCGGCCAATCTGTCGTGAGACTAAAGTGGGTAGGATGTCTTGGTACCACCGGTCCGGCATTCAATGTTGGAAGTTGGACGTTCGAAGTTCGTTCGGAGTCCCGTCCCGCCCACGCCAGGCTCAGTCCTTGCTCGCCTTCTTCTTCCCGCCGCCTCCGCCGGTGTGCAGGACCATCCCGGCGAACACCCCGATGGCGAAGAGCCCGAAGAAGATGAAGGCCGCCGGCTGGCGGATCGGCGTCTGCTTCGTGGTGCCGGCCACCGGAAAATTGAAATTGATCGGATCGAGATTGTTCACGCCCACGTAAAGCACGACGAAAAGCAGTGCGAGAAACCAGATGGTTTTGAGGACGGCCTTGAAGCTCATGGGAGCGAGGAATAAACGCCGCCTCGCCGGGCGCAAATGGAAACCGGCGCAAGACCCAGCCGCAGCGATGAAACCGAATCCTCGCGGGCCGCGAGAAAATGCCGTCGCCGAAGCGCGGAGGAACCGAAGCGCGGGAAACCGGCACTGCTTCCGATCTTTCGCCCTTCACGCTTCCGCGACAAATGCGCTAGCGCCGCCAGGATTTCGCGCGCAGCGCCCGCGGGGAAACGCCGTAAAGCTCCTTCACCCACCGCGAAAAATGGAAGGGCGTCTGGAAACCGCAGCGAAACGCCACCTCGCCGACCGTGAGCCCCGTCTCGCGCAGCAGCTGCGCGCCGCGACGCGTGCGCGATTCCCAGAGGTGCCGGATCGGCGTCGTCCCCAGATGATTCCGGAAGAGCTTCACCAGTTGCGCCGGGGACACGCCGGCTTCCTTCGCCAGGGACCGCAGGTCCGCCGGCCGGTGGCCGTCCTGCCCGATCCACTCCAGCGCCCGCCGCAGCGCATCGGGCTCGTCCCGCGCGGCCGCCTGCGAACGCGCCGCCGCAAACAGGTATTCCTGCAGTGTCGCCAGCCCCAGCGACTCCACCAGCCCCGGCGCGCTTTCGCCCGCCGCGAGCGGCAGCGATAGCCCCAGTTCCATCAGCTGTTCGAAACGGCGCGTGACCGCCAGGACATCCGGCGCGGCCTCGCACGCCCGCGCCAGCGCCGGATTCACCAGCGAGGGATGCACCGCGCACCACGTGTGGTGGGTTTTTCGCCCGGCGGAGAGGCGAAAGAATTCCCGCCGGCCCGGACGGAACAAGCCCACCTGCCCGGCGTCGATGCGCACCATGCGCCCGTCGACGTCGACGCGTGCGTCGCCCTCGCCCAGCACGACCAGCTGGTAATCCGACTGGAGGCGCGGACCGCATGTCCCGCCGGGATCGTAGACCACATCCCCGAACACCACCTTGGCGGAGCGCGCCGATCGAATTCTTTTGGGTATGTTTTGGAGAGCCACAGTGCTATCGGACGAACGAAAAATGTGCTAATAGGTATGTGAGCTTTCATGACCACCGCAACCCTCGAGTCTCCCCCCACCCCGAAACCCTCCCTCGTCACGGCGACGGGCGGCTTCGCCGGCATCCGGCGCGATTCGTTTCCGAAGGTTCGTCCGCCGGGATATTTCGCTCCGGACGCGGACCCGGCGGCAATCAAGGCCTTCTATCAGGCGAACGGTTATTTCGTCCTGGAGAACGGCTTCACGCCCGACGAAATCGAGGGCCTGAAGCGCGAGGCCACGCTAATCTGCCGCGGGGAACGCGGCGAGCTGGAGGGTCATCCGAAGGCGCTGCCCGCCGAGTCGGACGAATCGGTGCTGTCCCGTTTTCTCTGCATTCATTTTCCGCACAAGTGCTCCGAGGTGATGCTCGCGACGGTGCATAGCCGGCCGACGGTCGATGCGCTGACGACGATCATCGGGCCGAACGTGAAGTGCATGCAGTCGATGCTCTTCATGAAGGCGTCGGGGAAGCCCGGGCAGGCCTGGCACCAGGACGAGGATTACATCGCGACGCGCGACCGCTCGTTGGTCGGCGCATGGATCGCGATGGATCGGGCGACCGTGGAAAACGGGTGCCTCTGGGTGATGCCGGGCTCGCACCGCCCGGGCATTCTCTGGGAGCAGCGCTGGCACGGCGACCGCCGCTTCGACTGCGCCGAACAGTCGGTCAACTTTCCGTACACGGACGACCAGGCCGTGCCGGTCGAGGTCGAGGCGGGGTCGGTGGTTTTCTTCAATGGCTATATCCTGCACCGGTCGCTCCCGAACCGCGCGCCGGCGGGAACCTTCCGGCGCTCGCTGGTGAACCATTTCATGAGCTGCGAGTCGCACCTGGCGTGGGGGAAGATGCCGGAGGGCGAGCACATCGCGCACCACGATTTCCGCGATGTGATCATCGTCGCCGGCCAGGATCCGTATGCCTGGAAGGGTTACACGCAGGTGCACAAGCCCCAGGTCCGCGCGAGCGGCGAGGGCGGGTGCATCAAGTGGACGGACGGCACCAAGCTGCCGTACAAGGAACCGGCCGACGCATAGGTAAAACGCGTTTTCAACGCGTTGGACGCTTCGTTAGTCCCTTGAGTCCCGCTCGCGCCCCCAGCGTGTTGGACCCGTTCGACAGACTCAGGGTCTGCGCCAATGCGCTCCGCCCTCCCGTAGCAGCTGCCGTCAGGCGGCTGAAGTGATCGCGGTTAATCGGTCGCCGCACGTGAAAGCCTCCTGACGTCGGCTGCTACCGGGGGATGCAGGTCTCGAAAGGTAAAACGCGTTTTCAACGCGTTGGACGCTTCGTCAGTCCCTTGAGTCCCGCTCGCGCCTCCAGCGTATTGGACCCGTTCGACGAACTCAGGGTCTGCGCCAATGCGCTACGGGAGGATCCGCCGGCGCTCAACCTTGGGCCGCGTCCCCAGCGGGTTGGGGGCAACCCGCTCCGCCTTCGTTCGTTGCTGGCCGGGTTTCGGATGCTTCCCTGTTGCCGTCGGGGATTTTCTTCGCGCAGATGGGAGGACTTTCCCACCCATGACCAACTCGTCCCTCGTCCAGCAGCGCGCCTTCTTCGAATCCTTCGGTTTTCTCAAGCTGCCGGGCCTGCTGAAGAACGAGGTCGAAGGCATCACTTCCGAGTTCGAGGCCGTCTTTCCCCAACTCGGCCTGAAACACGACGGCACCAAGCGCACGATGATCGTGTCGTTCGTCGACCAGCGTCCCGGCCTGTGCGCGCTCCTCGATCATCCGGGAATTCTCGAGTCGGTCGGCAATCTGATCGGGCCGGACTTCAACTACGTCAGCAGCGACGGCAATTACTACACCGGCGAAACCGGCTGGCACCGCGACAGCCTGTATCAGAGCAACAGCTACATCAAGATCGCGCTCTACCTGGATCCCGTGACGCGCGACACCGGCTGCCTGCGGGTGATTCCCGGCTCCCACCGCGACGCAGGGCTGGCGATGTGGCGCGACGAGGACCTGCGCGCCGCCGAGGGGAACTGGGGGGTCCACCAGCGCGATCTCCCGGCGTATCCGATCGAGAGCCAGCCTGGAGACGTCCTGCTGTTCAATCACCGCACCCTGCACGCCTCGTTCGGCGGCGGCACGCGCCGGCGGATGTTCACGATGAACCTCGGACGGCGCGCTAAGACCTCGATCGAGATCGACGACCTGATCTCCTACTGCGACTGGCACATGTACAACCACGGTCTGCGCCAGCCGTATGGCGCGGCGATGCTGGAATCGGCGCCGCCGGCGCGGAAGGTTCACCTGAGCCAGCCTCTAGAATTCTGGAACTAGAGAGCCGATCACAAACGGCTCCGAAGGACGCCGAGCAGCGCGGCCTAGCGTTTGGGAAGGAATATGATCGAGGGCGGCGCTAAGGCGCCTCGTCGTATGGCAGCGCCTCGTCCTTCGCCTTTTTCTTCGACTGGCCGAAATTGTAGACCACGCCGGCATAGATCGCGCGCGAACTGCGCCGGCGGGAAAGCTCGTCATGCAGGATCGGGGTGTCGATCACCGTGCGCTCGCGCAGCGTGTCGAACAGATCCGTGACGGTCAGCACGAACGCCGTCTTCCGGTCGGCTAGCTCGTGCTTGAGCCCGATGTTCGCGACAAAGGTGGGCAGACGATAGCCCTGCGGCGTCAGCCGTTTTGCGGTGTAATTCGTGTTGAGCTGAAAAAGGGTCGCCTTCGAGACCGCGAAGTTGGCGCTCAGCTTCGCATTCCACGCCAGCGTGCTCCGCTTTCCGGCGAAGCCGAGGTTGCTCGCGTCGATCTCGTTGTAGAAAATGTTCGAGCTGAAATTCAGCGAGGCGCGCGCGCCGACCTCGCGAGACGCCGCCAGCTCCACGCCGCCCGACGTGCTCTCCGCCAGGTTCTCGCGCGTCGTGAGCAGCGTCGTGCTGTTGATGTAGCGCGTCACCTGGGTGAATCCGCGATAGAGATACCGGTAATAAGCCGTCGCGAGATAACTCACGCCCTCCGCCTTGTACTGGTAGCCGGTTTCGATCGAGTGAATCTCCTCCGGCCGCAGCGCGGGATTTCCCGTCCGTAGATTGAAGGGGTCCTGGTACTCCGGAAACGGATTGAGGTCCTCCGCGTCGGGGCGCCGCACCCGGTGGCTGTAGTTGAGCTGGAGCTGGCCCCCTTCGCTGACGCTGTAGCTCAGGTGAAGCGTCGGATAAAATTTGAAGTAGCCCTGATGCGCCCCGATCCCCGAAACCACCTGCGTCGTGTCAAGGACGGCATCCTCCATCCGCAATCCGGCGAGCAGCCCGGCCGACCCGAACGTCCGCCCATAGGTGCCGTAGAGCGCGTGGATCGAGGAATCGGAGCGAAACCGGTTGGTCACTGACGCATCGGTGACGAGCCGCCCGCTCGCCGGGTCGGCAAAGGTTCCGAGGTGATCGGCGTCGAAGGCTTCGTCCTCCCGCGAAAATCCTCCCTCAAGCCGCGCGCCGCCTGCCAGGGGATGCGTGTACTCGATGCTTCCCTCCGTCTTCGTGTCCACCGGCGTGATGCGCACGTTGTCGAACGACGGCGCACCCGCGGGAATCCGATAGAGGTTCGTGTAATGGTTGTCCTCCTGCTCGGTCGTCCGCCCGCGCTTCACCTCGATTTTCAGTTCCCTGCCCTCGTCGGCGAAGGCGTGCTGGAACGTCCCCTTCAGCTCGATGTCGCGCTCGAATTCCGGATCCGTGCGCAGGCGGTCATAGTCGCTCGCGACCGCGCCGGACCCATCGGCCGAACGGTTCGCCTGCGTCGCGCGCCGGAGCAGCGTGCGGTAATTGTAGCTGCCCTCGAAGCCGACCTGGTTGGACGCGTCGGGATGAAAATCGATGCCCGCCATCCCGATCCGGCTGAGCGGCCGGGAATGCTCCCGCGTGACCTGGTCCGTGCTCACCCACGCGCCGGTCGCGGGATCGAGATGACGCCGATGGCTCTCGTACATCCGCTGCCGGTCGTCCTGGCGCAGCCCGAAATTGCCGAAGAGATTATATCGCCCGGGATTGTAGTTGGCGGAGACATTCGTGTTGTATCGGTCATCGTTGCCGACGTTGACGCGCACCGCGCCGGAATAGCCGGAGCCGTGCTTTTTTTTCAGCGTGAGATTGATGATTCCCGCGGTCCCGTCCGGCTTGTACATCGCCGAGGGATTCGTGATGACCTCGATCTTCTCGATCAGGTCCGCCGGCAGCTGCTCGAGCACCGCCGCGCGGTTCGGCCCCATCGCGGTCGAGGCCTTGCCATTGACCAGGATCAGGACGTTTTCGTCGCCGCGCAGGCTGACGTTGCCCTCGATGTCCACCTGCACCGAGGGGATATTCTGCAGCAGGTCGCTCGCGGACCCGGTCGCGCTCTGGATGTCCTTGCCGACGTTGTAGACTTTCCGGTCGATCGAATTGTAGAACGCCTCGCGCCGCGCGTTCACCTGGAAGGCTTCCATCTTCACCGCCGCCTCGGCCAGGGTGAGCCGGCCCAGATCCGCTTCATGATGCGCCGCGTCGATCGAGAAAGCCGGCGTCACCTGCGTCCCGGATCCGATCGTCCCAAAGCTGACGGTGTACTTGCCGGAAGGAAGGTCCTCGAACGCAAACCTGCCCTGATGATCGGTGGCGGTGCGCCGGACCGCGCCGTCGCCGGACGCGGATTTCAGCGACACGGCAACGAATTCAACCGGTTTCGCAGCGGCGGGCTCGACCACGACCCCCGTGACTTTCCCCGCCGGCGCCGGTCCGGCGCGCAGCAGCGGAACCAGGATGAGGAAGGAAAAAACGAGGCGGCGAAAAGGCATGGGGAAGAAAAGGCCGACTGTACGCGGCGCGGCATGACCGCAACATTATCGCCGCGGGAACCGGGGATAAAGCTCGCCGCGATTCCCGCGAGGAAACAAACCGGAGGAGCATCGCCGTTCGATGCCGACCCCATGCCCACCCGCCGTGAATTCCTGCGCGCCACCGCCATCGGCGCGACCGCCGCAACGCTCCGCCCGGGACTGCTCGGTGACATCCCTGCACCGGCGGCCGGCGGACCGGCTCCGGCCACGCCGCGCCAGGCCCTCGCGCGGCGGCATCGCAACCTGTTCAATGGCGACACCTGCGTCTATTTCTACAATCCCGAGCGCTGGCAACCGGAGGGCGGCCCGTTCTCGGCCAGGGCGATTCACCGCTATGTCGAAAACCTCCAGCAGAACGGCATCGACACGTTCCTGATCAACGCCAACGCGTCGAAGGCGTGGTACCCGAGCAAGGTGGTCCCCACGGTGATCGACGGTTACCGGCGGGGTGACCGCGAATTTTTCCGCGGGCACGCCATCTGCGGCGGCTTCACCAAGCCGGCCGAGGTGGAGACGTTCATGGACACGTCCGTGTTGTTTTATAACCGCTACCTCGACCTCCTCGAGGCAGGGGTCGACTGGCTGGCCGAAACGTCCGTCGCGTGCCGTCAGCGCGGCGTCGCGCCGTGGGTCAGCATCCGGATGAACGACCTTCACGGCCACCGCAATTTCCAGGGCAGCTTCTTCAATCATCCGCTGCTCAAACGCCCCGAGATGCGCCTGCACCACAGCACGTATCCGTCGATGGCCGGCGACCTGACCTATCGCGAGGGGCTGAACTACGAGCTCCGGGAAGTTCGCGACATGATGTTCGCCCAGATCCGGGAAGTCGTCGAAGACTACGATTTCGACGGACTCGAGCTCGACTGGTGGCGCCAGCCGCTGTGCTGCGAGCCGAACGCGTCGGAACGGACGATCGCCATGATGTCCGACTGGTTTCGCGAGGTGCGCGCCCTGACGCAGCGGCGCGCCGCCCGGAACGGCCGGCCGTATTATCTCGGCATGCGGCTGCCGGGCCGGCTGGAGACGCTGAAGAGCATCGGCATCGACGTCGTGGCGCTCTGCCGCGACGGCACGCTGGATTTTCTGTGCCCCTCCGGTTTCTGGCGGACGTCCTGGGACATGCCGCACGACGAGATCCGCCGCGCGGTCGGCGAACGGCCCGCGGTCTTCGGCGTGATCGAGGATGGGGCGAATGCGGTCCCCGCGCTCGCGCCCGCGCTCGCCGTCACGCGCGAGATCCGCCTCATCTCGTCGAGCCGCGAAATGCTGTCCGCGAATGCGGCCGGCAAGCTCGTCCTCGGCGCCGACGGGATCGAGTGGTACAATTTCTACTGCACCGACCAGGCGAAGGTCCCGGGGTTGATTTCGGATTACACGCTGCTCCGCGACATCGACCGGCTTGAGGTGCTTCGGGGACGCGCGAAACACTACGCGTTCGGCGACCGGGGATTCATCGGCCTGTCCCAGCCGCCCTTCGAAGCGCCCCCGCAGATCCCGGTGATCCTCGAACGAAACTGGCGGCAATCGTTCCGCCTCCCGATGTGCGCGGAACCGGCGGACCGGTCCCTGAAGCTGGTGATCCAGGTCGCCGTCAAGAAATCCGACCCCGTCGGAGACCTGCCGGTCGTGTTCAACGCCTGCTGGCCGAACGCGAAGTCCATCCCGACGGACCGTTGGTTGTATCCGTCGGGCCCGCTCACCCACCACACTCCGGACCGCGTCGCGTACAATTACGAGTTCCCCGTGTCCCTCATTCGCGATGGATGGAACGAAATCGTCCTCGAAAACGGCGCGGCCGGGCCCGTCACCGTGGCCTGCCTCGAACTGGCCGTGATGCCGGCGACCTGATCCCTCCGTCCGGATTTCGGAGCGCGTCCATGAATCCACCGCCGCCAGACTGGGTGCAGCGCAACGCGAAATGGTTCGTGCCCGCCGGCGTGCTGCTGCTCGCAGCCGTCATCGCCGCGTTTTTCAGCTTCCTGATGGGCCTCCTGAAATCGTCCGAGCCGTACCAGCAGGCGCTGGCCCGGGTCCGCTCCTCGCCGGCGGTGATCGCCGCGCTGGGCACGCCGATCGAGGAGAAATTTTTCGTCCGCGGGAACATCCACGTGAGCGCGACCGCCGGCCAGGCCCAGTTCGAAATTCCCGTGAAGGGCCCCAAGGGCGCCGCGACGATCGCCCTCGCGGCCAATCGCGCCGGCCGGTTGTGGAAATTCGAATTCCTCGTCGTCCAGCTGGAACCGTCCGGCGGCAGCATCAATCTGCTCGAACCGCCCCCGAAGCCGGCACCCGAAAACAAATCGCCGGCTCCCGCCCATTTTTGAGCGGCGGCGCGTCTTCGCGTCCTGGGTGATCTTCGTGGTCGAAGAAAACCGGCAGGTGTCATCACGAAGACCGCCAAGCACACGAAGGTGAGGATCCTTCCTGCGGCCCGCCGGTGAAAAGCCGGGTCGTCCGGGCAAAAAACCGGTAACCATTCCACGCCCCGGCGGTTTCCCCTGCATCCAGCCATGCTGCCCGATGCCCGTGATTACCGCTTATCCAGAAATACGTGTCGATTCGACCCCTTTCGTGGTTAAATCCGCGCCTGACGCCGTGGACCCCGCGACCGATACCCTGACCGACCATGAACTGATGATCGCCGTGCGGGACGGCGATCTCGGCGCGCTTGGCGAGCTTTTTGAACGCCACCACGGCCCGCTGTACGGTTTCCTCGTCAAGCTCACGAATCAACGCACGGCCGCGGAGGACATCGCGCAGACGGTTTTCCAGCGCATGCTGAAATACCGCCACACCTACCGCGACGACGGCAGTTTCACCGCCTGGATGTATCATCTCGGCCGGCGCTGCGCGGCGGATCACTTCCGGAAGCACAATGCCGCCCCGGCCGCGACCGATCCGGCCAGCCTGCAGGATCACGCCGACGATGCCCCCCATGCCGGCGACCGTGCGGCGACGCGCGACGACCATGCGCTGCTCCATTCGGCGCTCGGGCGACTGGACCGCGACGACCGCGAGGTTCTCCTGCTCAGCCGCTTCCAGGAACTCTCGTTCGCCGAGATCGCGGCGATTCTCGAATGCTCCGTCGGCGCCGCGAAGGTCCGCGCCCACCGCGCGCTCCGCGAGCTCCGCGACACCTATTTCCGACTCCAGAAGGAGAAGCCCAGCCTTTCCTGAACCTTGATCCCTCTTCCCATGAATTGCACCGAAGCCCAGGAAAAATTTGCCGACCTGCTTGACGGCCGGCTGCCTGAAGGCGGCACCGCCGACGTCCGCGCCCATCTGGCGTCGTGCCCCGATTGCCAGCGCCAGTATTCCTCCCTCGCCCAGACGCTCGCCGCCCTCGACGCCCTGCCGGCGGCCAAGCCCGGCCCCGGACTGCGCAAGAATTTCTACGCGATGCTCGAGGAGGAGAAAAACTCCGCCGCCAGCGTCGCCGCCGCCGCCGCCCGCCACCGGCAGGCCCACCGCGCCGTCCTCTGGCGCTGGATCCTCGCCCCGTTGGGCGCGGGCGCGCTCGCCCTTGGCGGGTTTTTCGCCGGGACGCGCTACGCCCCGGCGCCCGCGATGGACGCCGCCACGAAGCAGGAAATCGCGAGTCTCCGCCAGCGGGTGGACTCGGTGGGCCAGCTCGTCGGCATGTCGCTCCTGCAGCAGCGCTCCACCAGCGAGCGCCTCCAGACGGTGCTCGCCACCGTCGACCAGAAGAACCCCGACCAGCGGATGATCTCCAACCTCATCGGCGCCCTTGCCCTCGACCCGAGCACGAATGTCCGGCTCTCCGCCCTGGACGCGCTTTATCCGCACGCGGACCAGGCCTTCGTCCGCTCCGGCGTGCTCGCCACCCTGCCGCGCGAGCAAAACCCGCTCGTCCAGGTCGCGATGATCGACTTCCTCGTCGCCGCCCGCGACCGCGAGGCCGTGCCCGAACTCGAGAAGATCGTCCGCAACGAGACGATCGACCGCGTCGTGCGCGACGCCGCCCGGCGCGGGCTTGCCCAGCTCTGAGCCCGCTTCCCTTTCCACAATCCACGACCGGCCGCTGCGAACGAGCGCCCCGTCAATCCCATCAACGTCATCCTCCTTCCCTCATGAATAACGCCCGCCTCTATCCCTCGTTTCTCATCGCCGCCGCGATGACCGTGATCCTCCTCACGGCCGCGCGCGCCGACGAGTCCGAGTCCGCCACGATCAAATTCTCCGACCCCGCCAAGCCCGGCACGCTCAAGATCAGCGTCGCAAACGGCGACCTCCGCATCCGCGGATCCGACGTCGCGGAGGTCTCCGTCCAGACCGACCTCAAGCCCGAGACCTCCGAGCTGCGCAAAGACGGCCTGCGCGTGCTGACGTCCTCGTCGAGCTATTCGCTGACCGAGAAAAACAACGTCGTCATGCTCAGCCACGGCCTCGACGGCTGGGGCGGCGGCTCCGGCGACTTCACGATTTCCGTTCCCCGGAACACGGCGATCATCATCAACAGCAATTTCGGCGGCGACGTGAAGATCGGCGGCGTCACCGGCAACATCGAGATCAAGACCCTCAACGGGGAGGTCGAGCTCGAGGACCTCGCCGGCGCCGCGCTCGTCGAAACGATGAACGGCGAGATCAAGGCCACCGTGCGCGAGATGCTCGAGGGCAAGCCGCTCTCGTTCACCTCGATGAACGGCGAGATCGCGCTGCACCTCCCGGCCAATGCGAAGGCCAACGTGCGTCTGCGGACGCACAACGGCTCCATCCTCACGGATTTCGACGACAAGGCGCTGGTGACCAAGACCGAGTCCGTCCGCGCCACGTCGCGGCGGAGCAGCCACACGCCCCACGCGCGGGACGACGATATTCACGCCGAGATCGCGGTCGTCGCCCACGAGGTCGCCCGCGCCACCGCCGAAGTCGCGCGCCAGGTCGCCAGCGCGACCCGGGATGCCGAGCGCCAGGCGGCGCGCGAGCGGAACCGGAAGGACAGCGATGACGACGAGGAAATCGCGCCGGTCGCACCGCTGACCCCGATGGCGCCCCTCCCGCCGATGACCGGGGGAAAGATCGTCACCGGCACGCTCAACGGCGGCGGCCCCGAAGTCCGCATCGCCACGATGAATGGCGACGTGACGCTGCGGAAGACGGAAGACAGCAAATAAGACCGAGCCTTGGAGCGGGTAGCACGGGTCTCCGACCCGTGAAGCTGGACTCGAGCTAAACGGGTGTGCTCGACGTTCTCCGTTGGCAGAGTCCGCCCTCATGGGTCGGAGACCCGTGCTACGTCTGCCGGCTTGATCCGTGCGATCCGTGAACTCCGGTCGAAGGGGATAACCGTGTTGACGGCTCCGTCGGCGGTCACACGCCGGCTGGCGTCTCGACCCGCATTGAGGGCCCATTCGACAAGCTCAGGGTCTGCGACAATGCGCTCCACCTGAATCCGAATTCGCGGCTGCCTTGGCGCTCTAGGCCTCCCGAGGACCTCCTTTTATTGAAAATGCTCCAAGACGCTGTTGGGGAACGTCCGGCGGGATGTAAATAGACGGAACTGACAGGCGGGTTTCACGGACACATCGCCCATCGGGAACGCCCGAACAATCAATTGCGGCTCGGCCGCGATTCTACGATTTGTGCATATTTTTTATTTACCAAATAAAGAGTATCCTGTTGTCTCGGCGGTTTGTCATTTTCCACTTCCATGATCGCGCCCGTCATCGTCATTGCTCTCCTAACCGCCCTGGTGGCGACCGAATCCGATTTGACGCGTCGCGAGGATAGCTAGTTATTGTTTATCAGGTTGTTATAGATATGGCTTGGATAAGGTTCGAGGAAAGCACGTAAAATTCGGCTGCGACTTTCGTCGCAGCCCAAGGGCGGTGAAATGCGTTGTCGCAGACCCTTTCGTGAGCTGGCTTGCGCCGCGGATGAGTTTGGCGTGCGTTCGAGGCCTCCGTGACTCCTCCCCGTTTCCTGCGCGCGCTTTCGTCGGCGAATTACCGGCGCTATTTTGCCGGGCAGTGCGTTTCGCTGGTCGGGAACTGGATGACGACCACCGCCGCGTTGTGGCTGGT
>JAQGON010000149.1 GCA_028293565.1 Verrucomicrobiota bacterium | reverse complement strand
ACCGCTCGCGTAATCCATCGAGTTTCGGCTCCATCCCGGGCGGAACGCCACGCCGACCGGGAACTGTTTCGGGCCTCCGGGCCCGTGGCGCTCATTTCACTTTCGCCCCATGAAATATTTCCGGCATCTCTTCGTGCAGGTCCTGGTGGCCGTGGTGCTGGGCGGAATCTGCGGGCACCTCTGGCCGGCGTTCGGCGCGTCGCTCAAGCCGGTCGCGGACGCATTCATCAAGCTGGTCACGATGCTGATCAGCCCGATCATCTTCTGCACGATCGTCGTGGGCATCGGGAGCATGACCGACCTGAAGAAAGTCGGCCGCGTCGGATTGAAGGCGCTGATCTACTTCGAGGTCGTCACCACGCTCGCGCTCGCGATCGGCCTGGTGGTCGTCAACGTGGTCAAGCCTGGCGCCGGAATTCACGCGAACGCCGCGCTGATGGACACGAGCTCCCTCGGAACCATCCTGACGCCGGCGAAAAAGCTGACGCTCGTGGATTACCTGATGAACGTCATCCCCACGACGCTGCCTGGCGCGCTGACTTCGGGGGAGATTCTCCAGGTGCTCCTCGTCGCCACCCTGTGCGGCGCCGCGCTGGTCCAGCTCGGCCCCAAGGGCCGGCCGCTGACGGAGTTTCTCGAGACGGCGTTCAAGGTCCTGATGGGCGTCGTCTCGATCATCGTGAAACTGGCTCCGATCGCCGCCTTCGCCGCGATCGCGTTCACCGTCGGAAAATTCGGGCTCAAGAGCCTGACGGCCCTGGCCTCCCTGATGACGTGCGTCTACGCCACGATGGCCGTCTTCATCGTGGTCGTGCTCGGCGGACTCCTGCGCCTGAGCGGGCTCGGCCTGTGGCGCTTCGTGCGATACCTGCGCGAGGAACTGGTCCTCGTGCTTGGGACGTCGTCCTCCGAGACCGCGCTTCCGGGATTGATCGCCAAGATGGAAAACCTGGGCTGCTCGAAACCACTGGTCGGGCTCGTGGTTCCCGCCGGCTACTCGTTCAACCTCGACGGCACCTCCATCTACCTGACCATGGCGGCGGTCTTCATCGCCCAGGCCACGGACACTCCCCTTTCGCTCGGCCCCCAGATCGGGATCCTGATGGTGCTGCTGCTGACGTCCAAGGGCGCCGCCGCCGTGACCGGCGGAGGCTTCGTCACGCTCTCCGCCACGCTCGCCTCCACCCAGACAATCCCCGTCGCCGGACTGACCCTGATCCTCGGGATCGACCGCTTCATGTCCCAGGCGCGCGCGATCACCAACCTGATCGGCAATGCCGTTGCCGTGGTGACGATTGCCACCTGGGAGGGCGAATTCGACCGGGTCCGCGCCCGGAACGTCCTCGCGGGCGAACCGCTCGAAATCGGCTCGTCCTCCGCCAAGGAAGTCGTCAACCGCGTCGGTTGACCCGCCCGTGAATGGACTTCGCCAACTCGATGAACGTCCTCACGAACGGGGAGCTGTTGTCGCGATGAGCCGCCAGCGCAATCTGGGCGTGGGGCAGGCGGCTCGGCAGCGCGCGGATGACCACGCCCGGGATCCGGTAAAGTTCCACCGACTTCGGGAGGATGGAAATCCCCAGGCCGGCCGCCACGAGCGAGACCAGAGTGTACATTTCCCCGGCCTCCTGGATGATATTCGGCTTGATGTGCGCCCGGTCGAGCATGCCGACAATCTGGTCGCGGAAGCTCGGCGCCTTGTTCCGGGTGTAGAGCACCATGTCCGCGCCCTCCAGGTCCTTCAGCCGGAGATGCGCTTTTTTCGCCAGCGGATGCGAGGCGGGAACGATCAGGATGAAAGGCTCCTCATGAATCAGGGTCAGGTCGATGCCGTCGGCGACGATCGGCATCCGCACGAAGCCGATGTCCAGCCGGCGCTCCTGCAGATGGGTGATCTGTTTCGCCGTCAGGATGTTCTCCAGGTCGAACACGACCTCGGGATAGAGCTGCCGGAAGCGCAGCAGGACCGGCGGCAGCAGCAGCGCGGCGGCCGTGGAAATGATCCCGATGCGGATGATGCCCACGTGCCCGCGGTCGGCCCGCTGCGCGCGCAGGCCGGCCACCTCGACACGCGCAAGGATGTCGCGCGCGTCCTCGCGCAGCAGCTCGCCGGCGGGCGTGAGCAGGGTGCGGCGCCGGTTCCGCACGAACAACGGCGTCCTGATCGCATCCTCCAGCGCCCGGATCTGGACGCTCAGCGCCGGCTGGCTCAGATGAATTTCCTGGGCGGCCCGCCCGAAGTGGAGATGTTCCGCAACCGCGAGAAAGCTGCGTAGATGACGAATTTCCATGGGGTAGGGGGAGAGCGCTAATTCGAATTTCAAATGACATCGTTCGCAACACTCAAATTTTGGAATTCAGCCGCCGGCCGGTTCAGGAAGGCTTCGCCTCTTTCCCGGCCGCGCCGCGCCCTCGCGCTCGTCGCGCTGGCGCTCGCGCCGCTTGCGCTCCCCGCCCCCGCCCGCGCGGAGGAAAAACCAGAGCCGCCCACCAGCCTCGTCCTCACCTACCGGATCGAGCCGCGGAACCGCGCGGCCTTCCGCTCCTGGCTCGAAACCAGGGGTGCGCGCCAGTTCGAAGCCTGGAAGAAAACCGGAACGCTCAAGGACTACCGGATTCTTTTCAGCTCCTACGTGCCGGATTCGGCCTCGGACGATGTCACGCTGATCGTCGACTTCGCGCGCTTCGAGGACACGGCGGCGTGGACGAAAATCGAACGAACCATGCCCGGCGGACTGCCGCCGGAGGCGCTGGCGCTGGCGACCCCGCAGGCGGGCGTGCTCACCGACGTGCTCGTGCGCTCGGAGAATCCTTCCGTGGATCACGCGAAGGCGGTGTTCACGATCGTGAAATATGGCGCCCCTTCCGCGGACCGCTATGTCCAGTACGTGACGGACTACTATGTGCCGGAATACGGCCGGCTGCGCGAACTCGGCGTGCTGGCCGGATACAGCGTCTATCTGAACCAGAATCATTCGCACGCGACGTGGGATGCCATCATCGTCAGCGAATTTCCGGACCTCGCGGCGTACCAGGCTTCCGACCAGGCCAAGGACGATGCGCGCGAGGAGCTGCTGAAAAATCCCGCCTGGAAAAAGGCGGCGGAAGCCAAGGCCGGAATCCGGCGGACCCTTTCCTCCACCAATGCCGAAGCCATCCTGGCCCCGGCTCCCTGAGAACCTCCATCCCATGCAAAGCCGAAAAAAACTACGCGAAGCCCTGGCCGCCGGAAAAACCGTCGGAGGCATGATCCAGTTCATCGGTCATCCCCTGATGAACGAGCTGATGGCCACGGCCGGAGCCGACTTCGTGATCATCGACATGGAGCACAGCGCCACCGACCTCGAGCGGATCGCCCAGATCATCTTCGCCGCCGAAGCCTCGGGGGTCACTCCGTTCGTCCGCGTGCCCACGGTCGACCGCGCGCTGATCGCGCGTCTCCTCAACGCCGGCGCGGCGGGCATCGTGCTGCCCCACGCGAACCGGGCGAGCTGCGCCGAGCTGGTGCAGGCGGTGCGGTACTCCCCCGACGGAACGCGCGGGGCGTGCCCCATGGTGCGGGCGAAGAATTACACCCGCGGAAACTGGGAAACCTACGCGGCGGAGGAAAACCGCGACGTCATGGTCATCCCGATGATCGAGGAACGCGAAAGCCTCGAGGATTTCGAGGCGCTCGCCGCGATGCCCGGCCTGAATCCGCTGATGATCGGCGCCACGGACCTGGCGATCGCGCTCGGGGCGGCCGATGCGACCAGCTTCGATCATCCCAAGATGGCGGCGGCCCTCGACAACGTGATCAGGATCGCGCGCAAACACGGCAAATATGTCATGTGCGGCATCGGCAAGAAGCTCGAGATCGACGTCGGCCGCCGGGTCGCGCAGCGCGGCGTCCAGCTCCTCGTCTACGGCACCGACTGCGATCTGTTCATGGACGGCCTCCGGCGGATCGCCGCCGTCAAGTCGCCCGCACCCTGACTGCCGCCCTGCCGGTAGCACGGGTCTCCGACCCGTGAAGGTGGACTCGAGCGAAACGGGTGCGCTCGACGTTCTCCGTTGAGCAGAGTCCGCCCACACGGGTCGGAGACCCGTGCTACACCGCCGTCCGGGCCCGTTCGCGTCAACGGCGTTGCATCATTCAGCGGTAATGTTGCGCATGTTATTTTGTCCCGGAGCGGATCACCCCGGTCCGTTTGGAGGGATTCCCCTCCTGTTATCCGATTGGTCGTCGAAAGCTTTCCTCAGCGAAAATGAGCACCCCGGTTGTTCCCACGCCCCCCGCGGAGTCCGCCCCATCCCCATGGGCCAGCCGTTTCTGGCGCCTGATGGAGCTTAAGATCGGCATCATCCCGGTCCCGATTTATTTTCTCCTCCTCGCCGTGGTCTCCTACCTCGCGGCCACGGGCAAGCTGACGATCGACATCAGTTCGACGATCGCCGTCGTTGCGCTTGGCGCCTACGCGCTCGCCGAGCTCGGGGATCGGATTCCGTTCATCAAGCGGATCGGCGGCGCGGCGATCCTCTGCGCCGTCCTGCCGTCGTTCCTGATCCATTATCACCTGATCCCCGCGAGCATCGCGAAACCGCTCAACGAGTTCACCGGCATCGTCGCGCTGCTCTATCTCTACATCGCGTGCATCATCGTCGGCAGCATCATGGGCATGGACCGCTCGTCGCTGATCCGGTGCTTTCTGAAAATCGTCATTCCCACCGGCCTGGGCACCGTCTTCGCCGTCGCGGCCGGCATGCTCGTGGGCTGGGCGTTCGGGCAGGACCCGCGGCATGTGTTTTTCTACGTGATCATCCCGATCCTGAGCGGCGGCATCGGCGAGGGCGCCATCCCGCTCTCGATCGGCTACGCGGATGTCCTGCACACGACGCCGGCCGCGGCCTACGCCATGGTGCTGCCTCCGGTGATCGTCGGGAGCCTGATCGCGATGATCCTCACCGGATTCCTCAATGTCATCGGCCGCCGGTTTCCACATCTCACCGGCAACGGCCGGCTCGAGCGGAACATGCGCGAGGAATTTCCCGAACACGGCGCCCAGGTCTCCAACCCGTCCCTGGACCTGCGCAGCATCGGTGCGGCAATCATCTTCGCGGTGACGCTGTACATCATCGGCGTGGCCGGGAAGGAACTGTGCGGCCTGCCTGCGCCGATCGGGATGCTGGTCGCCGCGGTCCTGCTCAAGCTGTTCCGCGTGCTGCCCGCGAAATTCCAGCAGGACAGCCATCTCGTCTACCGTTTCACCGCCGTCGTCGTCACCTATCCGATGGTTTTCATCAACAGCCTGGGCATCACCCCGTGGGACAAGCTCGTCGCCGCCTTCACGGTCGCGAATTTCGCCATCATGTTCACCACGGTCGCCACCATGATGGGAACCGGATTCGTCGTCGCCCGCTGGATCAACATGTACCCGGTGGAGCTGGCGATCGTGAACGCCTGCCGCTGCGCGCGCGGCGGATCCGGCACCGTCACCATCCTCGAGACCGGAAAAAGGATGGAATTGATGCCGTTCGGCCAGGTCGCCGTCCGCATCGGCGGCGCGATCACGGTCACCGCCGCAATCATTGCCCTCGCGCGGTTTCATTGATCCACGGCCGCTTTCGTCGGAGCGCTGAAACGCGGACGAACGGGAGTGTGAAAACCCCGCCCGAAACTCAGCCCGCACGATTGGTCGCGATGGAACGGACGAGCCCCGGCACGTCCTGACGCTCGAACGCGAGGGCGCAGGTTTCCGGAAAGGACGCCTTGGCCAGGTCGGTCAGCGTGGCGCCGGGAGGCATTTCAACGAGGACGCGCACGCCGCGTTCCAGCACGCCCTGCACCATGTCATGCCACCGGACGGCCACCGCCAGGTTGCCCGCCAGATCCGCCCGGATTTTCTCCGCGTCGGTGATCGCGCGGGCCCCGCGGTTTTCGAGGTACGGAATGGAGGCATCCTTCATCGCGACCGTCGCGGCCACCTTCATCAGCTGCGCCGCCGCGTCGCGGAAAAGCGGCGTGTGCGACGGCACCGTCACATCCAGCCGCTGCGTCCGGCGCGCGCCGCGTTTACGCGCCGTCGCCAGCACCGCGGCGATGGCCGCATCGGCGCCCGAGATGACCATCTGGTCCGGCGCGTTGACGTTGGCGAGGTAGACCGGCGACGCCGGCGTGCTGACGGCGCCGACCAGCGCGCCGACGGTCCCTTCATTCAGCCCGACCACGGCCGCCATGCCATGCCCGGTCGGATACGCCGCCCTCATCAACCGGCCGCGGGTGCGCACCAGCAGCAGCGCCGACGGAAAGTCGAGGGCGCCGGCCACGACCGCAGCGGCAAAGGCGCCGACGGACATCCCCGCGACAAAATCCGGGCGAACCGACTCGGCGGCCAGGGCGCGCGCGCCGGCGACTCCGGCAATGAACAGGGCGATCTGGCTCCCTTCCGTCGAACTCAACGCATCCGCGCTGTCGAGGTCGGCGGTCGCGCATTTCAATTCCCCGTTCGCCTCCGCCAGAGTCGCGACGATGGCCGGGTGCCGCGGCAACGCCCGCAACATCCCCGCCGCCTGCGCCCCCTGGCCCGGGAACAGGAAGGCGAGGCTCATTGGAATATCGCCGTGAGCGAAGGATCCGCCCAAGCGTCGTCGACCAGCCGCGGACCCCGGCAGGTCCGGAGCAGAACCTGGCCGTCCGACTGCGCAAAATCGGCGAGTGACACCGCACCGGCCGGCGTCTCGATGAGGATGTCGACGCGGCATTCGCGGGACACCATCGTCTCCGCCAGTTCCAGCGCCGCCCGTTTCGAAAGCCGCTGCGGACAGTAAAGCACGAGGTCCAGATCGCTCGCGGGCGTCGCCGTCGATCGACCCGTCGCCAGTTCGAAACCGACGCTTCCCACCGGACCCCACTCGCAGCCGGAGTCCGTCAACCGCGCCGCCAGTTCGTCGAGCGCCCGGAATGCGGGAATCTCCCTGCGGCGCGGCGATTTTTCCCATGCGCGCGTCGCCGCCAGGAATTCCGGCGTCGTCGGCTCCGACAGGATGTCCCGGGAAACGACCGCGCCAAACCGCTCGGCGCGCAACGCGCCCCGCACTCCGACCGCCGCCATGCGCGCCGGCGCCGGGTTCCGCGTGGCCACGACATACGGCGCGCGATCCAGCGCCGCGGCGACCCACGCGGGAGCTCCGGTCAAAACCGGCGCGATCCCGCGCGGACCGATCCGAAACAAATCATGCGGGCGCGTGGTCGGAGACATGGCGACGGCGGCGGAAGTTTTTTCTCAGGCCGCGGGCCCGCCCCATTGTTCCGCGAGGCGCTGCGCGACTTCGAACGAAGCCTGCCGGTGCCTCAGCGGCTTGGTTTCATTCTGGCGGGGACGGTTGATTTCCTCGCGCGCGTCGGCGATGGCCGCGGACAACCTCGCGCGCACGCGCTTGAGATCCGAGGCGTCGGGGGCGGTGGCGCTCGCGACCTTGATGAGCTGGTGCACGATCCCCAATTTGGCGCAGGCGTGGATGTCGTAGGACATCGGAAGGATTTTTTCGCTCAGCTGCTGCCACTCCGCCAAGGAATGCCGCGTGATGCGCGCCGCCGCCTTCTGTCCCATCGCATGGATCAAAACGCCCGGGTCGTCCAGCGCCAGAATCCGGTGCGACTGGTAACCGTGGGCGAGAAACCCGCCCGAGAAGGCCGGTCCGACCACGAGGGAAACGACCGGGTGGCCCGCCATCCGCGCCGCGACGTACATGTCGGCCGCCGCCGCACAGGACAGGAAGATGCCCATCATCTCCTCGCGCCGCCCGAACGCCTGCCCGGGGAGGTCGACGATCGCGACGATCGGCCTTTTGGCTTCCGTGTTTTCGGCGATCACGTCGCGCCCGTGTTTCGCGATCATCCAGCCCTCCTCCACCCCCACTTCGCCTTTGCGGACGCGCGGAAAACGGTTCGAGGGATCGGGCACCACGGAAATGAACCGGACGCGCTCGGCGGAGAGATCGGCATCCCCGGCCAGGACCGACGGCACCGTCGCCGATGCGGAGGACGCTCCGCAGAGCGCCTCGAACCAGGTGCGCCCGCGGCTCGCAGATGAAGGAATGGATTCGGTCTTCAAAGTGAATCTCCCGTCAGCGTGAGACGTGGCGCTCATCCGTTTTGAGTCCGGCGAACAGATCCCGCAGCATGGCGCTGTCGAAGCGCAGCGGGTCATCGATTCGCGCGATGCGCTCCAGGAATTCGCCGACGCGCTCGCTCCGGTGGCGCGCCGGCACCCCGCGCGCGAGCGCGGCGCGCAGGGCGTCCGCCAGCGTTTGCACGTCGTCCTCGACCAGTTCGTCCGCAAAGCCAGCGGCATAGCGCTGGGCGCCGCCGGTGATCTCCCAGATCAGCTTCCGGTCGTGGGAATCGAATTCCGCGGGGCCGGCTTCCTGTTCGATCACCTCGGGCCCGTTCAGACTAAGGCGCCCTTCCCGCGTCATGATGAGATGCGAGCAAAGCGCCGCCGCGATCGCCATGCCGCCAAAACATCCGACCATCCCCGGAATCACCCCGACCACCGGCACGACCCGGCGGAGCGCGAGCATCGCGCGATGGATCTCCCCGGTGAGCGCGAGCCCGAGGTTGGCCTCCTGCAGGCGCACGCCGCCGCTCTCGAAAACCAGGACGGCCGGGATCGGCGTGCCTTGCTCACCGACCTTCCGCGCGAGATCGAGTGACGCGGCGATCTTGGCGGCGGAGACTTCGCCCATGCTTCCGCCCTGAAAGCCTCCTTCGATCGAAATCACGACCACCGGCCGCGCATTCATCGCGCCGCGGACGATCACCACGCCATCGTCGGCCTGCGGCACGAGACCCTGCGCGGCCAGCCACGGCGACGAGATCCGGTCGAACGGGCCGGCGAGCTCGCGCGCGGTCCCGGCATCCACCAGCAGCTCCGCGCGTTCGCGGGCCTTCAGCTCGATGAAGCTCTGCCGCGCCAGAAAATGCTCGGCGGCCAGCGCGGTGGGACTTGGAGGAACCGGGTTCATCGGCGGCTTTTCTCGGCGGCCTGCTCCAGGCGCAGCAGCACGGTTCCCGGCGTCGCCCCGAAATCATTGATCTCGATCGCGGCGGCTCCGCGGTAATGGGAGAAAAAACGGTCGAGCACGCCTTTCCAGGTCCGGCGATAGCCATCGACGCTCGTGTTCACGACGATCCGCGCGCCCGGCGCACCGGAAGGTTCCAGCAGGACTTCCATGTCGCCCGACGCGACGACGCCAACATGCGCGCGCCGGGAAACGAGCTCGGATGCCGCGGGATATTTAAAAATGAGTTTTTCCATCGGATGACGGCTCGCCGAGATTTTCCAACGCGTCCAAAAACAGCACGCCCGCCAGCAGGTCGGCGCTTCCTCCCGGAGAGAGGCGGCGGCGAACCAGCTCGGCGCCAAAATTGACGAGCACGGAAAAGCCGGCGTCCGACGCCGCGCCCCCGGCCGACAGCACCTGCCGGGCTCCCTGCTTTGCGGCGTCCAGACCCGCCCGGCCCCCGCGGTGGAGAAGACAGGTGTCGTCCAGTTCCGCGATGATCGCCAGCAGCGCGTCCAGGCGCGCGCGCGTTTCCGAGCCGCCCTGCGCGCGCACGCGGCGCAACGTCGGAAGACCGTGCCGGAGAATATGCGGAAACCCGTCCTCCGCCTCGCCGCGCGCACCCGCCGAACCAAAGCGACGTTTCACCCGAAGGCCATTGCTCGCGGCATCGGGATCGCAGTCATGCAGTCCCGCGAGAGTTGCTGCGCGCCGGCACCAATCGCCGGCGGTCCCCGGACCCATCGCCGCCGAGCCCACCAGCAGGCCGAGCGTCCAGATCGCGCCGCGGTGGGTGTTCACTCCGCCCGTCGCGTCCAGCATCTCGCGCTCCCCTGCCCGGCCGATTTCCGCCAGCGAGGCCTGGAGGGCGGCCGACGGCTCCCGATCCCGCGCCGTCCGCGCGATCGCGGCGAACGTGGGCCGGAGGGAATCCGCCGAACGCAGCAGCAGCGCGACGTCCATGTCGTCGTGCGCCGCGGAACCGCGGCGATCCACCAGGCCGGGCTTCGGCGTGAGAACGGCTTCGTCCCGCAACGCCTGCACCGCGAGGTCCGCGAGCACGCCGGAGCCGGGGACCGCATCCGCGTCGCGCACCGCGGTCCCGCCCGAATCCCGTTCCGTTCTGGTCCCGGTTTGCATGGCTACCAGCTGCGGAACTTCGCCGGCGGGCTGTAAAGATTTCCCGACCAGGCCACGAGGTCCTCGATGCTCCTCGCCGCGAGCAGCGAGCGCTTCGCGTCGGAGCGGGCGACGCCGAGATCCTCCGGCAGCGCCACCAGCCCGTCCTGGCGCAGCTTGGCGAGCCGCCGAGGATTGCTCCGCCGTCCGATCGGACTCAGGCCCGCCACGGCGGCCAGCGCTTCGCGGCGCTGCTTCAGGCCGTCGGCCTTGTAGAGGTACGCGATTCCCTCCTCCGTCACCACGTGGCTGACGTCGCTGCCGTAGATCATCACCGGGGCGATCGGCAGCCCGCATTTTTTCCCGACGGCCACCGCGTCGAGGGTTTCGACGAAGGCCGGCTCGCCGCCCTTGGCGAAGGTCTCGACCATCTGCACGACGAGCTTCCGGCCCCGCATCACCGGGCTGTCCCCCGTGATCAGGCTGAGCCACGCCGGGCTGGCGTGGCGGCGCCCGCCGGGATTGTGACCCATGTTGGGCGCGCCGCCGAAACCGGCCATTCGCCCCTGCGTGACGGTCGAGGAGTTTGCCTCGCCGTCCATCTGCAGCGTCGATCCGATGAAAAGATCCACCGCATACTGGCCGGCCATCTGGCAGAGCACGCGGTTGGAACGCATGCTGCCATCGCGCCCCACGAAAAAAACATCCGACCGCGCCGCGATATAATCCCCCATCCCGACTTCGCTCCCGAAGCAATGGATGCTCTCGACCCATCCGCTTTCGATCGCGGGAATCAGGGTCGGGTGCGGATTGAGCGCCCAGTGCCGGCAGATTTTCCCGCGCAACCCGAGCTTTCCCCCGTAAGTCGGCAGGAGCAGTTCGATCGCCGCCGTGTCGAAACCGATGCCGTGGTTCAGGCTGGTGACGCCATGCCGCTCATAAATCCCGCGGATGACCATCATCCCCATCAGAATGTGCATGTCATTGATCAGCCTCGGATCGCGGGTGAAGAGCGATTCGACCGCGTAGGGGCGGTCCGCGACGACGACGAGATCGATCCACGAGCCGGGAATATCCACCCGCGGCAGGGTGTCCGTCAGCTCGTTGACCTGCGCGATCACGATTCCGTGCCGGAAGCCGGTCGCCTCGACGATCGTCGGGGTGTCCTCGGTGTTCGCGCCGGTGTAGAGGTTGCCCTGGGCATCGGCTTTTTCCGCGCAGACGAGGGCGATGTTCGGCGTCAGGTCGACGAACATGCGCGCGTAAAGCTCCACGTACGTGTGGATCGCGCCGATCTGCAGCTTACCGTCCTCGAGCAGCTGCGCCACGCGCAGGCTCTGCATGCCGGCGAACGCGAAATCCACCTTGCGCGCGATCCCCCGCTCGAACAGGTCCAGGTGCTCCGGACGGTTGATGTTCGAGATGATGAGATGGAGGTCGTGAAGTTTTTCCGGCGACGCCGCGGCGAGCGACCGCGAGAGGAAATCCGCCTGTTTCTGGTTGTTTCCTTCCAGCGAGACGCGGTCCCCGGGTTCGATCAGCGCTTCCAGCGCCTCGACGATCCGGCTGCTGTCGAGGACACGGTCCTTCGTCCATTGCGCGACGCGCGCCAGCCGATGCGCCTTCGCATCCTGTCGCAGCGTCCAGCACCGGGGGGGTTGAACGGGAGCTGGCGGTTTGGAGGACATTCAGTCTCCTAATTCGTCACCTTCATGAAAGTAGACGATCATCTTAACCCACGACGGGAGCGGAGGTAAAAGTTTATCTTAGATATTCTGTGATAAACCAAACCGATCATGGGGAAACGCAGCCCACCTTTCGAAGCCGATATCTCCCGGTAGCGGCCGACGTCAGGAGGCCGTCGCTGCACCCGACCGATCGAGCGTAATCCATTCAGCCGCCTGACGGCGGCTGCTACCGGGAGGTGGCGGCGTTGTCCCCTTACATCGGGTCCATCCAGCGCTCAATGCCCTAGGGATGTGAGCCGACAGGTTGGCCGCAAAAATGCGCAAGGGCTCCGGGGTTTGTGAAGGAGTTGCCATCGCGCCCATCGGCGCACGGGAGATTCGATCCGGAGCCACCGAGCCCTTGTGCTTTTTTGCGGCCATCCCTTCCGACCCCGGATCTGGTCCCGGCTTCCTGGCGAACACACGGCCGGAGCCGCGAACGCGTCGGGACAACGCGTGCCACCCTGTTGGTCAGCGGCCGGACCCCACGAGCCGGCGCATCTTCGCCACGGCCGCTTCCGGCGTCGTCAGCACCCGCGTGCCGGTGCGGGCTGAAACCAGCCCGGCGGCGCGAGCCATGGAAAACTGGCCGAGCACGAGGACGTCCATCGGCCCGAGCGCCTGCGCGGCGTCCGCGATCAACGCGTCATGTTTTTCCAAAGCGCCCTCGCACAGCGCCGCCAGCGCGCCGTCGGCGACCTTCGCCTCGATCGTGGCGTCCCGGCCGGAGGCCTGCGCCATCGCGCGAAACTCCGCCAGCATCGGGGTCAGCGCAGAGGGAAACGTCGCGACCAGTCCGATCTTCTTTCCCGATTCGAGCGCCTGCTCGAAAGCGGCCTCGTTGGGTTTCAGCACCGGCAGCCCGAGCACGCGCTGGACCCGCTCGATCGCCGGCCCGAAAGCCGAACAGGTGAACAGGATTCCCCGGGTCGCGCTTTCGCGCGGGCCGGCCTGCGCGGCATACGTCGCGAGCGCCAGGAACCGGTCCATCATCGCCTGATCCAGGCTCCCCGTCGCGGCGAGATCCGGGGCCAGCGAGTCGTCGAGGAGGTTGAAGGTCTCGGCCTCGGGCCAGAGCGCGGCGAAGGCCGCCAGCACCGGCGGCTGGGATTGTGCGAGCGCGTGGATCAGACCGATTCGCGGACGCGGAGGGGAGCTGGGCGCGGCGTTCATGAGGCTTCAACCCTGCGCCAGTTTGCGCCGGACGTGCTCCGCCACGAGGGCGCCGAACGCGCGCGTGCCGACGGTGCCCTTGAGATCCGGCGTGCGCGAGGCCGGCTGCACCAGCGCCTCGTCGATCGCCTCGGTGATCGCCGCCGCCGCGCGAACGTAGCTCGTGGCCTTTTTCCGGCGCCCGAGCCAGTCGAGCAGCATCGCGGCGGAAAGGATCAGTGAAGTCGGGTTGGCAAGGTCCTTGCCCGCGATGTCCGGCGCCGATCCATGCTGCGCCTGTGCCATGCAGTGATGATCCCCGGCGTTCAGGCTGCCCGCCAGTCCGAGGCTGCCGGACAATTCCGCCGCCTCGTCCGAAATGATGTCGCCGAACATGTTCGTGGTCACAACCACGTCGAAGCGCGCGGCGTCGCGCACGAGCAGCGCCGCCATCGAGTCGATGAGCTGCTCCTCGTATTTCACGCCGGGAAATTCGGCCGCGACCTTGCGGACCTCCCGGAGGAAGAGCCCCTCCGAGATCTTGATCACATTCACCTTGTGGACGGCCGTGACCTTTTTCCGCCGCTGCGCCGCGAGTTCGAACGCCGCCAGGGCGATTCGCCGCGAGGCTTCGGCGGTCACCTTGCGGACCGACAGCGCGAGATCGGGAGTCGGCATGAACTCCCCGACCCCCCAGTGCATGTTGCGGTCCGAATAAAAACCCTCCGTGTTCTCCCGCACGATCACGAGGTCCATCCCCGTGCGGCCCCAGTGGGGCAGCCCCTCGCGGCTCCGGCTCGGCCGGATGTTCGCATAAAGGTCGAGCGTCTTGCGCAGCTCCGAGGAGACGTTGATGCCCCCCGCCGCGCGGTCCGGATAGTCGGAATGCGACACCGGGCCCGTGATGATCCCGTCCGCGCGCTGCGCCGCCTCGAACACGGACTTCGGAAAGGTGGATCCGTCCTTCGCCAGCCGGGAAAGGCCGATCTCGTGCGTCTCGAATTCCAGGCGGGGTTCGAGCCGCTCGTTCGCCACGTCGAGCACGGCGAGCGTGGCGGCCGAGATCTCCGGGCCGATCCCGTCCCCGGGGAGAACCACAATCCGGTTCGGACGCACGTTCGTTCCTGTCGCGGAAATTGCAGTTGTCATTGCCCGAAGTCGTGATCCAACCTTGGTATTTGTAAATGCCTAAATACCACCGACGACGTCGCGCCCCGGCCGCGGCCCCGGGCCGCCCCGGATCGGCGGCGCCGCAGCGCACGCTGTCGACGCGGCTGGCGATGCAGATCCTGCAGCAGGTGAAGGCGCGGAATCTGCCCGCAGGCGCGCATCTGACCGAGCGAAGCGTGGCGGAGATGCTCAAGGTCTCGCGCACCCCGGCCCGGGCCGCGCTGAAATTCCTCGCGGACACCGGCTTCGTCGGCAAGTCCGCGAAGCGCGGCTATTTTCTCGCCAAGCATTCCGACCAGATCGCCGGTCCCGAGCAGCCCACGCCGGAGGACCGGTCCTACCTGCAGATCGCCGAGGACCGCCTGGACGGACAGCTCCCCGCCCGCGTGACGGAGTCGATGCTGATGCGCCGGTATTCGATCTCGCGTCCGCGGCTGATCCCGATCCTCACGCGGATCATGCACGAAGGCTGGATCGACCGGCTGCCCGGCAAGGGCTGGGAATTCCAGAGCCTGCTCGACTCGGTCGAGGCCTACGAGCAGGGCCACCGGTTCCGGATGGTGATCGAGCCCGCCGCGCTGCTCGAGCCGGGGTACCGGCTCGAGCCGAAAATTTCCGCGGACCTGCGCGCCCGGCAGCAGGCGATGCTCGGGGGCGGGATCCTGCAGTACACGCGGATGGAGCTCTTCGAGATCGGCTCGTCCTTTCACGAGGGCATCATCGCCGGCGCGAACAATCCCTTCTACAACGACGCCCTCCGCCGCATCAACCGGCTGCGGCGGCTGCTCGAATACCGCAGCAAGCTCGACCGCGCGCGGCTGGTGCGCGAGTGTCGCGACCACCTCCGGCTGCTCTCGCTGATCGATGCCGGCGACCGCCAGGGCGCCGCCAGATTTCTCCGTCAACACCTCGCCTCCTCCCTGGTGCGCAAGCTCGAGGCGGTCACCTCCCATCCCATCAAGCCATGATCCGAAATTTGAAATCCCGCGGGAAGCCCGCCAGCGACCGGGCCTCCGCCGACGCCGAAGTGCGGCAGACCGTTGAAACCATGATCGCGGCGATCCAGTCGCGCGGCGACGACGCGGTGCGCGAGTTCTCGCGCCGGCTCGACCATTGGGACCCGGCCAGCTTCACCCTGGGCCAGGAGGAGATCGAGCGCGCGGTCGGCCAGCTCTCGGCGCGGGAGATCGAGGACATCCAGTTTGCGCAGCGGCAGATTCGCAATTTTGCCGAGCGCCAGCGCGCCACCCTCGTCGACCTCGAGGTGGAAACGCTCCCGGGCGTCGTCCTCGGCCACCGGCACATCCCCGTGAACGCGGTCGGCTGCTACATCCCCGGCGGAAAATATCCGATGATCGCCTCCGCGCACATGAGCGTGCTCACCGCCAAGGTCGCCGGCGTGAAGCGCATCGTGTCCACCGCGCCGCCGTACAAGGGCGCGCCGCACCCGGCCATCGTCGCCGCCATGCATTTCGCCGGGGCCGACCAGATCCTCGTGCTCGGCGGCGTCCAGGCCGTCGTCGCCATGGCCCTCGGCACCGAAACCGTCGCGCCCGTCGACATGCTCGTCGGGCCGGGCAACGCCTATGTCGCCGAGGCCAAGCGCCAGCTTTTCGGCCGCGTGGGCATCGACCTCCTCGCCGGGCCGACGGAGACGCTGGTGATCGCGGACGACAGCGCGGACGCCGAGTTGTGCGCGGTGGACCTCCTCGGCCAGGCCGAGCACGGACCGACGTCGCCGTCGATTCTCCTGACCACCTCCGAATCCCTCGCGCGCGCCACGCTCGCCGAGATCGAGGTGCAGCTCTCGACGCTTCCGACCGCCGCGATCGCGCGGATCTCGTGGGCCGACTGCGGCGAGGTGATCGTGTGCGACACGCTCGACGAAATGGTCCGGAAGGCGGATGAGATCGCCTCGGAGCATGTGCAGGTGATGACGAAGGATCCCGACTATTTCCTCGAGCGGATGACGAACTACGGCGCGCTCTTCCTCGGTGCGCGCACCAACGTCGCCTTCGGCGACAAGGTCATCGGCACCAACCACACGCTCCCCACCAACCGCGCGGCGCGCTACACCGGCGGCCTCTGGGTGGGGAAGTTCATCAAGACCTGCACCTATCAGAAGGTCCTGACGGATGCGGCGTCGGCGAAAGTGGGCGAATACTGCTCGCGCCTCTGCCACATGGAGAATTTCATCGCGCACGGCGAGCAGGCGAACCTGCGCGTGCGGCGCTTCGGGCACCGCGACGTGCCGCTCTATCAGCCGGCGCCGCCGGCCTGACCCTCGTCCCCGCCCTTCCTCCCACGATGGAAACCCACGACCCTTCGCTGCCCACGACTCCTTCCTTCCGCCTGGACGGACGAAAGGCGCTCGTGACCGGGGCGGGCCGCGGGCTCGGAATGGCGGCGGCGGTGGCGCTCGCGGAAGCCGGGGCGGACGTGACCCTGGTCGCGCGCACCGCCGCGGAGATCGAAGGGGTCGCCGCGGCGCTGCGCTCCCGGGGCCTGAAGGCGGGCGCGCAGACCCTGGACGTGACCGATTTTGACGCGGTGCGGGAATTCGTCGCGCGTCACGGTCCCTTCCGGATTCTGGTCAACAACGCCGGCACGAACCGGCCCGCGCTCCTGCTCGAGACCCCGGACCGCGACATCGACGAAGTCCTCAACCTGAACGTGAACGCGGCGATGGTGATGGCGCGCGAGGTGGCGCGGGGCCTGAAATCCGCCGGGCTGCCGGGATCGATCATCCAGGTCTCGTCGCAGATGGGGCACGTGGGCGGCCCCAAGCGCGCCGTCTACTGCGCCTCGAAACACGCGCTCGAAGGCATGACCAAGGCCCTCGCTTGGGAATGGGGCCCGGATGGCATCCGCGTGAATTCGATCTGCCCCACCTTCATCCGGACCGCCCTCACCCGCACCCAGTTCAACGACCCGCAATTCCGGGACTGGGTGCTCGCGAAAATTGCCCTCGGACGGCTGGGCGAACTGGCCGACATCATGGGCCCGGTGGTTTTTCTGGCCGGCGACGCGGCCGCGCTCGTGACCGGCTCGGCCCTCATGGTCGACGGCGGCTGGACCGCCGCCTGAGGGCGGGGACCGGCGGCGGATGTTTTTTGTTGAACTAGAATACCATTGAGCCTTCGCTGGGGGTGCAGTCACCCTTTACTCCCATGAATAAATTCGTCGTCGGCGTGCTCGTTGGAATCTGTCTCCCGCTCCTGGCGGCTTATGCGTTTGTGATGATGGGCGGGATGCCCGTCGCGACCAAGGGCAAGCCCCTGCCGCTCGAACATTTCCTGGCGAGCAAGGCGATCCACAAGGCAATGGGCCGCGAGGTCGAAAGGCCGTCGCCGGTGCCGGCGGACGAGATCAACCTGCTGGCCGGAGCGAAGGTGTATCGGGCGAACTGCGCCGTCTGTCACGGCCAGCCCGCGCGCCCCGCCGTGATCTCCCCGATCGCCAAGGGCATGTTTCCCGAGCCACCCCTGCTGGTCGGCCCGGAAAAGGGCGTCACCAACAATTCCACCGGCGAATCCTTCTGGAAGGTGAAGAACGGCATCCGCCTGACCGGCATGCCCGGTTATTCGGACAGCCTCTCCGAGACCGAAATGTGGCAGGCGAGCCTGATCGTCGCGAAGGCGCACGAGCTCCCGGCGTCGGTCGTGAAATTGCTGGACGAGCCTCTGCCCTCGGCCAAGTGACCCGCCGCGGGCCGACGGCCCGCGAAGACGGCGGAGACCTAAGTGTGAGAATCCGGCGCCGCCGAGAAACGACCCGCCCTGGCTTCGCGTCTTTGCGTGAGGCGGTTTCAACCGCAGTGATCACACGCCAAGATGCGAAGGCGGGCCCGGCGAAAACCTTTTCCCAAACCAGGATCCCATGATGAAAGCCGCGCCCCACCCGCCCGCTCCGAGGCTGCGCGAGCTGTTCGGCACCTGGTTTGTCTTTGGAATCCAATCGTTCGGCGGCGGTTCACCGACCTTTTATCTGATTCACCGCGCGTGCACCGAACGCGGATGGCTGACGGAGGCGGAGTTTATCCGGACGTGGGCGCTGGCGCAGGTTTCGCCCGGAATCAACCTGGTGAAGCTCACGGCGCTCGTGGGTTACAAGCTTCGCGGATGGCCCGGACTGGTCGCGACGATGACGGGCATGCTGCTCCCGAGCGCCACCGTGACGGTGCTGATGACCGCCGGGTTCTCGATGATCCGGGACCGCCCCATGGTGCAGGCCGCGATGCGCGGAATCCTCCCGGCCACCATCGGCCTCAGTCTCGCCGCGGGCGCCCGGATGGGGCGCCCCATTCTGAATCAGGCCCGGCAGGAAGGGCGTCCCCGACTCGGCGCCCATTTTGCGGTGACGGCGTTCGCCGCCGCGCTGATGGGCACCGGCCATTTTTCGCCGGTGCTGATTCTTCTGACGGCGGGCTTCGCGACGCTGCTGCTCCTGATGGTCCTTCCGGTCCGGGAAAAACCGTCGGCTGAAAAACCCGTCGCATGAACCCGCTGCTGTTTTTCTGGATCTTCCTGAAGGCCTCCCTGTTTTCCACCGGCGGGCTGGGAAACCTGCCTTTCCTTCAAAAGGACCTGACCGCCCACGGCTGGGCCAAGAATTCCGATTTCGCCACCGCGATCGCGGTGGGCCAGGTCAGCCCAGGACCGACGGGATTGTGGAGCATCAGCCTCGGCTACCTGACGTTCGGCTGGCTCGGCGCGCTCCTGGCGCTGGCGGCGTTGAGCCTGCCGCCGCTCCTCGCCCTGGTGGTTTCCGCCTTCTACAGCCGGATCGAAAAAAATCCCGCGGTGCAGGACTTCAACCGCGGGCTCGGGCTGGGCGTGGTCGGGCTGACGCTGGCGGTCGCGGTGCGGCTCGCAGGATCGCTCATCCACACCTGGGCCGGCGCCGCCACCGCCATCGCGGCGTTGGCGATGGCGCTGAGCGGAAGAATTCCCGTCATCCTGATCCTGGTGCTGTCGGCGGCGGCCGGCTGCCTCCAGTAGGTGCAGGCGGCGGCTGGTTTTCCGGAACCGGCTGGGATTGGCGGGCAAGGTTCAGCAGTTCCGCGATGTGCAGCGGCTGCCGTGCGGTGTTCTGCACAATCTGCTCCCGGCAGCTGAAGCCGTCGGTCAGGACGATCGTCTCGTCCGCGGCGGCGCGCACCGCCGGCAGCAGCACGCGCTCGCCGAGCGCCTGCGAGATTTCGAACTTCTCTTCCTCGAATCCGAACGGGCCCGCCATCCCGCAGCAGCCGCTGTCGAGGGTCTTCAACTCGACCCCCATCCGCCGGAGCAGCGCCTCCTCGTCGGCGAATTTCAGCACGGCCTTGTGATGACAATGACCGTGCAGCAGGACCTTCCGCCCCGGCAGCCGCGGCGGCGAATAATTCGCCGCCTTGCTCTGCAGAAATTCGCTGAGGGCAAAGGTCTGCTGGCGCAGCGCCTGGCCCAGCGGATGATCCGGCAGCAGATTGCGCAGCTCGTCGCGAAACACGCTGGCGCAGCTCGGCTCGAGCATGATCACCGGCCGCCCCGCCTTGATGTGCGGCGCGAGAACCTCCAGCACCTGCTCGAGGTAGCGCTTCGCGGCGTCGAGCAGACCGAAGTCATAAAGCGGACGCCCGCAACAAAGGTGTCCCTGGGCCTGCGGCACATGAACCTGGAAACCCGCCGTCGTGAGCACCTCCCACGCCGCCTGCGAGGTGGAGGGATGGAAATAATTGTTGAACGTGTCCGCGAAGAGCACCACCTCCCCGCGCTGGCCGTTCCGGGACGGCTGCCGCCGGAGCCAGCGCACGAAGGTCTCGGGCGCGAATTTCGGCAGCGTCCGCTGCCGGGCCACGCCGAGGACCGCCCGCGCGGCGCGTCCGATCAGCGGCGCCGTGCCGAGGAAATTCGCCACGCGAGGCGCCTTCGCGGCCAGGCGCGCCAGCCGGTCGATGTAACCGAAGGCGAAATGGTTGAGCGGGCGCCGGCGGCCTTCATAGTGGTGCGCCATGAACTCGGCCTTGTACGTCGCGATGTCCACGCTCGTGGGGCATTCGTTCTTGCAGCCCTTGCAGCCGAGGCAGAGGTCGAGCGAGTCCTTCACGGCCTCGCTGCGCCATCCGTCCGCGATGACCTCGCCCTGCAGCATCTCGAACAGCAGGTGGGCCCGCCCGCGCGTCGAATGGATCTCCTCGCGCGTGACCTGATAGCTCGGGCACATCGTGCCCGCGTCCGCCTTGCGGCAGGCGCCGACGCCGACACACCGCTGCGTCGCCCTCTCCAGCGAGCCGAGGTCGTCGGGGAACGAGAAATGGGTTTTGACCGGGCGCGGGTTGTGATCGGCGCCGAGCTTGAGGTGCGCCTCGGGCGGATACGCGTCGACGAGCTTGCCGGGGTTCAGGCCGTTCGCCGGATCCCAGATCTGCTTGAACTCGCGAAAACCCTCGACCAGTTCCGCGCCGAACATTTTTTCGTAGAGGAAGGCGCGTCCGTGGCCGTCGCCATGCTCGCCCGAAATCGAGCCGCCGTAGCGGACCACCAGGTCGGCGGCTTCCTCCAGGAACACGCGAAACCCGCGCACGCCGTCCACCGATTCGAGATCGAAGGTCACGCGCTGGTGCACCACGCCCTCGCCAAAGTGGCCGTAGTACCAGCCTTGGTAGCCGTGACGCGCGAGCAGCGCCTTGTAGTCGCGCAGGTACGGCCCCAGCACGCGGGGATGAACCGCCGCATCCTCCCAGCCCTCGTGCGTGATCGACGGCAGCCCGGGGATCACGGTCGTGCTGCCGTTGCCCGATTCGCGCACTTTCCAGATGCGCGAAACCTCGCCCGGGTCGCGCACGACCTTGATGTTCGGGGCGCCGGGGCTAGAGCGGAGCCAGGCCACCAGCTCGTCCGCCGCCGCATCCGCCGCCGCGGCGGTGTCCCCGCCGAACTCGACCAGCAGGTAGCCGTTCCCCGGCGGCAGGAGCGCGATGTTTTCGAGCAGGAAATTTTTCTGCCGCATCACCGCCAGGACGTCGCCCTCGAAGCCCTCGAGCGCGATCGGGCGGAACCGCAGGATATCCGCCACCGCGTCCGCCGCCAGGAAGACGTCCGGGTATCCCAGGCAGACGAGCGATCGCTTCCGCGGGCTCGGCACCAGCCGGACCTTCGCCTCGAGGACGATCGCGCACGTGCCCTCGCTGCCGACGAGGGCGCGCGCGACATTGAACGCCGAGTCCGGCAGCAGCTCGTCGAGGTTGTAGCCGGAAACGCGTCGCGGAATCTGCGCGAACCGCTTCCGCACGCGGTCGGCGTGCCGGGTGCACAGTTCGGCGAGGCGCAGGTAGATTTCGCCGCGCCGTCCGCCGGCGGCGGCGATGGCCAGCCGTTCGGCGGGCGTCGTCGGCCCGACGGTCAGGATCGTGCCGTCGTAGAGCAGCACGCGCATCTCCTCGATGTTCTCCTGGACCTTTCCGGCCATCAGGCCGTGGGCCCCCGAGGAGTTGTTGCCGATCATCCCGCCGAGCGTGCACCGGTTGTGCGTGGACGGATCCGGGCCGAAGGTGAGAAAATGCTCCTCCGCCGCGTCGCGGAGGGTGTCGAGCACGATTCCAGGCTGCACGCGCGCGTAGCGTCCGGCCGGATTGAGTTCGACGATGCGGTTGAGATGCTTTGAAAAATCCAGGACGACCGCCGCGTTGCACGCCTGCCCCGCGAGGCTCGTCCCGGCGCCGCGCGCCAGGATCGGCGCCCGGAATTTCCGGCAGGCGGCAACCGCCTGGATCACATCCTCCTCGTCGCGCGGGATCACGAGCCCGATGGGAATCTGCCGGTAATTCGAGGCATCCATCGAGTAGGCGGCGCGGCTGCCGCGGTCGAAGCGCACCTCCCCCTTGACGGTCGCGCGCAGCAGGCGCTCGAGCGCCGCGGCCTCCGCGAAGCCGTCAACGGGCACGGCGTGGGAGCTCGGCGGCAGCGCCGGCGGCGGGCCGGCCGCGCGCGCCGCCACCGGGGCGAGCACACTGGCCTCGGTGACTGGCTGGCTCGAGGACGTCATCGGATCGGCCTTCACGCGGCGCCGGAAGCCACCGCCGACGGCACCTTCGCGAGCACGGCCATCGCCGCGACGACGCCGCTTTCCTTCGGCGGCAGGCCGAACTTCGCCAGCCCCATTTCCACCCCGCAAAGCGTGCCGCACAGCATGAGGTCGTTGAAGTCGCCCAGGTGTCCGATGCGGAAAACCTTTCCGGCGAGCCGGCCCAGCCCGGCGCCGAGCGAGAGGTCGAAATTATTCAGGACGACGCGGCGAAACTCGGCCTCGTCGCAGCCTCCGGGCAGCATCACGGCAGTGACCACGCTGCTGAATTCCCGCGGGTCCTCGGCGAGCAGCTCGAGGCCCCACGCCCCCACCGCCTCGCGCGCCGCCTCGGCGAGCCGCTGGTGCCGCTGGAAAACGTGCGCGAGCCCCTCCTCGTGCACGAGCATCCGGATCGATTCGCGCAACCCGTAGAGCAGGCCGGTGGCCGGCGTGTACGGGAAAAAACCCTTGTCGTTGAATGCGAGCATGTCGTCCCACGACCAGTACGATCGCGGCATCCGCGCATGCTGCGACGCGCCGAGCGCCTTGGCGCTCACGGCGTTGAAGCCCAGTCCCGGCGGCAGCATCAGGCCCTTCTGGGACGCGGCGATGGCCACGTCGACGCCCCACTCCTTCTGGCGGAACGCGCAGGTCGCGAGCGAGGACACCGCGTCCACCATCAGGAGCGCCGGATGGTGCACGGCGTCCATCGCGCGGCGGACCTCCGCGATGTTGCTCGTGATCCCCGTCGACGTTTCCGTGTGGACGCACATCACCGCCTTGATCGCGTGTGACGGGTCGTCGCGGAGTTTCGCCTCGACCGTCGCGGCGGAGATGCCGTGCCGCCAGTCCCCCTTCACAAAGTCGACGTTCAGGCCGAATTTCTCGGCGATGCGCCGCCAGAGTGTCGCGAAGTGGCCGGTCTCGAACATCAGGACGCGGTCGCCGGTGTTGAGCGTGTTGACGATCGACGCCTCCCAGGCGCCGGTGCCGCCGGCGGGGTAGATGAAGACGTGGCCGTTGTCCTCCGTGCGGAAAATCGTCTTCATCCCCTCCAGGCACTCCGCGCCGAGGCGCGCGAACTCCGGGCCGCGATGGTCAATCGTGGCGCGGTTCATGGCGCGGAGAATCCGGTCGGGCACGTTGCTCGGACCCGGGATTTGGAGGAAATGGCGGCCGGCGCGAAAAGAGACGGACAACGGAGCGATCATAGGTGAAAAATGGAGAAAGGGAGGTTCCGGGCCGCAGGATCCGTGACGTGGCCCCGGGATTCCGGGGATTCTCGTCCAGACGGGCGGAAAGGGGGCGGGACCGGGTCAGGTCACGCGGATGCGGTCGAGTTCATTGCCGTGCTGGTCGACCTGGCGCATCAGCACCTCGTCGCGCTCGACGTCGAAGACCGTGATCGAATGCCGGTCGCTGACCATCGTCACCGTGTAGGAGAGGTTGCCGTCCCCGGGCATGACCCACATCTCGGGATTGTTGTTATACTCCGGGTCGTAGAGGTATTTGCCGCCCGCGCCGGTCGTGATGTAGATGATGCCGTCGGCCTTCGTCTGCTTTTCCCCGTCGAACGCCAGGTCGAGTTTGATCTCGCCGGGCACGACCCGCTCCTTCGAGTGGAGGTTGTGGGCGTTCGCGACATCGCGCGGCGTGAACCGGATCGGGCGGGTGCGCTGGTAATTGTGCTCGTGCCCGCTGAGCACGAAATTCACGCCGTGCTTCTCGAACGTGGGCGCGAGGACCCGCATGTGCTGCTCGTGGCCGTGGTGGGCGCCGATGTTGAACGGCGGGTGATGCATCGCGACGAACTTCCAGCGCGCATCGGTCGCGGCGAGGTCGGCCTCGATCCACGCCTGCAGTCCCGCGTCCGTCGGATCGGTGTAGGTGTTCGAGTCGAGGCAGAGAAAATGCGCGTCGCCGACATCGTAGGAATAGTTCGCCATGCGCGGAAAGCGGCCGGCGGCGCAGGCCTTGAAATCGGCGATGCGCTCGTCCGGGCCGCGCATCACCGGCGGATAGGCCGTCGCGTCCGGGCCGTTCAGCGGAAAATGGAAATTCGTGAAGTAGGCCAGCGAATCGGCGCCGGTCTTGAAGTCGGCGAAATAAAGGGTCTTCTCCGCGTTCATGCCCGCGACGTCATGGTTCGCGAGCACGCTGTAGAACGGCACCGAGCGAAGGAGCGGGGCGCCGATGCGCGGGCCGGCGATGTCGGCGTTGTACACGGGGAAGAAGAACCGGCTGTACTCGGTGTCCAGGCCCGCATCGTAGACGTTGTCGCCCGTGTTCATGATGAAGTCGGGGTGGTTGCGGTAGGCCTGATACGCGATGGCGCGGTCGCTCGGATCGCCGAACGAATTGTCGCCGAACGCGACGAACCGGATCCGGCGCCCGCGCGGCTGGCGCGTCGTGAAATAGCCCTCCGCGATCGTCTCGCCGTTGCAGCGCACGCGGTAGCGGTACTCGACGCCCAGCACGAGGCCGGTGAACGAGCAGACGTAGTTGAACACGCTGTCCTTGTCGCCCTTCCCCCGGTAGTCGCGCGCGCTCCGCGCAACCGTCGCCGTCTTGCCGTAATGTTCGTCGCGGCCGAATTCGACCTCGAACTGCGCCTCGCGCTGCTCCGTCTGCCAGGCCAGCCGCGCGATCTCGCCGCCGGGAATGAGCTTCCCCTCGGGCCCGGATTGAATGTACGGCAGCGCGGTGAAGACCGGGATGGTCAGCGGCTTGATCCAGGGCGCGCCAAACAGCCCGCGGCCGACCGGCAGCAGGGCGAGAAAGGTGATGCCGCCGGCCGACCGGAGGAACTGGCGGCGGCTTAGCGAGGTGGGGGCTGAGGACATGGGGTTCATTCGTTGATTGCTTCAGAGTGACGTCAATCGAGGGGGCGCCCGATCATACCGAATCCGCCCAAGGTTCGTAAAAGCGTATTCCGCTCACTCAGTGATTAAAAATGTCTATGAGCTCGCGGCACCCGGGCGCCGGGGCCGTTTTCCTTCCCTAAAAAATCAAACCGGGTGCGCGGCAAGCCGCGCACCCGGTGATCTCGTCACAAGCGCCCGGGAGGGCGCCTGAGAACCCCGGTCTACTTCGCTGTCCGTTTGACCACGAGAATCATGAAAGAGTCGGGCTTGATTGAAATCGTCTTGTCCAGGCGCGCGAACGAAGTGAGCGGCCGCTCGAACTCCGCCGTCGGCAGATAGACGGTGTGGGTCTTGGGATCGACCGCCATCGTGCCGGCCCAGGTGCGGGTCGCGAGGGTCTGGACGACTTCGAAGTTTCCGGCGGACGTTTCCTTGGCGATGGACAGGTGTCCGTCCCGCGTGCAGGCGAAGGCGTAGCCGTCGTCGTACAGCGTGGCGTCGCAGCCCACTCCGATATCAAGCGCGGAAATCACGTGGCCGTCGTTGGTGTCCATCACGACAAGCTTCTGCGGCTTCCGGCAGCCGAGGATCAGGCGGTGGTGCTCGGAATCGATCGCCATCGCCGTGTTCGCTCCGCCCGGAGCCACCGGCCAGCGCGCGGTCACCTTCGCCGCCGCAATGTCGACGACGACGACCTCGTTCTTGTCGGTCAGGTTCACGTACGCCTTGCCGCCGTCCACCTGGAAATACTCCGGCTTGCCGCCCAGCGCGATCGGGGCGTCGGCCTTGCCCGTTGCCGGGTCGACGTCCGCCGAGATGCCGGTGATCGACGCGGCGTCACCCGACACGACCCAGACCTTGTTGCTCACGGGATCGTACTGGATACCGTCGGCATCCTCCTCGACCTTGATCTTGCCGAGGACGGCATAGGTCTTCAGGTCGAAGATCACGATCGAGCCTTCGTCGCCGTCGGAAATGAATCCGCGGCCGGCCTTCGGAGCCAGCGCGACGCCGTGGTTGCGCTTCATTCCGGCGATGTCGCCGACTACCGCCCCGGCCGCCGGGTCGATGACGGACATATGGTTTCCGAGCGAGGCGTAGAGCAGTCCGCTGTCCTCGTCGAACCGGAGATAATCCCAGTATTTGACCGACGAGCCGACGTCGGGGAGGAGGATGCTGGACAGGCGGTAGGGGCCGGCCGTGGAGGACTGGGCGAGCGCGAGGCTCGAGGCAGCCAGCGCCAGCGAGAGCGCGAACAGTGAACGGATGGATTTATTCATGATTTTAACGATGTGATTTTGGGGAGAGAAAAAATTTCGTGGGTTCAGGGAATCGGCCGGAAGAGCGCTTCGCGGTTGGGAATCTTCGCCGCGAGCTGGATCATGATGGTCACGACGCGCGCGTGCACCGTCAGCCGGTCGACGCCTGGGACGCGCTTGAACGAAAGCGCCACCATGCCGATGGTGTTGCCGGCGCTGTCCTTGAGCGCGGCGAGCGCCGAGAAGCGCGGCTGCCCGAGAATGACGAAGGGATAGACCTTCACGGCGTCGCGCTCGATCACCTCGGTGTCGTCCGCCGAGGATTTCTTGCCCATGAGGTCGCGGTTCTGTCCCACGATCTCGTACTCTTTTTTCCCGGGGGGAATGGCGTGGATTCCGACGCCGCCGAGGTCGAGGTTCTCGGCCAGCACCTCGCGGACGAGCTGCTGGGCGTAGATGTGGTTGTCCGCGGCCTTCCCGTAGGTCGGGGCCGGGGTGGCGGATTGCGCGCTCGCAGCGAGCGTGCCGAAGGCGAGCATGGCAGCCGCCGCGAGGGAATGGAGAGCCGGTCGAGCAAATGACGAGGTAACGTTCATGGTGAAAAAAAGAGAGGGCCGGCGGTCAGGGGACCGGCTGGAACAGGCTGGCCGTGTCCGGGACTTTTTTGGCGAGCTGCGCCAGCAGCGTGGCCGACCGCACGTAGGCGGTGAGTTTGTCCATGCCGTCGCCGCGCTTGAAGGAGAACACGGCGAGCCCGACGATGTCGCCGGCACTGTTGCGGAGCGGGGTGTGCACCGCCATCCGCGGAGTCTTGCCCAGCAGTCGCGGCTCTAGGATCGTCTGATCCCGGTTCATCATCTCGAGATTGTTCGGCGCATCCTTGCGGCCGATGATGTCCAACCCATCCGCAATGATATAGAGGTCGGTGCCGCCGGGCCGGATCGCATGGAGGCCGACGTCGAGCAGGTCGGGGTTGGCGGCCAGCATCTCGTTGACCAGCTGCTGGGCGTAAATCCGGTTTTCCGCCGGCTTGCCGAGTTTTTCCGGCGCGGCTGCCGCGGGTTGGGCGCCGGCCTGCGCCGTCGCCAGCGCGAGGATCGCCATGAGCAGGGTCGCGCGGAAAAGGATTCGGGGAGACTTCATGACGGAGTCCCGGTCACGGCGCCGGCCGGAAAAGCGCGGCGCGGTCCGGAATGCGGCTGGCCAGCTGGTTGAGGATGTCGTCCAGCCGCGCATGCACGGCGAGCTTCGTGACGCCCGGCCCGAGCCTGAAGGAGAGCGCGGCCAGCCCGATGATCCGTCCGCCGCGGTCGCGCAGTGGGGCCAGGGCTTTCATCCTCGGCGCGCCGCCCAGCGTGTCCGGGTAAATCCGCGTGGCGTCCTGCTTGATGATTTCCAAGTCATCCTCCGAGGATTTCCGGCCGATGATGTCGCGCAGCTGCGCGACAATCTGATACTCCGTTCCATCCGGCGGGATCGCGTGCAGGCCGGCGCCCATGAGATCGGAATTTCCCGCCATCAGCTCGGTCACGAGCTGCTGGGCATAGATATGATTGTCGGCCGCCTTGCCCTCCGCCGCCGCCGCCGGGTTCGATCCGAGCAGCGCCACCAGACCAACGCACGCAATGCTGAGGGCGATTCGGTTCATGGCGGGAACGGGGAAGGCGGGGAACAACCATGCGACCCTATCAAACCGAACATTATGGCAGGATGATGAGGCCCGTCATCCTCCAGTCATCTTTCGCCTGCTAGGATTCGCGCATGACCACCGGACGGCGTGCCGCCGATTGACCCTTCACGGCTCCACGCTACCTTTTCCCCATGCGCATCCTAGTTGTCGAGGACTCCGTCCGCCTGCAGCGCGTGCTGACCACCGCCTTGAAAAAGTCCGGCTACGTCGTGGATCTCGCGGGCGACGGCGAGGAGGGCCTGTGGCTCGCCGAGACCAACAACTATGCCGTCGTCGTGCTGGACATCATGCTGCCGAAGCGCGACGGACTGTCGCTGCTGACCGAGTACCGCAAAAAAGGCGGCGTCGCCCACGTGCTGCTCCTCACCGCGCGCGACACGATCCCGAACCGCGTCGAGGGCCTGCGCGCGGGCGCCGACGACTACCTCGTGAAACCCTTTGCGCTCGAGGAGCTCCTCGCCCGGGTGCAGGCGCTCTGCCGGCGGGCGTATGGCTCGAAGCAGAACGAGATCGCGGTCGGCGAGCTCGTGATCGATTCGCTCGCCCGCTCCGTGCGGGTCGGAGGCCGGCTCGTCGAACTCACCGCGCGGGAGTACCTGCTCCTCGAGTATCTCGCGCGCCGCCGCGGTACCGTGGTGTCGCGCGCCGAGATCGAGGAACACATTTACGACGGCTCGGGCGACTGGATGAGCAATGTCGTCGACTCCGCCATCTGCGCCCTGCGCAAGAAACTGGTCACCGAAGCCCCCCTCATCCACACGCGCCGCGGAATGGGTTACGTCCTGGAGGCCCAGCCTTCCAGCGTCGCCGAGGCATGAAGTCGATCCGGCGCCAGCTCACCACCGCGCTCCTCGCCGTCTTCGTCGCGCTGCAGGGCGCCGGGCTGCTGGTCCTCTTCATCGTGGCGCGCAAGGGCACGATCTCGGAGTTCGACGACGCCCTGCGGGCCAAGGCCCTGGCCGTCAGCACGCTGATCGTCGAGGGACCCGAGGGCCTGCGCACTGATGTCGCGGCCTTTTTCATCGGCGTCGGCGACATCACGGACATCGAGCCGGTCCTGAACGGCCCAAGCCCGGAATCCTATCTCCGCTTTCTGCAGGAATTCCATCACCATGGCCGGAAGAATTACTTCGAGGTCTGGGACGCCGACGGCCGGCGGATCGCGCGCTCCGAAAGCCTGGGCAAGGGCGACCTGCCGCGACGGACGTACCGCGCCGACAAGCCGCTGGTCTGGGACCTGGAAGTCGGCCATGAGCCGAGCCGCGCGGTGGGTTTCATTTTCCGGCCCCAGCTCACCGGCGGAGCCGATCCCAACACGCGATCGACGCATGAAGTCCAGGTGGTCGTCGCGGCCGAGCGCGAGGCCCTGGACGAAAAGCTCCTTCGCCTGGAGCTGCTCACGGCCGGCTGCGGCCTCGCGCTCCTGGGCGCGACCCTCTGGGCCATGCCCCGGATCCTGCGTCGCGGGCTCCAGCCGCTGAACCGCCTGGGCGAGGATGTCGCCCGGATCGACGCCGGATCCCTCGCGATGCGCTTCCCGACGGAGGATGCGCCCGCCGAACTTCATGTCATCATCGACCGGTTGAACGGCTTGATGGCACGCCTCGAGGAATCCTTCGAACGTGAACGCCGTTTCAGCGCCGACGTCGCCCACGAGCTGCGGACGCCGCTCGCCGAACTGCGCGGGATGGCCGAGTGCGCCTTGAAGTGGCCGGAGTCGCGCGATCCGACCACCGACCAGGAGACGCTCGCGATTGCCCGCCAGATGGAAACCATGGTCGAGCACATGCTCGCGCTGGCCCGCGGCGACCAGGGCCAGCTGGAGGCGCGGTTCGAGAAAGTGTCCCTCGATGCGGTCGTCGCCTCCGCCTGGCGGGGCCTCGCCCCGCGCGCCGCCGAACGGAAAGTGAACGCCCGCCTCGCGGTCGATGCCGTCAGCGCCTCGGCCGATCCTTCCCTGCTTCGGGCCATCCTGAACGTCGTGCTGGAAAACGCGGTCGACTACACGCCGTCCGGCAGCGAAATCAGCATCCAGGTGCTGGACGAGGGCGGACAACCCGCCATTCGAATCGCCAATCCCGCCCCCGAGCTGACGCCCGACGACGTCGGAAAAATCTTCGACCGCTTCTGGCGGAAGGAGTCCGCCCGCAGCGGCGGCCTTCACCTCGGCCTGGGATTGTCCCTCGCCTCCGCCTACGCCGCCGCGATGGGCTGGACGATGAGCGCGGAACTCGACGCCCAGCACCGCCTCGTCCTCTCCCTCCAAGGCATCCCGCCCGGGACCGCCTGACGTCCCCGAAAAATTTATGGCCACCCCATCCCCAGCTCCCGCGCCAGGTTCACGTCCAGTCCGTCCGGCCTTCTGGCCGCAGGGCTGGTGGCGGCTGATGGAGCGCCGCATCGGCGTTCTTCCGCTGCCGGTTTATTTCGTGCTCCTCGCGGTCATCATCTGGTTCGCGTGCGCGCCCGGAAAATTTCCCGGGGAAATCTGCATGATGATGACGGTCCTCGCCGTCGGCGGTTTCACCTGCGGCGAGCTGGGCAAGCATCTTCCCGTGCTCCGCCATTTCGGCGCCGCCGCGATCTTCGCGACCTTCATCCCCTCCTTCCTCGCCTACCAGAAAATCCTGCCCGCCCCGCTGGTCACGAGCATCACCGACTTCACGAAGGGCACGAACTTCCTCTACCTGTTCATCGCCGCCGTGATCGTCGGGAGCATCCTCGGCATGGACCGCACCGTCCTGATCCGGGGCTTTGTCCGGATCTTTGTGCCGATCGCGGTCGGGTCGATCCTGGCGGCGCTGGTCGGCGTCGGCGTCGGCACGCTGCTCGGCCTCGGTTCCTGGCACACGCTGTTCTACCTCGTGACACCCGTGATGGCCGGCGGCGTCGGCGAGGGCGCGATCCCCCTTTCGACCGGCTACGCGGAGATCCTGCACCTCAAACAGGGCGACGTCTTCGCCGAGGTGCTTCCGCCCGTGATGTTCGGAAGCCTGGTGGCGATCCTGCTTTCCGGCGGATTGAACTACCTCGGAAGAAAATATCCGCGGCTGACCGGCAACGGGAAGATCCAGCCCGGCGAGCAGGACGAGCTCGATCCGGCCAAGGATGAAATCAGCGGCCACATGGACGTGAGCCACGTCGCGGCCGCCGGCAGCCTCGCGATTTCCTTCTACGTCGTCGGCATGTTCCTGGCGTCCTACTTTTCCAAATACCAGGTGGTCGTCCCGGCGGCGCTCTCGATGCTCGCGCTCGCGCTCGTCGCGAAGCTCACCCACAGCGTGCCGCCCAAGCTGCAGGCCGGGGCGCAGCTGGTGTACAAGTTTTTCGCTTCGGCCGTGACCTATCCGCTGCTTTTCGCCATCGGGGTGGCGATGACGCCGTGGGACAAGCTGATCGCCGCCTTCGCCCCGGCGAATCTGGTCACGATCTTCGCGACAGTCGCGACGATGGTGACCACGGGATTTTTCATCGCCCGCTGGATCAAGCTGTATCCGATCGAGACCGCGATCATCTCCGCCTGCCGCTGCGGCCAGGGCGGCACGGGCGACGTCGCGATCCTCACCGCGTCGAACCGGATGCAGCTGATGCCCTTCGCCCAGATCGCGACCCGCATCGGAGGACTGATCACGGTGACTCTGGCGTTGATTACGCTTCGGGCGGTGAGTTAGCGGCGGGATTCCGGACGAACATCGAATGTCCAACTTTCAAGTTCCAACATTGAATTCCTGAGCGGCTCCAGAGCCGCGCCGCCAAATGCACCTGTATCGGAATCTGACGTGATCGGCGGCGGCAGTTCCGAGGTTCACCGGATAGGATGTCTTGGTACCACCGGATCGGAATTCGACGTTGGAAGTTGAGCGTTGGAAGTTCGATGTTCGATTGAAAAACCGCAACCTCCTCCCGGGCATGGGCTAATGAATAAAACCGGCACTTGTCATGATGCGGTAATGTAGGATCTGCGAGGATCGGGCGAATTTTCCAGTGCGGTCGGTGAACTTCGAAGGTTCGATTGGGGTCAGCCCGGTCGCGGGAATCTGTTCGTGACCAATCTCTCCCTTCCTTTCATCCAGCGCCCCAAGGCCACCGCTCTCCTGGTGTTCGGCTTGGTCGTGCTCGGGGTGCTCGCCTATTTCCAGCTGCCGATTTCCTCGCTGCCGGACATCGATTTTCCGACCATCAGCATCTCGGTGAACCTGCCGGGGGCGAGCGCGGACACGATGGCGAGCTCCGTGGCGGGCCCGCTCGAGCGGGCGCTCGCGAACGTGCCGAACGTCGACTCGATGAGTTCCTCGAACTCCGTCGGGCACACGCAGATCGTCATCCAGTTCGCCCTCGACCGGAACATCGACGCGGCCGCGCAGGATGTGCAGGCGGCGATCAACGCGGCCGCCGGCGAACTGCCCAAGGACCTCCCCAACCCGCCGCGCTACCAGAAGGTCAATCCCAACGATTTCACGCTGATCTCGCTCGCCGTGTCGTCGGACACGATGCCCATTTCGGAAGTCTATCGCTACGCCGACGAGGTCATCGCGCGCGCCATCACCCGGGTGCCCGGAATCGGGGTCGTCGACTATCACGGCGACCAGGTGCCGGCCGTGCGCGTCCAGGTCAATCCCACGGCCCTTGCGGCGCGCGGGCTCGACCTCGAGGACGTCCGCACGGCGCTGGCTACGGCCACCGCCAACACCCCCAAGGGGACGCTCGCCGGGTCTGGCCAGACCCAGCTGATCGACGCGAACGACCAGCTGTTCAAGGCCGAGTCCTATCACGACCAGGTGATTTCGTGGCGGAACGGTTCGCCGACCCGGGTGAGCGACGTGGGCCGGGCCTTCGAATCCACCGAGGAGCTGAAAGTGACCGGGTGGTCGAATGAAAGGGTCGCGATCATCGTCGACGTGCACAAGCAGACCGGGGCGCGCATCGACATCCCGGCGGTGGTCGACGCGGTGAAGGCGATGCTGCCCGGATTGATTGCGGCGGCTCCGGCCTCGATGCGGATCGCGGTGGTCGCGGACACCACCGAGACCATCCGCGCCTCGTTCCACGACGTCCAAACCACCCTCGCCATCACCATCGGGCTCGTCGCGTTCGTGATGTTTGTTTTCCTGCGCGAATTCACCGCGACCGTGATCTCGTCGCTCTCCATCCCGCTGTCCCTCCTCGGGACCTTCCCGGTGATGTACCTGCTCGGATTCAGCCTGGATAACATCTCGCTCATGGGCCTGACCATTTCGGTCGGCTTCGTGGTCGACGACGCCGTCGTCGTGCTCGAGAACATCGTCCGGCACGTCGAGATGGGAAAACCGAAGAAGCAGGCCGCGATCGACGGCGCTTCGGAGGTCGGCTTCACGGTGCTGTCGATGACGCTCTCGCTCGCCGCGGTGTTTCTTCCGCTGCTGCTGATGAGCGGGATCGTGGGGCGGCTCTTCCGCGAATTCTCCGTGACGGTCATCGTGGCCATCGTCTGGTCCGCGATCATTTCCCTCACCCAGACCGCGGTGGCGGCGAGCCTGTTCGCGGAGAATCCCAAGAGCTCGTCGCACGGCCGCCTGTATCAGGCGACCGAGCGCGCCTTCAATCGCCTCCTCGCGGCCTACCGGGGCGGCTTGACGTGGATCCTCCAGCACCAGCGCTTCGCGCTTGGCCTGACGATCGCGCTGTGCGCCGGCTCGGCCCTCCTCTTTGCGGTCATTCCCCGCGGCTTCATCCCGGAACAGGACGTCGGGATCGTCTCGATCACGACCGAGGCCAGGCCTGACATCTCGTTCGCCGAGATGTCCGAGAAGCACCTGAAGATCGTGAAGATCGTCCTCGCCGACCCGGACGTCGCGAATGTCTACAGTTACGTCGAACCGCACCCGTCGACCAACAACGGCCGGATGAAAATGATCCTGAAGCCGTTCAACCAGCGCTCGAGCTCCGCGGTCGAGGTCATGGCCCGGCTGCGGCCAAAATTCAAAACCGAGCCGGGCGTCAAGGTTTACATGAAGGCGCAGCAGAGCGTCAGCATCGGCGCCGGCTACTCCAAGACGCTCTATCAATACGTCCTCCAGGACTCCGACACGGCGGAGCTTTACGCCTTCACGAGGACGTACCAGCAGGAACTCCAGAAGCTGCCGCAGCTGCAGGACGTGGGCAGCGACGTCACGGACCTCGCCTCCTCGGTCCGGGTCATCGTCGACCGGGACAAGGCAGCCCTCTTCGGCATCTCGACCGCGAACATCGACCAGATCCTGTACGACGCCTTCGGCCAGCGGCAGATCGCGACCCTTTACACGGCGCTCAACCAGCGAAAGGTGATCCTCGAGGTTCCGCCGGACTGGCAGCTCGATGCGCGCAGCCTCGATGCGCTGCAGATCCGCTCGCCGAAAACCGGGCAGATGATTCCGTTGAGCACGTTCACCACCGTCGAGCCGGGCCTGACGCCGCTCACAATCGGGCATCTCGGGACCTATCCGACCGTCACCGTGTCGTTCAATCTGGCGGCGGGCGCGTCGCTCAGCGACGCCGTCGAGGCGATTCACGGGCTGGAGAAAAAAGTGCAGATCCCGCCGCATATGAAGACGTCGTTCCAAGGCTCGACGAAGGCCTTCCAGGATTCCCTTTCGAGCCAGCCCCTCCTCATCGCCGCGGCCATCCTGACGGTCTACATCATCCTCGGCGTACTCTACGAAAGCTTCCTCCACCCGATCACCATCCTGTCGTCGCTGCCCTCCGCGACCTTCGGCGCGCTCCTGGCCATGTACCTGCTGCACGTCGATCTCTCGGTCATCACCATCATCGCGCTGATTCTCCTGGTCGGAATCGTGAAGAAAAACTCCATCATGATGGTCGACGTCGCGCTCGGGCTGCAGCGCGAGGAAAAAAAGCCCGCCGCCGAGGCGATCTTCACCGCGTGCCTCCTGCGGTTCCGGCCGATCATGATGACCACGATGGCGGCGCTGTTCGGCGCGATCCCGCTGGCCGTGAGCGCCGGCGCCGGTTCCGAACTGCGGCGGCCCCTCGGGGTGGCGATCATCGGCGGGCTCGTCGTCTCGCAGTTCGTGACGCTGTTCACCGTGCCGGTGATCTTCCTCTACATGAACCGGCTGATCGAGTGGAACGATCGCCGCCGGAAATCGCGCGCGCCGGTTGCCCTCGAGCGCGTTGAAACCACGGCAGGCTAGAGAAGATTTTTATCATGCGACGCGCGTCCCTCCCCCGTTTTCTCCCATTCGCCGGCCTGCTCGCCGTGGCGCTGCTGGCCTCCTGTTCCCGTTCCGGGACCAAAGCGGGGACGGCGAAGGGCGACGAGTCGCGCATCGCCGTCACCGCGGTCGCGGTGAGCGCGCACGAGATGAACCGGTACCTCGAAGGCATCGGCTCCGTCCAGGCGCTGAACACGGTCGTCGTCCGGCCCCAGGTCGACGGCAAGCTGATCAAACTGATGTTCCGCGACGGACAGGACGTTCACCGCGGCGACGTGCTCGCCCAGATCGATCCGCGCCCCGTCCAGAGCGTCCTCGACCAGGCGCTGGCCAAGCGCGACCAGGACCAGGCGCAGGTCGACTTCGCCCAGAAGGTCCTCGACCGGGACCTGCAGCTGAAGGCCCTGGTCGACGAGCAAACCCTCGACCAGCATCGCGCGGCGCTGATGCAGCTCAAGGCGCTCGCGAGCGCGGACGAGGCCGCGGTGAACAACGCGCGCGTCCAGCTCGAGTTCACCACGATCACCGCGCCGATGGACGGCCGCGCCGGTTTCCGCCTCGTCAACGAGGGGAATATCCTGTCGGCGTCCGACACCACCGGCATCGTGGTGATCAAGCAGGTCCAGCCGATCTCCGTCGTGTTCACCGTCCCGGACCGCAGCTTCGCCGTGCTGAGCTCCGCCGTGCTTGCCCGCGCGCCGCAGCAGCCGCTCGCGGCCTTCGCGTGCGATCGGGACAACAAGGCGGTCCTCGCCAGCGGCACCCTGGACTCGATCGACAACCAGATCGACCAGGTCAGCGGGACCATCCGTTTGAAGGCCACCTTTCCCAACCAGCCCCAGGCGCTGTGGCCCGGCCAGTTCGTCAACGTCAAGCTGCTGCTCTCCCACAGCGATGCGCATCTGGCCATCCCGGCGGCCGCGATCCAGCGAAACGATGCCGCATCCTTCGTCTACGTCGTTTCGGCCGACTCCCGCGCGGTCGTCCGGCCGGTCACTGTTTCGCTCGTCGAGAACGATCTCGCATTTATCGAGAAGGGGCTGGTGCTCGGAGAAAAGGTGATAGTCGACGGACAGTACCTCCTGCAGCCGAACGCGCCGGTCCAGGTCAAGACCGCGCCGGCGCCGAGCCCCGCGACCCGTTAGGTTCGCGCTCCGGGTGGAACGCGTTGCCCTCAACGCGTTGGCCGCTCCGTCGACGCAAAAGATCGGCTCGCCGCCCCGGCGCCTGCCATGTGGGTTGCAGACCGCGCGTTCTTCGCGCTTCTTGAAGCGCCTGCAAGATTTCCTCCTCATTCTCAACGCGGGCTCCTCGAGCCTGAAATTCGCCGTCTTTGCCGCAGACGGCATCAAGCGTCTGGCGTCCGGCGGAATCGGCCGCATCGGGCAGGAGGCGCCGGAGTTTTCACTCTCGGGCGAGACGCTTCCCGCGACGAAACGGCCGCTGCCCGGCGTGCCTGACCATGCGCGCGGACTCGAGATTGTCTTGAGGGAAATCCGTGTCGTCACCGGTGACCGGCGTCCGTCCGCCGTCGGCCATCGCGTGGTTCACGGCGGAATCCGGTACCGGGCGCCGGCGCGCATCGACGACGCCCTGCTCGCCGAATTGCGGCGGCTCAGTCCGGCGGACCCGGAGCACCTGCCGGCGGAGATCAGCCTGATCGCCGCCGTGCGCGATCATTTTCCGGACGTTCCCCAGGTCGCCTGCTTCGACACCGCATTCCATCGCGACCTTCCGCGGCGCGCCTTTCTTTTCCCGATTCCGCTGCGTTACGAGAAAGAGGGAATCCGCCGCTTTGGATTTCACGGCCTCTCGTACGAATATCTCATGAGCGAGCTCGCGCGGCTCGACGAGCCCGCCGCCGTCACGGGGCGCATCATCCTGGCCCACCTCGGGAGCGGCGCGAGCCTGGCGGCCGTGGAAAACGGGCGATGCATCGACACCACGATGGGGTTCACTCCCGCCGGCGGGATCCCGATGGGCACGCGGCCGGGCGACCTCGACCCGGGTCTGTTCTCCCGCCTCGTCTCGAGCCAGCAGATGTCTCCGCTCCAATTCGAACGGATGATCCACCACGAGTCCGGCCTTCTCGGCCTTTCCGGGACCAGCGCGGACCTGCGGGACCTGCTGGCCCGCGAAGCCACCGATGAACGCGCGGCGGTCGCCGTCGAGATTTTCTGCTACCAGGCGAGGAAGGCGATCGGCGCCCAGGCCGCCGCGCTTGGCGGCCTGGATCTCCTCGTGTTCACCGGCGGCGTCGGCGAGAACTCCGCGGCGGTGCGCGCCCGGATCTGCGCCGGGCTCGGATTTCTCGGCATCGCGATCGACGGCGCGCGCAATGAAGCGGGCGGCCCGGTGATCTCGTCCGCCGCCGCGACGGTCAAAGTCCGCGCCATGAAAACCGACGAGGAGCAAATCATCGCCCGGGCGGTCGTCCGCCACCGCGCGGAGCGCACCTCCTGATCCGCCGCCCGCCCGAGGTGGCGCCAATCCCAACAATGAAAACGAACACGCTGACCAAGGATCTCCTCGAACGGATGGACGCCTACTGGCGAGCCGCCAATTATCTTTCGGTGGGGCAGATTTACCTGTGCGACAATCCCCTGCTCCAGCGTCCACTCGCGCTGGAAGACGTGAAGCATATGCTGCTCGGGCACTGGGGCACGACTCCGGGCCAGAATTTCGTCTACACGCACCTGAACCGGGTCATCAAAAAATACGATCTCGACATGATCTATGTGTCGGGACCCGGCCACGGCGGCCCGGCCGTCGTGAGTCACACCTACCTCGAGGGCTCCTACAGCGAGATTTATCCGGACATCAGCCAGGACAAAGCCGGGCTTCGCCGGCTGTTTCGCCAGTTTTCCTTTCCAGGCGGAATCCCGAGCCATGCGTCGCCGGAAACGCCGGGCTCGATCCACGAGGGCGGCGAGCTGGGTTATTCTTTGAGTCATTCCTTCGGCGCGGTGTTCGACAACCCCGACCTCGTCGTGGCCTGCGTCGTGGGCGACGGCGAGGCGGAGACGGGCCCGCTGGCGACGGCCTGGCACTCGAACAAATTCCTCGATCCCGCCACCGACGGCGCCGTCCTGCCCATCCTCCACCTCAACGGCTACAAGATCGCCAACCCCGCCGTGCTGGCGCGGATTTCACGCGAGGAGCTGGACCAGCTCCTTCGCGGCTATGGCTGGACGCCGTGTTTCGTCGAGGGCGACGATCCGGTGCGGATGCACGAGGCGATGGCGTCCGCGCTCGACGCGGCGGTCGAGGCCATCCGCGAATTCCAGCGTGCGGCGCGAAACGGCGGCCAGCATGACCGCCCCCGCTGGCCGATGATCGTGCTGGCATCGCCCAAGGGCTGGACCGGCCCCAAGGTCGTCGACGGCAAAAAAATCGAGGGCAATTTCCGCTCGCACCAGGTGCCGCTCTCCGACCCCGCCGCGCATCCCGCCCACCTGCAGCTGCTCGAGGAATGGCTGAAGAGCTACCGTCCGCAGGAACTCTTCGACGAGGCGGGCCGCCTCAGGCCGGAGCTCGCCGAGCTCGCGCCCAAGGGCGTGCGCCGGATGGGGGCGAACCCCCACGCCAACGGCGGCGGACTGCTGCGCGATCTCCGCCTGCCCGATTTTCGCGGGTACGCCGTCGACGTTCCGCGTCCGGGGACGAGCGGGATCGGCGACACCCGCGTGCTCGGGCGCTTCCTGCGCGACGTGACGAAGCTGAACGAGCCGCAGCGCAACTTCCGCGTGTTCGGACCCGACGAGACGGTCTCGAACGGGCTCGAGGCGGTTTTCGAGGTGACGCAGCGGCAATGGAACGCCGCCACGGAACCGGCGGATGAGTTCCTCGCACCGACCGGACGGGTGATGGAAATGCTGAGCGAGCATCAGTGCGAAGGCTGGCTCGAAGGCTACCTCCTGACCGGGCGTCACGGACTCTTCAATTGCTACGAGGCGTTCATTCACATCGTCGACTCGATGTTCAACCAGCACGCGAAGTGGCTCAAGGTGACTGCCCGCCTGCCGTGGCGCCACAAGATCGCCTCGCTCAATTACCTCCTCTCGTCCCATGTCTGGCGGCAGGATCACAACGGCTTCACGCACCAGGACCCAGGATTCCTGGACGTGGTCGTGAACAAGAAGGCCGAGGTGATCCGCGTCTATCTTCCGCCCGATGCGAACTGTCTCCTCTCGGTGATGGATCACTGCCTCCGCAGCCGCCATTATGTCAACGTCGTGATCGCCGGCAAACATCCCGCGCCGCAGTGGCTGCCGATCGACGCCGCCGTCCGCCATTGCGCCGCCGGCATCGGGATCTGGCAATGGGCGAGCAACGACCAGGGCGTCGCGCCCGACGTGGTGCTGGCGTGCTGCGGTGACGTGCCGACGCTCGAGACCCTCGCGGCGGTTTCGATCCTCCGCGAGCACCTGCCGGAGCTGAGGATTCGCGTCGTCAATGTCGTCGACCTGATGCGCCTCCAGCCGCACACCGAGCACCCGCACGGCCTGGGCGACCAGGAATTCGATGAGCTCTTCACGAAGGACAAGCCGGTCATCTTCGCCTTCCACGCCTATCCATGGCTCATCCACCGCCTCACCTACCGCCGCGCGAATCACCGGAACATCCACGTCCGCGGCTACAAGGAGGAGGGCACGATCACGACGCCGTTCGACATGACGGTGCTGAACGACCTCGACCGTTTCCATCTGGCGATGGATGCGATCGACCGTTTGCCGCAGACCGGCGCCAAGGGCGCCTATCTCAAGCAGCAGCTCCGGGAAAAACTCGTCGAGCACAAGGACTACATCACACGCCACGGCCAGGATCTCCCCGAGATCCGCAACTGGCGATGGAAGGGCCCGGCCGCTGACGAGCCCCTGCGCGGCGCATAGCCGGTTCGGAGGGGTTGCCGCAAAAAAGCGCCGCGTTGCCGGGCCTGCGAAAGCGTCGCCCTCGCGCTCCCCGGCGCACGGCGGCGGCTCACGGCTTGTTCGAGGGCGAGGCCGACGAATCGTAGGCGGTGAAAAGGACGAGTGACACAAGCACGACAATCAGCGGGATCATGGTGGTGAGGGACGAGGGTGGTCTCCGGAAAACGCTCAGCGGGCGGCGAGCCTGGTGGC
>JAQGON010000129.1 GCA_028293565.1 Verrucomicrobiota bacterium | reverse complement strand
TGGAAGCAGGACCGCCAGACCAAGAACGTCCAGGCCATCGCCACACGAGGGGGTCTTTTGTACGACAAATTCGCCGGCCTTTTTGCCGATCTGGAGGACATCGGAAAGCATCTCCTCCGCCTCCGTGAAAGCTACGACGGCGCCCTCGGTAAATTGAAGACCGGCCCGGGCAACCTTTTGACCCAGGTCGAGGAGCTGAAAACCCTCGGCGCGAAGGCCAAAAAATCCCTCCCCGTAACCCCTCCAGAAATCGATTCCTGACGGAGCCTTTTTCGGGCGATTAAATCCCCCGATTTCTCACAGGAGGAAACAGAGGTAACGGAGGCCCCGATCTCGCGACCGACAATTCATCGGTTTTGTCTTTCTCAGTTCCCTCCGTTTCCTCCTGTAAACCGCCTTAAAATTCGGCGCTCTTGCCGGGTTTTTCATCCGTGTCTATCCGTGTCCATCCGTGGTTAAAAACATCCCTATTTCATAACATGACCGAGCCTCTTCACGGCATCTGGGAAATGGTGCGCGCCGAGAGCGGCGGCGAACCCTCTTCCGACCTCCTCGCCCTGCGCGTGGAACTCCACCTCACCGCGGACACCTATCACGTCCATTTTGCCGGGGAACTGGCCGATCAGGGCACCTATCAGCGCGGCTCTGGCGCCCCCCACGCGACGATGATTTTGCTGGGCGCCAAGGGCCCCAATGAAGGCCGCACCATCCCCTGTATTTACCAGCTCGTCGGCGACCGTCTTCGGGTCTGCTACGGTCTCGATGGTACCACCCCCACCGCCTTCGCCAGCCCGCCGGGCTCGACTCACTATCTTGCCACTTATCGGCGGAAGGCGACCTGAGGTCGGGCGCGGCCTGCTGGGCGCGCCCGTCTCCGTGCCGCTCCGTGTCATAACCGTTTCCCTCGCGCGAAAAACGCTCCACCCTCGCCTAAGATTTCCGGTCGACTCCCGTTGCCTCAAGGGCGCCACCCCGCTTTGCTCCGCCGCGCCCCGGCCCTGTCTTACCCGCTTCCGCCCCGATGCACCTCAACTCCATCCGTCTTCACCGCGCCCGCGTCTCCCCGCTCGCGCTTCTCGCCGTTGCCTTTCTCACCTGCGCTTCGACCGGCTTCGCCCAACTGGCCGCTCTGAAGCAAATCTCCCAGGCCGACGGCCGGGTCACCGATACCGAGTACGGACTCGCCTTCACCTGCCCCTCCGGGTGGACCGTCGTGTCGGCCAACCGCTGGGGCGACATGGACTCCACGCTCTTCGTCACCTCCAAGTCGCTGCCGAATGTCCAGATCGCCGTCGAAACCCACGTTTATTACGAGCCCTTCGCCCCCGCCGAGGGCCACCCCGCGTGGCTCATCGCCGAAGCGGACCGCAGAGCGCGCTTTCGCGGCACCGTCGCCGCCCCCGACTATACCAACCGTACCGACAGCTTCGTCGCCCGGGAAATCGGCGGACACTCCGCCCTCACCTGGAGCGCCGACTACACCACGGCCGGTCGCGCCTATCGCGAGCTTCTCGCGCTGGTCGTCAGCGAGTCGAATCACGTCTACTACTTCGCCAAGATACCCGCGGACAACGCCGCCGCGCTCGAACCCGCGTTCGAGGCGTTGGTGGCCTCCACCCGGCTGACTCCCGGCACGTGGAAGCAATCCCTGCCTCCCGAGATTTTTGAAGCCCGCCGCGCCGCCACGGCCAAGGACTTCGCCAAGGCCGTCGACGCCTTCACGGTCGCCTTCGAGGCCGGCCCCGCCCGTCCCGTGGATCTCGTCATCGCCGCCGCGGCCGCCGCCCAGGCCGACCGGACTGAGGTCGCCCTCGCGTGGCTGGGCCAGGCCGTCGCGAAGGGATTCAACCAGCCCATGCGCCTGACCAAAAATCCGGCCTTCACCCCGCTCCACGCCACCGAGGAATGGAAGAAAATCGTCGCCGCCCTCGAGCGCACGCAGGGCCGCGCGGAAAATGTCACCGATCCCGACCTTCAGAAAAAGCTCCTCGCCATCCTCGATGAGGACCAGAAATACCGGATGCAGACAGCCGAGGTGGAGAAGAAGTTCGGCCGCAACTCGCCGGAGCTCCGGGCGCTCATGAAGACGATGACCGAAAAAGACGCGGAGAACCTCCCCCAGATCACCCATATCCTGGACGAAAAAGGCTGGGTCGGCCCCGACGTCATCGGCGCGAAGGCCAACAGCGCGCTCTTCCTCGTCATCCAGCACAGCGATCTCGCGACCCAGAAAAAATACCTGCCGATGATGCGCGAAGCCGCGAAAAATGGGGCCGCCCGCCCGGCGTCCCTCGCGCTCCTCGAGGACCGCATCGCCCTCCGGGACGGCCACCCCCAGATCTATGGCAGCCAGATCACGCGCCGCGGCGACGGCCCCTTCTACGTCGACAATCTCGGCGACCCCGAGCACGTCGACGAGCGCCGCGCCTCCGTCGGCCTCGGCCCCCTCGCCGACTACGTCGCCCATTGGGACATCAAGTGGGACGCCGCCACATATATCCACGAGCAGGCCGAGCGCGGTGCGCAAAGGCGCTGAGCAGCCCGTGCGCGGACCCTCGCAGTCGCCGCCGATTCGGATGCATCGCTGAGTGTCGCGGGCGAATTTCGCCCTTCACCCTGCGCCCGAATCGCGGCACCACTGGGGCGGCACTTCGTCGCGCCCATCGCCATGCACCTTTCCGGCCTCTTCCTTTACCCGGTCAAATCCCTCGGCGGCTTCGCCGTCGACTCCGCCGACCTCGATGCCCTCGGGTTCATCGGCGACCGGCGTTTTCTGGTCGTGGATGAAACCGGTCGCTTCCTCACCCAGCGCGCCCTCCCGCGGATGGCCCTCGTCGCCACCGCCCTCGACGCCACTCATCTCACGCTCTCCACCTCGCCCGCCAACTCGGTCCGCATCGCCCGCGCCTCCGATCCCGCCGCCCCGCTCCGCACCGTGAGCGTCTGGAAAAGCGAAAACCTCCTCGCCGAAGATTGCGGCGACGCCCCCGCGCAGTTCCTCTCCGATTTTCTCGGCACCCGCTGCCGACTCGTCCGCATCGGCGAAAAATTCTCCCGCCCCATCCTCAAGGCCGTCGCCCGCCCCGGCGACGTCGTGACCTTCGCCGATGCCTACCCGCTCCTCGTGATCAGCGAGGCCTCCCTCGCCGACCTCAACGACCGCCTCGCCGAGCGCGGCGAGGACGCGCTCCCGATGAACCGCTTCCGCCCCAACCTCGTCGTCGCGGGCTGCCCCGCCTTCGCCGAGGACACGTGGACGACCTTCCGCCTCGGCACCGCCACGTTTCGCACCGGCGGCGCCTGCGTCCGTTGCATCATGACGACCACCGACCAGGAAACCGCCGAACGCGGCAAGGAACCCCTCCGCACCCTCGCCACCTACCGCCGCAGCGCCGCCGCGTCCACCGACGTCATTTTCGGCCAGAACCTCATCCACGAAACCAAATCCGGGAGGCTGCGCGTGGGCGACGCCGTCGCCCTGCTCTAAATCGACAAGCCCGCGGTTCCCGTCCGTCCTCGTCACCGGGAAGTCAGGACCTGCGGGGCGCTGCCCCGGGCCTCGGCGATCGCCGCTTCAAACAGGGATCGCACCTGCTCGGTGCCGATGTCCGAGAGATGGTCATCGTCCGCGTAGAGGAATTTCCGTCCGTCCAGGTACCGGATGGAACCGTCCTCCAGATAAAATTTCCGGTCGGGCCGGATCACGCGGAGATTGGGGAAATCCTTCGCCACCGCTTCCGCCACGGCCACCACTTGTTGACGGAACGGCTCTCGCGGATCGACGCCGAGACGGGGCGGCCCCTGGTCCTTCTGCTGATCCCAGCGCCAGTTGATATACCCGCGAAGATTCACTTTTTCCCCCTGCTCGGCGACGGGCACCTGGGCGACAAACACGACGCGGCCCACCAGCGGGCTCACCTCCTTGAGGAACGACCGCATCGACGTGTCAAACGCCGGCTGCGTGGTGATGCGGATGTCCCAGCGATCGATGGCCAGCACCGCGTCGGGGTGCCATTCGCGGAGCCACTTGCGCCGCGTGTCGTCAAACTCGCGCGCGTCCTTGGCCGAGGGGAAGTTCGCGTTGGTGGTCGTCTCAAAAAACGCCGGCGTGCCCGCGTCCACGCTCAGGAAGGCCACGGTGAGCTTGGCCTCGCGACAGATGTCGTCGATCAGCCGCGCATACATCAGCGCGTGCGAACTGCCGAACACCACGACCTGCGGGCGCTCGCCGCCGTAGGGGCGGATCACCCCGCCCGTGCGCCACGCATCGCGCGTGGGCGCGGTGGGCGTGATAAACTTCACGTCGGAGAGGTTGGGGCCGACCTTGCCTTGTTCGAGCGCAGTCCGGCCCGCGTCGAAGAGTTTGCCGGAGGCCGTCAGGGGATCGAACCGATGCTGCGGGTCCACCGCCACCGGCCGCACCGTGACCAAAACACAATAGGCCGCGACGCCGAAAAATCCCGCGGCAATCACGGCGAGGCGCCGCCCCCGGCCCGCCCCGCGGTTGCGCAGTGGCTGCTCGACCCCGATGTAGGCCAGCCAGCTCAGGACCACCCCGGCCAGACCGCCCAAGGCCGCTCCCGCGAGCGGCGGAAATCCGTACAATCCCGCCAGCAACCGGCCCAGGACGATCAGCGGCCAATGCCACAGGTACAGCGAGTAGGAAAATTTTCCGACCAGCACCATGAACGGCTTCGAGAGCAGCCGTGAAATGCGGGTGTTGCCGCCCGCGATCGAAAGCAGCACGAGCACGGTGCCGAGAGTGGGTGCCAGGGAAATCACGCCCGGAAACCGGAGTCCTTCGTCGATGAAAATGTACCCGAGCAAGATCACCCCCAGGCCGATCCACCCCATCGTCTCCCGGGCCTGGTCGCTGAGAATGCGTCGCGGACCTGCTTCGCCGGAACCCGCCGCCAGTTGGGCCGCGAGCGTCGCTCCGAGCAACAGCTCCCACACGCGCGTGGGCAGGAGATAAAACGTCGGCGTCTGGTTGGTGTACGTGCCATACAGGCAGGCGACAAAGCTCAGCACGGCGCCGACGCCCAGCCAGAGGCGGATCCGGCTGGTTTGAAATCGCGCCAGCGCCAGCAGGAAACTGGGGAAGAACAGATAGAACTGCTCCTCCACCCCGAGGGACCAAAAATGCGTCAGCGGGGCCGTCGCCGCATCCGTGCCCCAGTAGCCACCCAGATATCGCCAGTTGTAGACGTTCGAGAGGCTGAACAGCGTCCAGAGGCCGTGGAAGGCCGGTTGCCCGTCCGACCCCGGCGGCAGCAGGAGTTTCCACAGGAGCAGCGTGACCAGCACCGTGACCACCACGTTGGGCAGCAGGCGCTGCACCCGGCGGAGGTAGAATTCCTTGAGCGAAAAACTGCCCTCCCGGATATCGTGGAGGATGATGGACGAAATCAGGTACCCCGACAGGACAAAGAACACATCCACCCCGATGAAGCCTCCCGGCAACGCCTCGGGCCAGACGTGGAACAGCAGGACCGCCAGAATGGCGACAGCCCGGATCCCATCGAGAGGTGCCACATAGGGCATGCGTGTTTCCTTGCGAGAAGTCATGAAGTGGAGGCCGGAACTGCCCTGTTAAGGGCCAGCCGATCAACCGGCTCCCCCAAAGAGTAAAAATACCTTTGAATTCGGGATAACCCGAGACAACGAGAAAAGAAAACCGCCCGGCTCAGGCACGTCACCCGCCCCGCGCCGCTTTCCCGACGATGACGCGAGAATCGGACGGAAGATCATTCTAATCGGTTGGTCGCTCAGCGCATTGGCCGAATGGACCCGAAGCAGCTCGATGCGCATCGCATTCGACGGCTCCGGCCCATAGCATGGGCCCTCGTTGGAGAGAACAGCGGCCAAAAGTCTGCAGGCCGAACCCACCACCGGCCCGACAACGAATCGGCCTCAGCGGCGTCCCGTTTGGGCGGTAGGTTTGTTTCTCACTTTCGTGCCGACCATGCCCCTTTCCACCTCCCAGGCCCCAGCGCTTTCCTTCGTCACCGGTCGCGGCGGCGTACGGGTCCTGATTGTCGACGATCTCGCCAACGACCGGGAACTCCTGCGCATGGTGCTGGAGGCCGGAGGCGTTTCGGTCGGCGAGGCGAGCGACGGTACCGTGGCGCTGGCCCTCCTGGAGCGCGAGGAGTTCGACGCCGTCATTTCCGACGTTCTCATGCCCCGGCTGGACGGCTACGGCCTTTGTCGCGAGATCCGTCGCCACCCCCGCCTGTGCCATCTGCCCGTCATCGTTTGCACAGGCACCTATGTGGCCGCGGGGGACGAGCAACTCGCCCTGCGGCACGGCGCCGACCGCCACCTGCTCAAGCCGGTTTCGGCCGAGATGGTTTTTCTCATGCTCGGCGAACTGCTCCGTCCGGATGCCACCCGCCGCCACGAGACCTCATTGCCGGACGACCCGTTCGTCATGCACGAATACAATGCGGCCCTGGTGCGGAAACTGGAAAGCCAGAGCCGGGAGCTGGCGGAGCGAAACGACGAATTGCAGCGTGTGAACACCGAACTCGTCGAAAGCCGTGCGCGCTTCGAGCGCGTCCTCAGCTCGGCGATGGACGCCATCGTCACCCTCAACGAGGCGGACGACGTGGTGTTTTTCAACACGGCTGCGGAAACGATGTTTGGCGTCTCGGCCGCGGCGATGGTCGGACGGCCCCTCGCTCATCTCATGCATGGCCGGTTCGGTCCCAGCCAGGCCGATCCGATCGGGGCCTTCGTGGGCGCGGGCGCCACCGGCCGGCGCCTGGGTATCTATGGCGCCATTTCCGGTCGGCGCGCCAATGGCGGGGAATTTCCGATCGAGGCGGCATTCTCGACCGCCGAGGTGGGCGGGCGAAAATTCTTCACGGTCATCCTGCGGGACATGTCGGAACGGAAGCGGGGCGAGGAGCAGCTCCGGCTGGCCAACGAGCAGCTCCGGGCCCTCGCGGCGCGGACCGAAGCCGTCCGTGAGCACGAACGCACGGCGATCGCCCGGGAGATTCACGACGTCCTCGCACAGGATCTCACCAGCCTGAAAATCGACCTCACCCTCGTCGCGAAGCAGACGGTGCGCACCATCGACGAACCGACCCGGGAAAAGATCGCCCAGCGGATCGGCGCGGCGATCGCGCAGACCGACACCGCGATCACCACGGTGCAACGCATCGCGACGGACCTGCGGCCCGTCATTCTCGACAGCCTCGGGTTGCCGGCCGCGATCGACTGGCAGGTCGGAGACTTTGGCCGTCGACTGGGGCTGACCTGCCACACACGCGTGTCCACCGGAAACTCCTTCATCAGCCGGGAATGCGCCACGGCGGTGTTTCGCATTCTGCAGGAAAGTCTCACCAACATCGCCCGGCACGCCCACGCGACGCTGGTCGACGTGGAGTTTACCGAGACCCCGCTCTTCGCCTCGCTCGTCGTCGCCGACAATGGCCGCGGCATCACGCCGGCGCAGATCGCGGCACCGCGATCCATCGGCCTGGTCGGCATGCGCGAGCGGGCGCAGGCCTTCGGCGGCACGCTGGAAATCACCGGTGCTCCCGCGACGGGCACCACGGTGCGCGTGCACCTCCCCCTGGAACGCGGCCCCGCCGCCGGCCCGCCATGACCCGCATCCTCATCACCGACGATCACGTGATCCTCCGTCGCGGGTTGAAACAAATCCTCGCGGGCGAGATCGCCGGCGCGGTCTTCGGCGAGGCGGACGATTCGGCCGAGGCGCTCCTGCTGCTGGGTCTGTCGACGTGGGATATTCTCATTCTCGACATCAATCTGCCGGGACGGAACGGCTTCGAGGTGCTGGACGAGGTGCGGCGGAGCCATCCGCTTCTGCCGGTGCTCGTGCTCAGCTCGACGCCCGAAGATCAACTCGGGCTGCGCGCCATCAAGGGCGGCGCCGCGGGCTATCTCAACAAGCAGACGGCGCCCGAGCTGCTGGTCGAGGCGGTGCAAAAGATCCTCGCCGGCGAACAGTTCATGAGCCCGCTGCTGGCGCACAAACTGGTCGCCGACCTGCGCCGGGATACCCGCCGGGCCCGGCACGAGATGCTCTCCGACCGCGAATTGCAGGTCCTCAAGCTCATCGTCGCCGGACAATCCCAGAAAGAAATCGCGGCGGACCTGTCGCTGAGCGCCAAAACGATCAGCACGTTTCGCAGCCGACTATTGGAGAAGCTCGGCGTCCGGAATGATGTGGAACTGGCGCGTTATGCGCAGGAGCACGGCATCTCGTAGCGAGGCAGCTGTAGGCCGCCGCCTACAGGCGTGACTCCCTCGGCCTACGTTTAAATCAGGACACTGCCTATGGTCACGCGGACTGCGATGATCCATACTGGCGGCATCAAGACCCCGGCCGATTCCATCCCTCCCGCCTCGATGTCGCGCGCCCGCGCGGACGGCGCTGCGGCGAACACCCCCGGCCCGGGCAGGTGCCTCGTCCCGAACGTCAAACCATGAGCACACCCCTTAAGGTCCTCTTCATCGAGGACAGCTCCACGGATGTGGAGATACTGATCATCGAACTGCGTCGCAACGGATTTGAACCGACGTCGAAACGCGTGGAGACGGAGGCGGCCTTTCTGGCCGAAATAAAAAACCTGCCGGATATCATTCTCTCCGACTACTCGTTGCCCCGCTTCAGCGGATTGCGGGCGGCGAAACTTCTCCAGGAGAGCGGATTGAATATTCCATTCATTCTCGTTTCCGGAACGGTCGGCGAAGAGGTTGCCGTCGAAGCCATGCAGGTCGGCGCGACGGACTACCTGCTCAAGGACCGGATCGGGCGCCTGGGCATCGCCGTGCAACGCGCGCTGGCCCAGAAAAACCTGCGCCGTGAACGTGACCGCGCGGAGGAAGCGCTGCGGCAGGCGGGCGCGCTGCAACGGGCCATTTCAAACAGCGCCATGTTTTCGAATATCGCCACGGACGCCAAGGGCGTCATCCAGATCTTCAACGTCGGGGCGGAGCGGATGCTGGGCTACACGGCCGCTGAAGTGACGAATCAGATCACCCCGGCCGCCCTTTCCGATCCCCAGGAACTGATCGTGCGCGCCGAGGCGCTCAGTTTGGAACTCGGCCTCCCGATCGCGCCGGGCTTTGAAGCGCTGGTGTTCAAGGCCTCGCGCGGCATCGAGGACATCTATGAACTGACCTACATCCGCAAGGACGGCCATCGCCTTCCCGCCATCGTGTCGGTCACGGCGCTGCGCGACGCCCATGATGGCATTATCGGCTATCTCCTGATCGGCACCGACAATACGCTGCGCCAGCAGGTCGAGGAGGAACGGAAGGTGGCCCTGCGCGAGCTCCACGACGTCCGGGCGGCGCTTGACGAGCACGCCATTGTGGCGATCACCGACCCGAAAGGCCGGATCACCTACGTGAACGACAAGTTCTGCGCGATTTCGAAATACCCGCGCGACGAACTGATCGGTCAGGACCATCGGATCATCAATTCCCACTTCCACCCGCCGGAATTCATTCGCGGCCTCTGGCAGACGATCAGCTCCGGCCAGGTCTGGAAGGGCGAGATCCGGAACCGGGCGAAGGACGGCACGTTTTACTGGGTGGACACCGCGATCGTCCCCTGCCGCGGCGAGGATGGAAAGCCGATCCAATATATCGCCATCCGGGCGGATATCACGGCCCGCAAGCGCTTCGAAGCGGAGTTGCAGGAATCGAACGTGAAGCTGGAGAGTGCCAAATGGGCCGCCGAGAAAGCGAGCATCGCCAAATCGGACTTTCTTTCCAGCGTGAGCCACGAGCTCCGCACGCCCCTCAACGGGATCATCGGCTTCACCGAATTTCTCATCGACGAGAAACCCGGTCCGCTGAAGCCCAAGCAGAAGGAATATCTCGGCGACGTGCTCAGCAGCGGCCGGCACCTGCTCCAGCTCATCAACGACGTGCTCGACCTCGCCAAAGTCGAGTCCGGCAAGATGGAGTTGCATGTCGAAACCTTCCCCGTGCGGAAAGCCATCGAGGAGGTCACCGCCGTGATCAAGGGCATCGCCCACAAAAAACACATCGCCGTCCTCGTCGAGGTCGCAGAGGGCCTGGAGGCCGTCACGCTCGACCAGCACAAATTCAAGCAGGTGCTCTACAATCTCCTGTCGAACGCGGTGAAATTCACCGATGACGACGGCACGGTCACGATCGAGGCCCGCTCGCTCGACGGGAACGAATTCGAAGTGCGGATCCGCGACACCGGCATCGGCATCAGGGCCGAGGATCTCGGCCGGCTCTTCAACGAATTCGAGCAGCTCGATTCCGGCCTCGCGCGCCGCTTCGAAGGGACCGGTCTCGGGCTGGCGCTGACCAAGAAATTCATCGAATTTCAGGGCGGCCGCATCGGTGTCGAAAGCGAGCCGGGCCGGGGCAGCGTGTTCACCGTCGTCCTGCCCGTGACGACGGTCGCGATGGAGCTCCGATGAACGCCACCATCCTCGTCGTGGACGACCATCCGACCAATCTCAAGCTCGTCTCCGACGTGCTCCGCTACGAGGGTCACGAGATTCTCACCGCCACGGATGCTGAGCAGGCCCAGGACATTCTGGCCACCGTTCTGCCCGATCTGATCCTCATGGATATCGCCCTGCCGGGCATGGATGGCCTCACGCTGACGCGCCAGCTCAAGGCCGCCCCCCGCACGCACCATCTCCGCATCGTCGCGCTCACCGCCTTCGCCATGAAGGGCGACGACCTGAAGGCGGGCGAGGCCGGCTGCGATGGCTACATCACCAAGCCGATCGACACGCGCAAACTACCCGCGCAGGTGGACACGTTCCTCAAAAACCTTCCCGCCGGAAATCCGCCAGCCTAACCCGCCAGACCCCGCCATGCATATCCTCATCATCGAAGACGATCCCGTCAGCCTGAAGCTCGCCAGCGAAGTCCTGCAAACCGGCGGTCACGTCATCATGCTCGCGGCGTCCGCCGATCAGGCCATTCGCTCGATCCACGCGGTGACGCCCGATGTCATCCTGCTCGATCTCCGTCTGCCGGACATCCGTGGCCTGGGCGTCGCGCGCCAGTGTCGCGAGGAGATCGGGACCCGTGACATTCCGATCATCGCCGTCACCGCGTTCTCGTCCGACTATGGCCGGGCCGACGCGCTTCGGGCCGGTTGCGACGCCTACATCGTCAAGCCGATCAACACGCGCACGCTGCTCCGCCAAATCGACGAGGTCGTTGCGGCCAAGGCCGAGGAACTGGTCGCGCGCCACTGAGAGCATGAACGTCCTCGTCGTCGACGATCACGTCCTCAACCGCAAGCTGCTCCGGGCCCAACTGGAGGCGGAGGAGATTTCCGTGGTCGAAGCCGCGGACGGCGTCGAGGCCCTGGAGGTGCTGGCCCGCGAGGCGGTCTCGGCGGTGATTTCGGACATTCTCATGCCGCGGATGGATGGCTACCGGCTCTGTCATGAAGTGCGCAAGCATCCCGCGCTGCGGGAACTGCGCTTTCTCCTCTACAGCAGCACCTACACTTCGCCGGGCGACGTCCGGTTGAGCGATACGGTCGGCGCGGATCAATTTATCGCGAAGCCGGCGTCGGTCGAGCTGATCCTGGCGGCGCTGCGCGTCACGGCCAGCCCGCGGTCGCCCGCGTCGGCCCCACCGGACGAGGCGGGAATCCTCCAGAAATACAGCGAAGTCCTCGTGAAGAAGCTCGGGGAAAAGAACAGCGAACTTCACCACGCGCTCGACGCGTCCCGGCGCGCCAATGACCGGATCCTCGAACTGAACAACGCCTTGGAGCAGCGGGTCCGCGAGCGCACCGCCGAGCTCGTCGCCGCCAACAGCGAACTCACCGTCGCGCTCGGCGAAGTGAAACAACTTAGGAAACTTCTCCCGATCTGCTGCTACTGTAAGAGCATTCGCGACGAGAAGGAGTCCTGGGATCCGGTGGAAAATTTTATCACACGACACACGGACAGCCACTTCAGCCATGGCATCTGCCCGGCCTGCTACGAAAAACATGTCACGCCGATGCTGTACGAAACACCCCGCCCGCCCTCCGCCGCAGCCGGAGACCCGCCAGGAGCGCCGCCCATCCGGCCGGCGGCCACCAAGCCAGTCCCGACCTGACCATGAAGATCCTGATCGTCGATGACCGTCCCATCAATCTGAAGCTCCTGCGCGTGGTGTTGGAGGCCGAAGGGGTGGTCGTATCCGAAGCCACGGACGGCGTGGAAGCGCTCAGCGTGCTGAACCGCACGCCCGTCGATGCCATCATCTCGGACATCCTGATGCCGCGCATGGACGGCTACCGCCTCTGCATGGAAGTGCGGGCGAACTCACGTTCCTGCAATGTGCCGTTCATCGCCTACTCGGCCACCTACACCTCGGCCGGAGACGAAAAGTTGATGATCGAGCTGGGCGCGGACCGTTTCCTGCGGAAACCGGCCACGGTCGCCGTCCTCCTGGGGACGGTCCGTGAAGTGGTGCAGGCCCGACACGGTCCGCCGCCTTCCTCGCGGCCCCGCCCGGCGGCGGAGCTGCTCAAGGCCTGCAATCAGCGGTTGACGGGGAAACTCGAGGAGAAACGCGTCGACCTCGCGGCGAAAACCGAACGGCTCACGCGGGCCGAGGATGACGTGCGCACGACGGACGCCCAATGGCAAACGGTCATCGCGATGGCGATGAATGCGATGCTGATCGTGCAAGACGACAAGGTGGTGTTTTCGAATGCCGCGGCGGTGCGCCTCCTCGCGGCCACCGACGAATGGCAACTGCTCGGGCGGCTCGTGCGTGACTTCCTGCCCGACGAAGACCTCGCGCCCATCGTGGCGCGGGCCGGACTGGACTCGGACACCCTGCGCAGGGCGCGGCCCCTGCTTTCGCAGCGGATTCGCTGCGTCGACGGATCGTTCGTCGAGGCCGAGATCGATGCGGCCGGCTTTCAGTTTCGGTGTCGGCCGGCGCTGTTCATCGAGGCGCGCGACGTGCGGGGGCGCAACGGCGCCGAATCACGGCTCGCGCTGCAGCACACGGTCACCGCCGCGTTCGACGATGCGGGCTCGCCTTCGGAGATCAATCGGCGGGTCCTGGCGGCCTTCGGCTGCGGCCTGCAATGGGACCTCGGCGAGATGTGGATGGCGGACCGCAGCGCGCACGTGCTGCGCCGCACCGACGTCTGGCATCTGCCCACGGCCGAGCTGGGCGCTTTTTCGGACGCGAGCCGGGAGGTGGTGTTCACGAGCGAGCAGGGGCTGCCCGGCCGGGTGTGGACCTCCTCCCGGGTCGAGTGGTGTGCCGATCTCGCCGAGGATGCGATTTGTCCGCGGCGGGAGGCGGCGCGCCGGATCGGTCTCCGCGGCTGGATCGGCATTCCCATCAAGCTGCGGGGGCATGCCGTGGGCGTGGTCGGGTTTTTCACCCGGCAGGTGATGCGGCCGGATGCCGGTCTCATCGCGCTGTTCGAGGCCTTCGGGCATCACCTCGGGTGGTTCATCGAGCGTCAGCAGCTCACGAATCAATTCCGACAGTCGCAGAAAGTGGAGGCGCTCGGCGTCCTGGCCGGGGGGATCGCCCACGACTTCAATGGCATCCTGACCGCGATCCGGTTCTATTGCGAGCTGGCGCGAAACGCGGCCGCGGGGAACACCCCCGCCACCGAGCATCTCGACGCGTTGATGGACGGCGCGATGCGGGCCACCGCGCTCGTGCGGCAGATTGCCGCCTTCACGACCCACCAGGTGGAGACGCGGCGGCCGATGCAACTGTGCCAGATTGCGGGCGAGGCGCTGCGACTGCTGCGCGCCGCCATGATGGTCAGGGTCAAATTCGAAACCTCGCTGGAGGAAGACGCGCCGGCCATCCTGGCCGACGCCACCCAGATCCACCAAGTCCTGATGAATCTCGGGATCAACGCCGCGCACGCGATGGCGGAGCAGGGTGGCCGCGTGATCGTCACGCTCGAACCTTGCGCGGTCGACGCGAGCCTCGCCGCGACGCATCCGGATTTGCGCCCCGGCTCCTATGCGCGGTTCACAGTGACCGATACCGGGCACGGGATGACTGCGGAAACGCTGGAGCGGATTTTCGAGCCGTTCTTCACCACGAAGCCTCCGGGGGTCGGCACGGGGCTCGGCCTGGTGGTCGTGCAGGGCATCGTCAAATCACACGGCGGCGCGATCACGGTTTCGAGCGAACTCGGCAAAGGTACGACGTTTCGGGTGTACTTCCCGGCCTATCTCCCGGGCGCTGAGCATTCAGTGACGTCAGCGAGCGACCTGCCGCCTCCAGTCGAGGGCGGCCTCGATCCTTGAGTGCGCAGTGCCGCCCTGACCGCCGTCGTCGCTATCGCCGCGCGCAAAAAATCTAGGAAACCGCCGCGCGGGCGCGGAAAAGAAAATCGACATCGACGAAAATTTTCCGCACATCGCGATTGCGGCGATCGATCGATCCGATCCCTGCCGCCCCCACCCCATGCCCCCGTCCGACCCCGAGCAGGCCCGCTGGTTTGCCGAGCACGTGCAGCCGCACGTGGCGATGCTGCACGCGTGGCTGCACCGGCGCTTCGAAGCGCGCGTGGACGTCGATGACATCGTGCAGGAGTCGTGCGTGCGCGTCCTGCGGGCGCGGGAGGAGAGCCCGCCCGCCTCCCCCAAGGCGTTTCTTTTTGCGACGGCGCGGAACCTCGCGCTGGACCGGCTCCGGCGGCATGACGTTTCCCGCACGGATCCTTTGGGGGAAATCGACGCCCTGCACGTCTTGGATGAGGGCGATGGTATTCCCGAGACGGTTGCGCGCCACCAGGAACTCGCCCTCTTGACCGAAGCCATCCAGTCACTGCCCGCCCGCTGCCGTCAGATCCTGACGCTGCGCAAACTCTACGGGCTGTCGCACCGTGAGATCGCCGCGCGCCTCGGCCTTTCCGAGAGCACGGTGTCGAATCAGATCCTGATCGGCATCGAGAAGTGCACGGACTATTTCGCCGAGCACGGCGACGGCCCGGGAGGCGCCCGATGAACCGCTCCTCCAACGAGGCGGACCAGCGCGCCCGCCGCTCCGCCGCCGAGTGGCTCACGAAGCACGACCGCGGGCTGACGGCGGCGGAGCAGGACGAATTTTTCCAGTGGCTCTCCGCCGATCCGCGTCATCGGACGTGGTTTTCCCGGCATCGTGCGAGCTGGCAACGGCTCGATGGCATCGCCGACTGGCGGCCCGAGCACGGCGCGGAACCGAATCCCGACGTGCTCGCGCGGCCTTCCCGCGCGGCGCGCTGGGCCCGTCCGCTGGCGCTCGCGGCGATGGCGGCGGGGATCGCCGTGACGGCCGGATGGTTCTGGCTGGGCGCACCGCCGTCCGTGACCGCCCCCGCGGTCGCCCCGGCGGTCACCGGCGGCTACGAGCGGCGGGTGCTGGACGATGGATCGGTGGCCGAGCTGAACGGCGGGGCGGAGATCGAGGTGAACTTCAGCGCGGCGGAGCGCCGGGTGCTGCTGCGGCGGGGTGAGGCACACTTCACTGTAACAAAGAACCCGTCCCGCCCCTTCATCGTGCGGGCCCGCGGCGTGGACGTGCGCGCCGTTGGCACGGCGTTCAACGTACGGCTCGATCCCGCCGCCACGGAAGTGCTCGTGACCGAAGGTAAAGTCCAGGTCGTCACGCCGGCGGCGGAAACCCCCGGCGCCGCCCTGCCGCTGGTGATCGCCGGAGAGCGCGCCGTCGTCCCGCTCGCCACCGGCGCCACTCCGCAAATCGCCCGTACCACCGACGCCCAACTGGCCCGGATGCGCGCCTGGCAGCCACAGCTCCTCGACTTTTCGTCCACGCCGCTGGCGCAGGTGATCGCGGAACTCAACCGCCGCAATCGCGTGCAACTGGTGCTCGCCGATCCGGCCAGCGCCGGCGTGCCGATCGTCGCCTCCATCCGCTCCGACAATCTCGAGGGGTTCGTGAGTCTCCTGGCGGCGGCGGCCGGTCTGCAGGCGGAACATCGCGGGGACTACGAGATCGTGCTGACGGCGGCGAAGTGAGGCGCCCGCGGGAGGGCCGAACGCCTTCCCCGCAGGACAATCGGGAGCTCGTTGAAAATAGTTTTGGGGTATTCCGCGGACTCACCCGTCTCTGGTGCGGACCTGCCCTGCAACCCCTCATGTCCCCTC